>JBJMUA010000064.1:0-21316 GCA_045811425.1 Sphingomicrobium sp. | reverse complement strand
CACAGGGCCGCTTCTCACCCGCCCCGATCGCCATGATCATCGCCTGCGGCGGATTGATCACGGCTTCGAAATGCTTGATCCCGAACATGCCCATGTTGGAGAGGGACGCGGTGCCGCCCTGATATTCGTTCGGCTGCAGCTTGCCTTCCTTGGCCCGGCCGGCGAGGTCGGCCATTTCCTTGCTGATCGTCGAGATGGCCTTGCTCTCTGCGCCGACGATGATCGGCGTGATCAGGCCGCCCGGGATGCTGACCGCCACCGAAATGTCGGCGCGGCTGTACTTGATGAGCTGGTCGCCGGCGAAGCTGACGTTGCATTCCGGCACTTCGATCAGCGCCAGGGCCAGCGCCTTGATCAGCATGTCGTTGACCGACAGCTTCACGCCGCGGCTGGCGAGGCCGGCATTGAGTTCGCCGCGCAGCTTCAGCAGCGCGTCGAGGTTGGTGTCGAGCGTCAAATAGATGTGCGGAATTTGTTGCTTCGATTCCGTCAGGCGGCGCGCGATCGTCTTGCGCATGTTGGAAAGCTTGACCGCCTCATGCGGGATATCCAGCGGCTCCACATGGGCCGCGGCCGGCGCGGCGGCCGGAGCGGCGCTGGGTGCGGGTGCAGCCATTGCTCCACCACCAGCCTTGCCCAGGTCGGCGCGCACGATCCGCCCGCCCGGGCCGGAGCCCGTCAGGGTCGACAGGTCGATTCCCTGGGCTTCGGCCAGCCGGCGAGCCAGCGGCGATGCCTTGATGCGGTCGCCACTATCGGCTTTGGGTACAGCGGCCGCTGCCGGAGGTGCTGCCGGCGTTTCTCCGCCGCCCTTCGCCGGGGGAGCAGCCTCGACCTTCGGCTCCTCGACCTTCGGCGGTGGGGCGGCCTCGGCTTTGGGCGTGGGTGCGGGCGCATTGGCGCTGACCTCTTCGCCCTCCCCCGCCAGGATCGCGATCGGCGTGCCGACCTTCACCCCGTCCGAGCCCTCGGGAATGAGGATCCTGGCGATCTTGCCCTCGTCGACCGCCTCGAACTCCATGGTCGCCTTGTCGGTCTCGATCTCGGCCAGGATATCGCCCGACGAAACCGTGTCGCCTTCCTTGACCAGCCACTTGGCAAGCGTCCCCTCCTCCATCGTCGGCGACAGGGCGGGCATTTTCAGTTCGATCGACATGGCTGCTCTCGGGCTAGATCAGACTCGCCCGGCACAAAGGCCAAAGCCGGTTGCGGGTCAAGTCGAATAAGCTTGCCTGTGAACGGGACTTGCCGCAGCTTTCGTGCTGGGGAGAACAGGGATGGCGCGGACTTATCTCGTCGTGATCGACGACAGCCCGGAGGCGCGGGTCGCCCTGCGCTTTGCTGCCCGTCGCGCGGCCAAGACCGGTGGAGAGGTCGATGTGCTGGCCGTCGTCGAGCCTCAGGATTTCGTTCAGTGGGGCGGGGTCCAGGCCGCCATCGAGGAAGAACAAGAGCTGCGCATCCACGGGATCGTCGCCGCCTCGGTCGGGGAGATCATGGATGCGGCCGGGATAACACCGGAAATCGTGGTTCGCCACGGCGACCCGGTCGTCGCGGTTCGCGGTCACATCGGCACGCGCGACGACATTGCCGCGCTGGTGCTTGGGGCGGCGCCATCCGGCAAGCCGGGGCCGCTGGTTGCCCATTTCACCGGCAACGACGCCGGCAAGCTGCCGGTGCCGGTCATGATCATTCCTGGTGGCCTGAGCGACGAGCAGCTGGAGATACTGAGCTGACCGCCCAAACAGGCGTCTTGCTGAACTTGTTTCAGCATCCATTCCTGAGACGACTGAACGGGCGGAGAAATGGGCCCTGAAACCAGTTCAGGGTGACGACTTCAAATATGTTGCGTCATGATCTGCGCCAGCTTCACGACCCCCGCCTCATCCTCGGCGTCGAAGCGGGCATGCTTCGGGCTGTCGATATCGAGGACCCCGAGCAGTTCCCCGTCGCGGATCAGCGGCACGACAATCTCGCTGTTTGACGCACTGTCGCACGCAATGTGGCCGGGGAAGGCGTGCACATCCTCGATAAGCTGCACCTGGCGCGTTTCCGCCGCGGCGCCGCACACGCCGTCACCAAAGGCGATGCGGACGCAGGCGGGGCGTCCCTGGAACGGCCCGACAACCAGCTCGCCGCCAATGTTGCGATAGAAACCGACCCAGTTGACGTCGGGCAAGGTCTCCCAGATCAGCGAAACGGCATTGGCCATGTTGGCGATGCCGTCGCTCTCGCCGGCCACCAGCCCTTCGAGGGCGGAAGCCAGGTCCCGGTAAAGCGTCGGCTTATCGGCCGCTTCGATCTTGAAGTCGTACATAACTTTTTCCTCCCCAGCAGTCGCTGGAGAGGGGAACCGCCGTAGGCGGTGGAGGGGTTCTTTGCGGGCCCTCCAGAACCCCTCCACCAGCTTCGCTGGTTCCCCTCCCCACGAATTCGCGGGGAGGAAATTAATCCAGCCTCACTCGTCCTCGTGCGGCCTTGATCGCGCTGCGGCCCTTCTTCTCGTCAACCCGCCGAGCCTTGGCTGCCTTGCTAGGCCGCGTCGGGCGCCGCTTGGCGCGCACGACATGGGCTTCCGCAATCATTTCGGCAAGGCGCCGGCGAGCATCCTCCCGGTTCGCTTCCTGGGTGCGGAAGCGGCGCGCGGTAATGATCAGCTCGCCCGACAAGGTCACCCGGCTGCCGGCGATGGCTTTCAATCGCTCATAGGCTTCCGGTGTCAGGCCCAGCTTGAACAGGTCGACGCGCAGCTGGCAGGCGGTCGCGACCTTGTTGACATTTTGTCCGCCAGGCCCCGTCGCGGCGAGGAAACGCTCGGACAGCGCATCCTCCGGAATATTCACATCCTCAGGCTTCATAGATGGTCGAGCCAAAGCCCGAAGCGATCCGGCACTGGGGCGGTAACGTCGATTGCGTCCTTGGGATCGCGCGGCACGACGATCCGCCAGCTGTGAAGGAGCATACCGCTATCCGGCAGGGTCATGCCGCCCAGCTCGGCATCGTCGGGTAGGGAATAAACCGGGTCCCCCACGATCGCGGCCCCCAGTCCCCGCGAGGCGTGAAGCCGGATCTGGTGGGTGCGGCCCGACAGCGGGCGAAACTCGACGAGGCTCTGTCCGTCAACTTCCGCGATCTTGCGCCAGCGGGTGGCGGCCGCCTTGCCGCCCGGCTCGACCACCATCCGCCAGCCGCCCCTGGCGCTCGAAATCTTGGCGACCGGCAAATCGATCAACCCTTCTTCGCCCCCCACCAGGCCGTCGAGCACGGCGAGATAACTTTTTGCGACCGCGCCGCTTTCGAACGCTTGCTGGTAAGCGGCGCGCGAGCGCGGATTGCGCGCGAGGAGGAGGCAACCGGACGTATCGCGGTCGAGGCGATGCATCGGCACCGGCGGCCGCTTGAACCCGAGCTTCAGCTCGTCGATCCGCGCTTCGATGCTGTCGCCGCCAGTCCGCGGCGTGTCGACAGGCAATCCCTCGGGTTTGTCGATCACGATCGCCTCGGCGTCGACGAACAGGATGCGGTCTTCAAGATTCATGCTGTCTCATCGCTGCGGCCGAAGGGCGAAGCAACTCCAATTCGGACAATGGCTTAGTCGGCGGTTGGCCGATACTGATGTAAACTGATGCATCGCTGCAACGATCTGGTCCATTTACCAAGCTTTACGCACTATTAACCTTTTACGGCCAGAACTCGCATGGTTAATGGACGCTTAGACGTCGTTAAGGGCGTGCAACCTTTTGTACCAAGGCATGTCCGGGTCGGCGAGCTAACAGGGGAATACAGCATGCGGGTTCTGCTGATCGAAGACGAAGCGACCATCGCCAAGAGCATCGAACTGATGCTCGGCACGGAAGGCTTCAACGTCTACACCACGGATCTGGGCGAGGAAGGCCTCGATCTCGGCAAGCTCTACGACTACGACATCATCCTTCTCGACCTCAACCTGCCCGACATGCACGGCTATGACGTGCTGAAGAAGCTCCGGACCGCCAAGGTTGCGACCCCGGTTCTGATCCTGTCGGGCATCGGCGAAATGGATTCGAAGGTCCGGGCACTAGGGTTCGGCGCCGACGATTATGTCACCAAGCCCTTCCATCGCGATGAGCTGGTTGCGCGCATCCATGCGATCGTCCGCCGTTCGAAGGGCCATTCGCAATCGGTCATCCGTACCGGCAAGCTGGCCGTGAACCTGGACGCCAAGACGGTCGAGGTAGACGGTGCCCGGGTGCATCTGACCGGCAAGGAATATGCGATGCTGGAGCTGTTGTCGCTCCGCAAGGGCACCACGCTGACCAAGGAGATGTTCCTCAATCATCTCTACGGCGGCATGGACGAGCCCGAGCTCAAGATCATCGACGTATTCATCTGCAAGCTTCGCAAGAAGTTGAGCCTCGCCTGCGGCGGGGAAAATTATATCGAGACCGTCTGGGGCCGCGGCTATGTGCTGCGTGACACCGAGGCGGAAAGCGGAGCGACGGAGGTCGCCGCCGCCTAAACTGAGGAATTCGTGGGAGTGGGCAACGGCGGGGCGGAAACGCTCCGCCGTTTTGCATTGGCCGGTCGAGCTTCAGACGGCCGATGCAAATTGCTCGGGTACCGGGGCGCGCTTTGCATCGACGAAGACGCTCGGCCGTAGCCAATTGCTGATGCGCTTCGTCAACGCGGCTTCTCCTTCGACGACAAGGTCGCCGCTCGTCATCGCGTCGCGATAGCTTCGGTCGCCCATCCACACGTCATGCATCGTGCGCACCGTCGTGGTGAAATAGATGTTCACGTCGCGGCCCGGCGGCGTGATGCATATATCCACCTCTTTGCCGTCAACCAACAGCCACCAGTCCGACTGTTCGGACAGGTCCTTGAATTTGAACTGTATGATCGTGTGGTCGCCGGGCAATTGCGCCGGGTCGATGCTGCGCTCCAGGTAGTACATCAGGAATTCGATATCGAAATCGTCCCGGGTCAGCTTGTCGCGTGCCCAGCACAGGCCCCACTCGCCCATCGCGATGACCACCGGCAGCAATGCCTCGCAGGCCGGCGTCGGGCAATATTCGGACCCTCGCTGGCCGCTGATCCGGCGCTTGACCACCAGCCCTTCGGCTTCGAACGACTTCAGCCGGGCGGTAAGAAGTGCCGGTGAAATGTCGCCCAGCCCCCGTTGAAGCTCGTTGAACCGGCGCGCGCCCATCAGCAGCTCGCGAACGATGAGCACGCTCCAGCGCTCGCCCAAAATCTCTGTCGCCTTCGCGATCGGGCAGAATTGACCGTAGTTCATGGCTGCTCCTTGCGCCCGGCATATAGGTGCAAGGCCTGATCAATTCACTACACAAACTGTAGCGGGTTACTTCATTCGCTGAACTGGCCGGGAAGGCCCGATCGCGGCATTTGGCGTTCACCCCTATGAAGGAGACTTTCAATGCCGTTAGTGACGATCGACGTCATCAAGGACGTTTTCAGCCCCGCCAAGAAGCAGGAGCTGATCGAAAAGGTTACCGATGCCATGGTCGCGGTTGAAGGCGAGGAATTGCGCGGGGTGACGTGGGTCCGAATCGTCGAGATCGAGCAGGGCGACTGGGCGATCGGCGGCCAGCGCCTCAATGCCGCGGCCGTCCATAGCATGAGTGACAAGCTGAAGGCGGCTTAACAGCAGCGCAGGCCTGTTTGACGGCGGGGCGGAAACGCTCCGCCGTTTTGCTTAGGCGTCGACCAGGATCCGCCGCGGCGTGCGGGCCGGCAGCTGATCGGCGATCAGCGGTTCGGGCAGCGTTTCCGGCGCGTCCATCCGGCGCCAGCCATCGCGGCCCAGCCGCTCCATTGGCCGGAAGCTCGCCTTGTAGGTCATGCGATCGGAGCCTTCGACCCAATAGCCGAGATAGACATAAGGCAGGCCGGCGCGTGCGGCGCGCACGATATGATCGAGGATGATGTAGGTGCCGAGGCCCTTCCGGGCCCCCTCGCCCACATCATAGAAGCTGTAGATCATGCTGAGGCCGTCGCCCTGCTGGTCGGACAGACAGGCGCCAACCAGCTTGCCGGGGCGGCCGTCCACGGAGGGCTCGCGATATTCGATGACGTAAGTGCGGACCGGCGTCTGCTCGATCATGTCCGCATAATCCTGCTCATCCATCTCGGCCATGCCGCCGCCTGGATGGCGGGCCTCAAGATAGCGCTGGAGCAGGGCATATTGCTCATCGGTTGCCCAGGGCCGGCAGGCATTGACCTCCAGGTCGGCGTGGCGGCGCAGCATCTTGCGCTGGGTCGCGCTGGGCGTGAACTCATCGGAGATCACCCGAACGGAGATGCAGGCCGAGCAGTCGACGCAGCTGGGCCGGTAAGCGACCGACTGCGATCGGCGAAAGCCGATCCTGCCCAATGCCTCATTGAGTTCGCCCGCATTGCGGCCGTTCAATTCCGTGAAGACCTTCCGTTCGACCTTGCCGGGTAGATATGGGCAAGGCGACGGGTTGGTCACAAAGAATTTAGGGAAGCGAAATGGTGCGCTCACCCCGACAGGCCTCCGCAAATGGTTACGAAACTATTAATGCGCTCATGAAACGCCGTTGAAAAGGGGTGGTGCCCCCGAAAAGAGGGTTAATGTTGCCGGATGTCCCGAGAGAGGACGGTTCGGGGTAAATTTCTAGCTTCCGGCCCTAGTCCAGCGCGGCTCTTTCGACGTCGAAACCGGCATTCTCGAGCCGCTTGACCAACGTATCGATCGCCTGGGCGTCGCGCGCTTCGCATTCGACTTCGATCACCGTGTCCTTGGCCGGCAGCCGCGTGAAGATGCGGTGATGGTTCACTTCGATGATATTCACGCCGCATTCGTGGAACTTGGCGGTAATCGCGGCGAGCGCCCCCGGCCGGTCCTGCGCGGCAATGCGAAGGCGTGCGATCCGGCCGCAGCGCACTAATTCACGCACCAGCACATTGGCCAGCAGGTGCGAATCAATGTTTCCGCCACACAAGGTGGTGCCGATCTTCCGGCCGCGGAACCGCTCCGGCTGGGCAAGGATTGCCGCCAGACCCGCCGCGCCCGCGCCTTCGACCACCGTCTTCTCGATGTTCACCAGCATCGATACGGCGTGCTCAATGTCCTTTTCGGGAACCAGGTCGATGCGATCGACCAGGTCGGCGATGATCGCACGGGTCAGCTGACCTGGCTCCTTGACCGCAATGCCCTCGGCCAAGGTATCGCCGCCGATCACGCCATATTCGCTGTCGACCACATTCTTCATGGAAGGATAAAGCTCGGCCTCGACCCCGATCACCTTGATTGCCGGGTTCAGCGCCTTGGCGGCGGTGGCGATGCCCGAAATCAGTCCGCCACCACCGATGGGGATCACCAGCATGTCGAGATCCGGGGCGTCCTCCAGCATCTCCAGGCCGACCGTCCCCGCCCCGGCCATGACTGCGACATCATCGAAAGGATGGACGAAGACGAAGCCATCCTTCGCTTCCAGTTCGCGGGCATGAGTGTCGGCGTCATCGAACCGTTCGCCATGCAGCACGACATGGGCGCCATGCCCTTCCGTCTGGGTCACTTTGATCATCGGGGTCGATACGGGCATCACGATCGTCACCGGAATCCCGAGCCGCCGTCCATGATAGGCGACCGCCTGGGCATGGTTTCCGGCCGAAGCGGCGACTACTCCGCGGCCACGTTCTTCCTCGGTCAGCTGGAGCAGCTTGTTGAGGGCCCCGCGTTCCTTGTATGCGGCGGTAAACTGGAGGTTTTCGAATTTCAGCCAGATTTCCGCGTCGACGATCTCCGACAGAGTGCGGCTTTTCATCATCGGCGTACGGATGACCGATCCCTTGATCCGGTCCGCCGCGGTGCGGATGTCATCGATGGTCGGGCGGGTCTTGGTCGGTGCGTCCATGGCGACGCCGCCTAAACCTTCACGAAGCCACAAACAATGCTATCGAAGCGGCCATGCGAACGACATTACTCGCGCTGGCCGCGCTCCTCGGCCCCTCATCCGCCCTCGCACAAACGTTGATCACCAACGTCAATGGCATCCAGGTCGGTTCCGACGGGAAGCTTCAGCATTTCGGCGCACTGGTAATCGACGACAATGGACGGGTCGAACAGGTCGTCCGGCGGTCCGAGGATCTTAACCGTCCGATCCAGCATGAAGTGGATGGCGAAGGCCGCACACTGCTCCCCGGCCTGATCGACGCCCACGGCCATATCATGGGGCTCGGCTTCAGCGCGCTGCAGCTCGATCTGACGGGCACCAAGTCATTGTCCGAGGTTCAGGAGCGGCTGCAGGCCTATGCCAAGGCCAATCCCGATGCGCGGTGGATCCTTGGCCGCGGCTGGAACCAGGAACAGTGGCGCGACAAGCGCTTCCCGACCTCGGCCGACATCGACGCGGTGGTTAGCGACCGGCCCGTCTGGCTGAGGCGGGTCGACGGCCATGCCGCGGTCGCCAATAGCGCCGCCATCCAGGCGTCCGGATACAGCCTCAACACCCAGGCTCCGACCGGCGGCCGGATCGAGAATGGGCTGTTCGTCGATGCGGCGATGAGCCTGGTTGAATCGAAGATCCCGGCCCCGACGCCGGCGGAACTGGATGCGGCACTGGCCAAGGCGCAGGCATTGATGCTCTCCAACGGGCTCACCGCCGCCGCCGACATGGGCACGGAGCCTGACGAATGGGCGGCGATGGAACGGGCGGGCACGGCCGGCACGCTCAATGTACGGATCCTGAGTTATGCCAGCGGTATCCCCGGAATGCGGGCGATCAACGGCGGCAAGCCCAGCGACTGGCTTTATGGCGACCGGCTGCACCTAGGCGGCGTGAAGCTTTACGCGGACGGTGCGCTTGGTTCGCGCGGCGCCTGGCTAAAGCGGCCCTATGCCGACAAGCCCGAGACGCGCGGCCTGCAATTCCTGACCGACGCGCAGATCCTCGAGCAAGCCAACGCGGCCGCGTCGAGCGGATATCAACTCGCGATCCACGCCATCGGCGATGCCGCCAACGCGCAGGTCATTTCGACCTACGAGCAGCTTGCGAAGAAATATCCCGGCGACCGCCGCTGGCGGATCGAGCATTTCCAGATCGTCGACCCTGCCGACATTCCTCGCCTGAAGCCGGCGGGGATCATCGCGTCGATGCAGCCGACGCATCAGACCAGCGACCGGCAGATGGCGGAGGCGCGGCTGGGCCCTGACCGCCTGAAAGGTGCCTATGCATGGCAAACGGTCGAGAAGCTTCAAATTCCCATCGCTTTCGGTTCCGACTTCCCGGTCGAAAGCCCCAACCCCTTCCCCGGCCTCGCCGCCGCCGTCAGCCGGGAGGACATGAACGGCCAGCCGCCGGGCGGATGGCGGCCGGAGGAACGGGTCAGCTTCGAACAGGCGCTGGCCGGCTTTACCCGCGGCGCGGCCTACGCCGGTTTCGCGGAGCGGAAGATCGGGAGCCTCGAGCCGGGCAAATGGGCGGACTTCATCATTATCGATCGCGATATAAGCAAAGTCGATCCACAAGCCCTGGCCCGGACCCAGGTGATGGAGACATGGGTGGCCGGGCAGAAAGTATGGGAGAGCCCGCTCAACCCGCCTGCTGAGCCCGCTCCGTAAGCATCCCGGGCGTCAATATCTGCGGCAACTCTTCAGGCTCGACCTGTCCAGGCGCGTACCACAGGTAGAGCGGCACTCCCGCCCGCCCGCGGCTCTCGAGGAAGCGGGTGATGGCCGGGTCGCCATTGGTCCAGTCGCCGACCAGCACCTTCACGCCCGCCTTGCCGAACGCGTCCCGCGTCGCTTCGCGCTCGATTGCGGCCGCTTCATTGGCCTTGCAGGTCAGGCACCAGTCCGCGGTGAAATAGACGAATGCCGGCTTGCGCTGAGCGCGATATCTGGCGACCGCCGTCTCGCTCCAGGCTTCGGCGCCAAGGGGGACGCGGGCGGCGGCCTGCGGCTGGCGCGGCACTTGGGTTGCCGCGATCGCCGTCAGGACCAGCGCGGCCGCAAGCGCCGGCCAGCCGATCGCCCTGCCCTTGCGTTGCGACCACCCAGCCCACAGCAACAGGATCGCCAATGCGACCGCGGCAGCCAGCCCGGCAACAAATGCCGCCGGCCCGCCCTGCCGAAATAGCAGCCACAGGCACCCGACTGCAGTGGCAGCCATCGGGATGGCGAGAAACCTCTGCAATCGCACCATCCACGCTCCCGGCTGGGGCAGTCGGTTCCTCAAGGCGGGCACGAAGGCAACGGCCAGGAACGGAACGGCCAGCCCCAGGCCCAACGCCGCGAACACCGCGACCGAGCCATAAAGCGGCAGCAGCAGCGCGGTCCCAAGCGCAGCGCCAAGGAAGGGCCCGGCACAGGGCGTCGCAACAAAGGCCGCGAGCGCCCCGGTCCCGAAACTCCCTTTCGGATTATGCTCGCCCGCAAGCACCGGCAGCTCAAATATTCTCAGCAGGTTGAGGGTGATTGCGGTCACCAGCAACAGCAGGACGACCGTCGTGCGCGGATCCTGCAATTGGAAGGCCCAGCCGGCCGCGCTCCCTCCAGCGCGGATTGCCAATAGGAGGCCGCCGAGCGCCCCTGTTCCAACCACCGCGCCCGCGGCATACGCCAGCGCATCGCGCCGCGCCCCTCGCTCGTCGCCTCCCGACCTCGCCAGATGCAGCGCCTTCAACGCTAGGATCGGGAAAACGCATGGCATGAGATTGAGCAACATCCCGCCGGCCAGGGCGCCGAGGATAGCGAAGAATATTGTCTGGGCACCCAGGTCGCCAATCCTGGTACCACCGGCAGGCACGGGTCCTGGAGCCGCTCTAATCTCCAGCCCACGGCCGTCGCCGAGCGCGAGCACACCGGACAGGCTGGCGGGCTCGCCACGCCGACGCTTCAGCTCAGCGATCAGCAGGTCGCCCTTGCGCCTGAAGGTCTGCGGTGCGGCATAGTCGACCGGCCCGTCATCGGCGGGGAAGAAATAAGGTTGGCCGATGGTGACGCTTTCCGGAAGCGGAATGGCCAATTCGATCCTGTCGCCGCTGAGCGCGAACTTCGCCGGACTGGCGAGCGGCCGCGGCAGCGCCCGTCGCCATTGGTCAAATCGCGCGCGCTCGGTAGCACCGCCGGCTCCGACGGGCAGATTCAGCGAGAATTCGCCCCGTTCGGGCACGCACACCTTGTCGGTGCAGGCGAGCCATTGCGCGCTGGCGCGGATCGGCAGCGAGCCACTGGCGTCCGCCGGCACTTTCAGCCGCGTCAGGATCGCATGGTCGCGCTCATAGACATAGTTGACGATCCCCGCGACGAGCAGCCGGTCGGGAACCGGATAGCGCAGCGGCGCGAGGCGCGCGCCATCGGGCAGCTGCCATTCGATCCGCATCGGCAGGCCGGCATCGCCCGGGTTGAGCCAATAGCCGTGCCAGCCCGGATCGGTGTGCATCAAGATGGCAAGCTCGACCTCGCCGCCGGGCACGGCGGGACCTTCGGCGATCAGCTCCGGCCGGATCGCATTCTCGCGCGGCGGCAGTTGCGCGGCGGCAGATTGCGGCAGGAGCAGGCTCAAAAGGAGCAGCAGAACTCCCCACACGTGGTCATTCCCGCGAAAGCGGGAACCTAGCGAAACAAGAAAACTGGGTCCCCGCTTTCGCGGGGATGACGAATATGGTGTCACAGAGGAACCGCTAGCCGCCCTTCGGCCGCTAGTCGAGATTGGGTCTCAACCAGCGCGCCGCGACGTCGACATCAAGCCCGCGCCGCCGGGAATAATCCTCCAGCTGATCCTGGCCGATCCGCGCCACGCCGAAATAGCTGGCGTCCCGGTGGGCAAAATAGAATCCCGACACCGCCGACGTCGGCAACATTGCGAAATTCTCGGTCAGCGATACTTCGCCCGGCGCACCGCCCAGCATGTCGAACAGGATCGGCTTCAGCGAATGATCCGGGCACGCCGGATAGCCGGGTGCCGGACGAATCCCCTGATAACGCTCGCGGATCAGTTCCGCGTTGGAGAAATGCTCGTCGGCATAGTCCCAGAGGCGGTTGCGCACATGGGCGTGGAGCACTTCGGCAAAGCTCTCGGCCAGCCGGTCGGCCAGCGCCTTCAGGAGAATGTCGTCATAGTCGTTGACCGTCTGCCTGAACCGCTCGAGGTGCGGCTCGAGGCCGTGGATCCCTACCGCGAACCCGCCGATCCAGTCTTCGCCATCCGGATCGATGAAGTCGGCGAGGCACATGTTCGGCCGCCCTTCCCGCTTCTTGACCTGCTGGCGGAGGAAGGGAACGCGGGTCCAGTCATTGCCGGCGAGGATCAGAACGTCATCGCCCTCGCGGCGGCACCGCCAGAGCCCGACCGTGCCCTTCGGCGTTACCCACCGCTCGGCGATGATCTGGTCGAGCATCTCCTGGGCATCTTTGAACAGGCTCCGGGCGCTTTCGCCGACGATCGGATCGTCAAGGATCGCGGGATAGGTGCCGGCCAGTTCCCAGGCCCTGAAGAAAGGCGTCCAGTCGATCGAAGCCTTGAGGTCCTTTAGCGGCCATTCGCCGAAGTGGTGCAGGCCCGGATATTGGGGTGCGCCCACCTTGCCCGATGGATCGTAAGCCAGGCCATTCGCCCGCGCCTCGTCGATCGTCGCCAGCTCGCTGTGGCCGCTGCGTTCCCGCGAAATGCGGATCTTGTCATAATCCTCGGCAGTGGTCGCGATGAATGGCGCGCGCTGCGTGGTCGACACCAGCGATGAGGCCACGCCGACCGCGCGGCTGGCGTCCAGCACATGGATCACCGGGCCCTCATAGGCAGGATCGATGCGAAGCGCCGTATGCACCTTGCTGGTCGTCGCGCCGCCGATCAGCAGCGGGAGGCGCATGTCGGCGCGCTGCATCTCGCCCGCGACGGTCACCATCTCGTCCAGCGAGGGGGTGATCAGCCCGGAAAGGCCGATCATGTCCGCCTTATTGTCGTTCGCAGCGGTCAATATGTCCTGCCACGGCACCATCACGCCAAGGTCGATCACCTCGAAACCGTTACACTGCAGGACGACGCCGACGATATTCTTGCCGATATCGTGAACGTCGCCCTTGACGGTGGCCATCACGATCCGGCCCTTGCCCTGCGTCGCCCCCGACTTCTCCTTTTCCTCTTCGATGAACGGGATGAGGTGCGCCACCGCCCGCTTCATCACCCGCGCCGATTTCACCACCTGCGGCAGGAACATCTTGCCGGATCCGAACAGGTCGCCGACGACGTTCATGCCGTCCATCAGCGGGCCTTCGATCACCTCGATCGGCCGGGCGAATGCCTGGCGCGCTTCTTCGGTGTCCTCGACGATGTGCGCGTCGATCCCTTTGACCAGCGCGTGGCTCAGCCGCTGCTCGACCGGCCAGCCGCGCCATTCCGCGGCCTTCTTCTCCTCGGCCGGGTCGCTGCCGCGAAAGCGCTCCGCCAGCACGACCAGCCGCTCCGTCGCATCGTCCCGGCGATCGAAGATCACATCTTCGCACGCCTCGCGCAGCTCCGGATCGATCGCGTCATAGACGTCGAGCTGTCCGGCATTGACGATGGCCATGTCCAGGCCGGCGGGAATGGCGTGAAAGAGGAAAACCGAATGCATCGCCCGCCTGACCGGCTCATTGCCGCGGAAGGAGAAGCTGAGATTGCTAAGGCCGCCCGACACATGGACATGCGGGCATCGGATGCGAATCTCCCGAACCGCTTCGATGAAGTCGATCGCATAGCGGCGATGCTCGTCGATGCCGGTCGCGACCGCGAAGACATTGGGATCGAAAATGATGTCTTCGGGCGGGAATCCGTCGGCGACCAGCAGCTTGTAGGCCCGCTCGCAGATATCGACCTTGCGCTGCCTGGTATCGGCTTGCCCGGTTTCGTCGAAGGCCATCACCACCACCGCGGCGCCATAAGTGCGGACCCGCCGGGCGGCCTTGAGGAATAGTTCTTCGCCCTCCTTGAGGCTGATCGAGTTGACGATCGGCTTGCCCGACACGCACTGCAGGCCGGCCTCGATCACGCTCCACTTGCTGCTGTCGATCATCACCGGCACCCGGGCGATGTCCGGTTCGGCGGCCAGTCGCTTGAGGAATGTCGCCATGGCAAGTTCACCGTCGAGCAGCGCCTCGTCCATGTTGACGTCGATGATCTGCGCCCCGGCCTCGACCTGGTCGCGCGCGACCGTGACGGCCGCGTCATAGTCGCCGGCCAGGATCAGCTTCTTGAACTTGGCGGAGCCGGTGACATTGGTGCGCTCGCCGATGTTGACGAAAAGGGCGCCGGCGGCGGCGCTGGTAAAGTCATTCACGCGGCGATCACCATCGGTTCAAGGCCGGACAACATCGTGTCGTGCGCCGCTGCCGGTATCTGGCGTGGCCGGGCAC
Organism: Sphingomicrobium sp.; assembly: GCA_045811425.1. Taxonomy (GTDB): domain Bacteria; phylum Pseudomonadota; class Alphaproteobacteria; order Sphingomonadales; family Sphingomonadaceae; genus Sphingomicrobium. The sequence goes on along the minus strand of JBJMUA010000064.1, from coordinate 6,960 downwards.
CATCGGCAGCCTCGGCGATGGCGGCGATGTGCGCCGGCGTCGTGCCGCAGCAGCCGCCGACGATGTTGACCAGCCCGGCATCGAGCCATTCGCGGACCTGCGCCGCGGTCTCCTCCGCGGCCTCGTCATAGCAGCCCAGTTCGTTGGGTAGGCCGGCATTGGGATAGGCCATCACCACGGTTTCGGCCTTTTTGGCCAATGCCGCGAGGTGCGGGCGAAGCTGGGCCGCGCCGAACGAGCAATTGAGGCCGATCGTCAGCGGCCGGGCATGGCGCACGGTGGCCCAAAATCCCTCGACCGTATGGCCGGACAGGTTGCGGCCGCTGAGGTCGGTCAAGGTCATGGAGATCATGATCGGCAGCTCGCGGCCCAGCGCCTGCTCCGCCTCCAGCGCCGCCATGATCGCCGCCTTGCAGTTCAACGTGTCGAACACCGTCTCGATCAGGACGAAGTCGATACCCCCTTCGACCAGCGCGTCGATCTGCTCACGGTAGACTGTCTTGACCTCGTCAAAGCTGACCTCGCGATAGCCGGGGTCGTTGACGTCGGGTGACAGCGACAAGGTCTTGTTGGTCGGCCCGATCGCGCCCGCGACCCAGAGGCGGCCGTTTTTCGCGCTGGCCTCGTCCGCGACCCCGCGGATGATCCGCGCCGCGTCGCGGTTGATATCCGGCACCAGATGCTCGGCGCCATAGTCGCTCTGGCTGATGCGGTTGGCGTTGAAGGTATTGGTGGCGAGAATGTCTACGCCAGCGGCGACGAAGCTTGTCGCGATCTTCCGGACAATGTCCGGCCGCGTCAGGTTCAGAAGGTCGTTATTGCCCTTCTGGTCGTGATTGAGCGCCAGCTCCCCACGATAATCACCTTCCTTCAGCCCCTCTGCCTGGATCAGCGTCCCATAGGCCCCGTCCTTGACGAGGATGCGGCTCTCGGCCGCCGCGCGAAGTTCTGCACCGGCGCTCATGCGCGTACTCCCAGCAAGTGACAGATGGCGTAGGCCAATTCGGCCCGGTTCAAGGTATAGAAGTGGAAATGGCGCACGCCGCCCGCATAAAGCTGGCCGCACAGCTCGCCGGCCACCGTTGCCGCCACCAGCTGCCGCGCCGCGGGAAGCTCATCCAACCCCTCGAACAGCCGGTCCATCCAGGTGGGGATGGCGGCGCCGCATTGACCGGCAAAGCGACGGGTGGTGGCTACATTCGACACCGGCAGGATGCCCGGCACGATCTCGATACCCGGGCGAATTGCCGCAACCCGGTCGCGGAAGCGGAAGAAACAGTCGGCCGAGAAGAAGAATTGGGTGATGGCGCGGTCGGCACCCGCATCGATCTTCGCCAACAGATTGTCGAGGTCGCTTTCCGGGCAATCCGAATCCGGGTGGACTTCGGGGTAAGCGGCGACCGAGATTTCGAAGGGTGCTATCGCCTTCAGGCCGGCGACGAGCGCCGCCGCATTGGCATAGCCACCCGGATGCGGTGAATATGGCTGCCCCTGTTCGGGCGGATCGCCGCGCAGCGCCACGATGTGTCGCACGCCGGTGTCCCAATAGCTTTGCGCAATGGAATCGATCTCTTCGCGCGTCGCACCGACGCAGGTCAAATGTGCGGCGGGAGTAAGGTCGGTTTCCTTGACGATCCGCTCGACCGTGGCGTGGGTCCGCTCCCGCGTTGTGCCGCCGGCGCCATAGGTGACCGACACGAAGCGGGGGTTCAACGGCGCCAGGGTTTCGATCGAGCTCCACAGCGTCTCCGCCATCGCCTCGCTCTTGGGCGGGAAGAATTCGAAGCTGACGGCGATGTCGCCCCTCACCTCGGCGAACAGCGGCGCATGGCCGTTCAGCGCAATTTCGCTTTCCCGGTTCATGCCGCTCGACGCTCCCTGCGGGCGATGCCGCTATTGATCCCGCGCCACAAGATGACGGTCAGTTCGCCACCGCCAAGACGCTCGATGCGGTCAAGCTCAATGCCACAGGCCGCGAACCAGCCGCGCATTGCGTCATCGGCGAAGCCGAGACGGAGATGCGCATCCTGCTCCTTCAGCTCGGCGCGGTCGTGCTGGGCAAAATCGATGACCAGCAGCTGGCCGCCGGGAGTGAGGACGCGCGCCGCCTCGGCGATTGCAGAGCCCGGCTGCTGGGCATAATGGAGTACCTGGTGAAGGATGATGCTGTCGGCGCTGCGGTCCGCCAGCGGCAGGGCATTCATGTCGCCCTGGCGCAGGCTGGCGCCGCTGATCCCCGCCTCCTCCAGTTTGACGCGCGCCAGCCGCAGCATCTCCGACGAGCGGTCGATACCGATCGCGCTCTCGGCCCTTGGCGCGAACAGTTCGAGCATCCGGCCGGTGCCGGTGCCGATATCGAGCAGCGCTCCGATCGGGCGATCGGCAAGCATCGAGGCGATCGCCCGTTCGATTTCCGTATCCGCGACATGCAGCGCCCGCACGCTTTCCCACGTCGCGGCATGGGCCTCGAAGTAGCGCCGCGCCGCCTCGGCCCGGTCGTGGCGAACCGTTTCCAGTCGCGCCGCGTCGGACGCGAACAATTGCTCGGCGTCGGGATCGACGCCGCGGCTCAATTCGAACAATGCCCTGGTGCGCTGGGGCTCGGCCAATTGAAGATAGACCCAGCTGCCCTCTTTGCGGCGGCCGATAAGCCCCGAGTCGGACAGGATCCGCACATGCCGTGAAACGCGGGGCTGGCTTTGCACCAGAAGCTGGGCCAATTCGCCGACGGACAGCTCCATCGAGCGCAGCAGCGACAGGATGCGCAGCCGCGTGGGATCGGCCAGCGCCTGGAAGAGCGCGGCCAGTTTGAGGTCCCGGGTCACGGGATAAGGATATAAGGAAGTCTTTATATCCGTCAATGAAAGAGGTGCCGGAACCGAAACTTTTTGCCTCCGCAACAAATGACGATTGCGTGACTCGAGAAACATGAATATTTCCGGCCGCTGGCCTGACGCTTGCGTGAGGCCGAGCCCGGAGCTGCTCCCGCAAGGGGGCAGGTCCCCATAAGCAAGGAATGGAACGATCATGAAGAAGGTTGCACTGACCGTTGCGGTCCTCGCGCTCGGCCTTGCCGCGTGCGAAACCAAGACCGAAAACGCCGTTGAGAACGTGCCGGTCGAGAACGCCGTCGAAGAGGATGTCAATGCGGTCGATAACGCCGTTGACAACAGCCTCGACGCTGCTGCGAACGCCGTCGACAACGCTGGCGAGGCGGTCGATAACGCTGCTGACGCTGCCGAGAACGCTGCTCAGTAAGCTGCGTGCTCGGGCCGCTATGCGGCCTGGCGAATATGAGGGCCGTCCGGGCGACCGGGCGGCCCTTTTTATATCATTGGTCGAAGTGGTACGTCGATCGAATGAACTGGATAGCGCCGACATTGTTGCTGCTGACCGCCGCCTGCAATCGCGAGGAGCGGCCGCAGGCGCCGACGGCCGCCGAATCCGACCGGCTAGACGAGGCCGAGGACATGCTCAACGACCTGGCCAACGAAGAAGGGGCGGCACCGGATGGCACCGCCCCTTCCAATAGCTCGGACTAGGCACGTCCGGGAATAGCTCACGCTAGCCCCGGCCGCATCGGGCTTAGAAATCCATTCCGCCCATGCCGCCCATGCCGCCGCCCATCGGCATCGCCGGCTTGTCCTCGGGCATTTCGCTGACCGCCGCTTCGGTGGTGATCAGCAGGCCCGCGACCGAGGCGGCGTCCTGGAGCGCGGTGCGGACGACCTTGGTCGGGTCGATCACGCCGGCCGCAACCAGGTCCTCATAGACCTCGGTCTGGGCGTTGAAGCCGAGCTTCTCGTCCTTGCCCTCGAGCAGCTTGCCCGAGATCACCGCGCCGTCATGCCCGGCATTCTGGGCAATCTGGCGGACCGGCGAGTAAAGTGCCTTGCGGACGATATCGATGCCGCGGGTCTGGTCGTCGTTGACGCCCTTCAGGCCCTCGAGCGCCTTGGTCGCATAAAGCAGCGCGGTACCGCCGCCAGGGACGATGCCTTCTTCGACTGCAGCGCGTGTGGCGTGAAGCGCGTCGTCGACGCGGTCCTTGCGCTCCTTGACCTCAACCTCGGACGCGCCGCCGACCTTGATTACGGCAACGCCGCCGGCGAGCTTGGCGAGACGCTCCTGGAGCTTCTCACGGTCATAGTCGCTGGTGGTGTTCTCGATCTGCTGGCGGATGGCCTCGGTACGAGCCTTGATCGCCTCATGCGTGCCCGCGCCGTCGACCAGGGTGGTGTTGTCCTTGTCGATAGTGACGCGCTTGGCGGTGCCGAGCATGCCGACCGTGACATTCTCCAGCTTGATGCCGAGATCCTCCGAGATCATCTCGCCGCCGGTGAGGATGGCGATATCCTCGAGCATCGCCTTGCGGCGATCGCCGAAACCGGGAGCCTTGACCGCGGCAACCTTGAGGCCGCCGCGAAGCTTGTTGACGACCAGCGTGGCCAGGGCCTCGCCCTCGATGTCCTCGGCGATGATCAGCAGCGGACGGCCCGACTGGACGACCGCTTCCAAAATCGGGAGCATCGCCTGCAGGTTGCTGAGCTTCTTCTCGTGGATCAGGATGTAGGGGTCAGTCAGCTCGACCGACATCTTCTCCGGATTGGTGATGAAGTAAGGCGACAGATAGCCGCGGTCGAACTGCATGCCTTCGACCACGTCGAGCTCGAACTCGAGGCCCTTGGCCTCCTCGACGGTGATTACGCCTTCCTTGCCGACCTTCTCCATCGCTTCGGCGATCTTCTCGCCGACGACGGTGTCGCCGTTGGCCGAGATGACGCCGACCTGGCTGATCTCGTTCGAGCCGGCGACCGGCTTCGAGCGCTTCTTCAAATCCTCGACGACCTTCGAGACGGCGATATCGATGCCGCGCTTGAGGTCCATCGGGTTCATTCCGGCCGCGACCGACTTCATGCCTTCACGGACGATCGCCTGAGCGAGAACGGTGGCAGTGGTGGTGCCGTCGCCGGCGATGTCGTTGGTCTTCGACGCCACTTCACGCAGCATCTGCGCGCCCATATTCTCGAACTTGTCCTTGAGCTCGATTTCCTTGGCGACGGTGACGCCGTCCTTGGTGATGCGCGGCGCGCCGTAGCTCTTGTCGAGCACGACGTTGCGGCCCTTGGGCCCGAGAGTCACTTTGACCGCATCGGCCAAAATATCGACGCCGCGCAGAATGCGCTCACGCGCGTCGCGGCTGAATTTCACGTCCTTGGCTGCCATCTGGCTACCCTTTCAATGCTTGTGTTCACAAAAGTCATGGAGACGCGCACCATTGCGCGCGCCTTCAGCAAGGTCAGCCGACGATCCCGAGGATGTCGCTTTCCTTCATGATGATCAGGTCTTCGCCCGAGATCTTGACCTCGGTGCCCGACCATTTGCCGAACAGGATCTTGTCGCCCGCCTTGACGTCGAGCGGCGTCACCTTGCCGTCGTCGGCGCGAGCGCCCGATCCGACGGCGACGACTTCGCCTTCCTGCGGCTTTTCCTTGGCGGAATCGGGGATGATGATCCCGCCCGCGGTTTTTTCCTCGGCCTCGACCCGGCGGACGAGGACACGATCATGAAGCGGCCTAAAACCCATGTTGCTTGACCCTTTTGCTTCCAAAAAATGATTACGGTGCCGCTTGGCACTCCTACAGCGGGAGTGCCAGCGATGCCGCGCATATGGGTCGAGCAATCCTACCCGTCAACACCCTTATGACGGCAAATCTCAGAAGCGGGTCAGTCCGAGCCGTTCCCGCCGTGACCAGCGCCAGATCATCAGCACCGCGACGATCGCCAGGCCGATGGCGAGGCCGGTCCAGATGCCCTGCCCTGCCCAGCCGCGGCGGAATGCCAGCCAGGCGCCGACGCCGATGCCGATCGCCCAGTAGCCGACGAAGGTGAAGATCATCGGGGTGCGCGTGTCGTGGAGGCCGCGCAGCATCCCGGCGCCGACCACCTGCGCACCGTCGACGACCTGGAAGATGGCGGCGATGGCGAGGAACGATACGGCGAGAGCGATGACCGGCGCGTTTTCGGGAGTGTCGTCGAGGAACAGCGTGATGAGCTGGTGCGGGATCGACCAGATCAAGAGCGCCATCAGCGCCATGAACCCTACGCCGAGCACCCAAGCGGTCCAGCCGGCGCGCTTGATTCCGGCACTGTCGCCGCGGCCGAGGAATAGTCCGACCCGGACCGTCGCCGCCTGGCTGAGGCCCCATGGAACCATGAAAGAGAGCGCCGCGATCTGCAGCGCGACGGCGTGGGCAGCGACCGATTCGGCGTTGATCAGCCCCATCAGATAGGCGGCGGCGCTGAACACCCCGCCCTCGAACCCCATCGCCAGCCCGATCGGCAGCCCGAGTTTCCACAGCCTGCGGTAACGCGGCCAGTCGGGCCGCCAGAAGCGGCCGAACAGATGATAGCGGCGGAACTGGCGGTCGGTGACGATGACCAGCGCCAGCATCATTGCGAGCAGCGTCCAGACGATCGAGCTGCCCAGTCCGCCGCCGAAAATCCCGAGCGCCGGCAGCCCGAAGCGGCCGAAGATCAGGCTGTAACTAAGCAGCGCATTCATCACGATGCCGGTCAGGCTGATCGCCAGCACCCAGCCGGGGCGTTCGAGGGCGGCGACGAAGTTGCGCATCGCCTGGAACAGCAAGAACGGTAACATCGACCACATGTAGCCGTGCAGGAAAGTCTGCGCGTCACGGGCCAGCGCCGGCTCCTGCCCCAGCGCGCGGATGATGCCTTCGGAGTTCCACAGGATGAGCCACACCGGCAGGGTCACGGTGCCGACCATCCAGAACGACTGGCGGAAAGTGCGCCGCACCTGGTGGGCGGATCGGAGGCGGGCGCCAAGCGCGGTGGCCATCATCGGCGACGAAGCGGTGACCAGGCCGAGGCAGATCAGGCTGAACGCGAAGTTCAAGTTGATGCCCAGCGCCGACGCCGCCAGCGGCCGCGCGCCGA
>JBJMUA010000063.1:0-35866 GCA_045811425.1 Sphingomicrobium sp. | reverse complement strand
TCCTCGGACTGATGAAGGCGCAGATCGTCAAGAATGCGGTGATCGTCCCGACCGGCGCGAAGGGCGGCTTTTATCCCAAGCAGCTGCCGCCGATCAGCAACCGCGACGCGTGGCTCGCCGAAGGCACCGAAAGCTACCGGATCTTCATCCGCTCGCTGCTGTCGATCACCGACAATCTGGTCAACGACAAGGTCGTCCACCCCGAGGGCGTGGTCGTCCACGACGGCGACGACCCCTATTTCGTGGTCGCTGCCGACAAGGGCACGGCGGCATTTTCAGACGTCGCCAATGCGATCGCGCTCGAGCGCAATTTCTGGCTCGGCGACGCGTTCGCGAGCGGGGGCTCGAACGGTTACGACCACAAGGAGATGGGGATCACCGCCAAGGGCGCGTGGATCTCGGTCCAGCGCCATTTCCTCGAAATGGGCGTCGACGTGCAGTCCGACCCGGTGACGGTCGCCGGCTGCGGCGACATGTCGGGCGACGTGTTCGGCAACGGCATGCTCTTGTCGAAGGCGCTCAAGCTGATCGCGGCCTTCGATCATCGGCACATTTTCATCGACCCTGATCCCGACCCGGCCAAGAGCTGGGAAGAGCGCAAGCGGATGTTCGAACTGCCGCGATCCAGCTGGGAGGATTATAACCGGAAGCTGATGTCGAAGGGCGGCATGATCGTGCCGCGCAGCCTAAAATCGATCGAACTCACCAAGGAAGCCCGCAATGCGCTGGGGATCGAGGAAGCAACCATCGATCCCGGCGCCCTGATCTCGGCCATCCTCAAGGCGCCGATCGACCTGTTGTGGTTCGGCGGGATCGGCACCTACATCAAGGCCAGTCACCAGACCCATGCGCAGGTGGGCGATCCCGCCAACGACAGTCTCCGCGTCGATGCCAGGGACGTTCGCGCCAAGGTCATAGGGGAGGGCGCAAACCTGGCGATCAACCAGCCCGGGCGCATCGAGTTCGCAACGCACGGCGGCCGGATCAACACGGACTTCATCGACAATAGTGCGGGCGTCGACTGCTCGGACAATGAGGTCAACATCAAGATCCCCTTGAACCGGGAGATGCGCGAAGGCCGGCTGAAAGAGGATACCCGCAACAAGCTGCTGGCCGAAATGACCGACGAGGTTGCCGAACTGGTGCTGGAGGACAACCGGCTGCAATCCCTGGCGCTGTCGATTGCCGAATCGCGCGGTCCGGCCGGGATTCCGGGCTTCGTTCGATCGATCGAAATGCTCGAGGCATCGGGCCGGCTGGACCGCAAGATCGAAGGTCTTGAAAGCAGTGATGTCCTTCTCCGCCGGCGCGCTGACGGGCGCGGACTTACCCGGCCTGAGCTGGCGGTCATCCTGTCGATGTCGAAGATGACCCTTCAGGACGCGGCCGAGGAACTGAAGCTGGCCGACGATCCGACCATGCAAGACGAGCTGATGGCCGCCTTCCCGAAGCCGATGCAGAAAAAGCATGGCAGCGCTATCCGCGCTCACCGGCTACGCCATCAGATCATCGCCACCAAGGTCGCCAACCGGCTGGTCAATCGCCTTGGCCCGAGCCTGCCGCTCGACATGACCGAGGAAGAGGGTGTCGGCCTGCCACAGGTCATCGTCGCCTTCCTCGTGGCCGAGCGACTGCTCGACCTGGACAGCCTGTGGGAGAAGATCGAGCACGCCAAAATGCCCGAACTCCAGCGCATTGCCCTGTTTTCCATGTGCGCCAAGACGGTCCGTTCGCACATCGGGGACGTCATTCGCGCTGCGGCCGGCGACACCAGCGTCGCGCAGGTCTGCGAGATGCTGCGGCCGGGCCTTGAGAAGGTGGCGGCCAAGGCAACCGGGCTGATCCGCGCCGAGGTGCGCGGGGAGTCGGCGGCGCGGCGCGCGCAACTGGTCGAACTCGGCGCAAGCAAGGAAGTCGTCGACCGTCTGATCCGCCTCTATGAACTCGACGGCGTGTTCGGCATCGCTGCCTTGGGAGCGCGCAAGGAACTCGACGAGCTCGCCGTGACGCGGGCCTATACGCGACTCGGCGAGGTGCTTGGCATCGACTGGGCGCAGCAACAGGTGGCCCGCTACGCGCCTAACGACAATTGGGAGCGGTTGCTGGCCGCCGGCCTGATCCGCGATTTCGAGCAGCTGCGGATCGATTTCCTGAGCCGCACACGGGGCGAGGAACCGGACGAAAGCGTCGAGCGATGGGTCGATCGCAATCCCAAGCGCATTGCCCAGTTCAAGAGCTTGGTCGACCGGGCGCGGATGGCGGGCACGGTAAGCGCGCCGATGCTGGCCCAGATTGCCAGCCAGGCACGGATCCTGCTTTCCCGCTAGTGCGCGCTGCAATCTTCGTTCCCGCTCCGGATTATCCGGAAGAATCGGACTGGGCCTATGAGGTCGAGGCCGCCGTGCTGCTCCGCGCCGGTTTCTCGGTGGAGGCGCGCCCCTGGACGGAGCCCGGCGACCTTGCCGGATTCGACCTGGTCATGCCGCTCGTCGCCTGGGGCTATCACCAGGATCCGCCGCGCTGGCACGCCTTGCTCGACCGGCTGGAACGGGAGGCTGTGCCGACATTAAATCCCGTTCCGCTGCTCCGTTGGAACAGCGACAAGCGCTATCTGGCGGAATTGGGTACCAAGGGCGTGGCAACCATTCCGACGCGGCTGGCCGAGGCATTGGACGAAGCCGCACTGGAGCAAGCACGCTCGGAATATGGCGACGAGCTGGTGATCAAGCCGCCGGTGTCGGCGTCGGCTTATGGCACGCATCGCCTCGGTCCAAATGACCTGCTCCCGTTGGAAGCGCGCGGTCAGGCCATGATGGTCCAGCCCTTCCTTCGATCGGTGGCCGCGGAAGGCGAATATTCGATCATGCTGTTCGACGGCCGGTTCAGCCATTCGATCATAAAAAAGCCGAAGGCCGGCGATTATCGGGTCCAGCCCCATTTGGGTGGAACCGAGCTTCCCTGTGCGCCGCCTGCCGGAGCCATTGACCTCGCGCACATCGCCCTCGCGGCCGCGCCGGCGAAGGCGACCTACGCCCGGGTCGACATGGTGCGCGACAATGAAGGCGAACTGGCGATCATCGAACTGGAGTTGATCGAGCCCGCGCTGTGGCTCCAGCACGCGCCCGATGGCGGCGCGAGCTTTGCCGCGGCCCTCACGAGGGCGCTAACGCAGAAATAGCCATTGGCGGATCGCGGAAGTCAGGTTGGGCGCGCCGCCTGCTGCCTCCAGCCGTTCGACGTCGATCCGTGCGATGAGGGCGTTGACCGGCAATCCCTCGTCGCGCGCTGCCTCTTCCAGCGCGGCCCAGAAGATCGGCTCGAGGCTGATCGAGGTCTCGTGGCCGGCAACGGTCACCGACCGCTTTGTCGGCGAACCCAAGGCCATCAGTACATGTGCTGGCCGCCGTTGATCGACAGCGTGGATCCGGTGATGAAGCCGCCGTCCTCGTCCACCAGGAAGGCCACCCCGCGGGCGATCTCCTCCGCCTTGCCGAGCCGGTTGACGGGGATTTTTGCGACGATCTTGGCCAGCACCTCGGGGGGAACCGCGGCGACCATGTCCGTGTCGATATAGCCCGGCGCGATCGCGTTGACGGTGACGTTGTTCCTGGCGCCTTCCTGGGCCAGCGCCTTGGTGAAGCCGTGGATGCCTGATTTGGCCGCGGCATAGTTGACCTGGCCATATTGGCCTGCCTGGCCATTGATCGAGCCGATGTTGACGATCCGGCCATAGCCGCGGCCCTGCATGCCCTCGAACACCGCCTTGGCCATGTTGAAACAGCCGCCGAGGTTGGTATCGATCACTTCCTGCCACTTCTGATGGTCCATCCGCTTCATCGTCGTGTCGCGGGTGATGCCGGCATTGTTGACCAGCACATCGACCGGTCCGAGTTGCGCCTCGACTTGGGCGACGCCAGCCTGGCAGGCATCGAAATCCGCGACGTCCCACTTGAATGCCGGGATCCCGGTCCTCTCGGAGAATTCGCGCGCGCGCTCGTCGTTGCCCGCATAATTGGCGGCGACCTTCATTCCCTTGTCCTTGAGGGCGATGCTGATCGCCTCGCCGATCCCGCGGGTTCCGCCGGTTACGATCGCCACTCGCGCCATGACTTTCTCCTGATCCCTGCCGTTATTCCGCGTTAATCCCGAGGCCACCATCCGGCAAGCTCGCGCCGCACCAGTGCGTCGAGCATCGCCATCCCTTCATCGCTGTCGTTGAGGCAGTCGAGCCGCGCGAAATGCGTGCCGCCGGCCTGGAGGAACGTCACGCGGCCCCGAATGCCGAGTTCCTCCAATGTCTCCAGGCAATCGGCGGAAAAGCCCGGCGCCGCGATGGCGATGCGTGTGACGCCATTTCCGGGGTATGCGGCCAGGGTCACGTCCGTCGCCGGCTCCAGCCACTTCGCCTTGCCGAAGCGCGATTGGAAGGCCACGTCGACCGGCAGGTCGAGTGTCCCAGCCAGTTGCCGCGCGGTCTCCTGGCAATGATCATGGTAGGGATCGCCGAGCTGTCTCGTACGCTCGGGCATGCCGTGAAAGCTCAGCAGCAGCCGCTGGGGCGTGAAGTCCAGCGCCGCAAGTTGCCGCTCGATGCTGGCATTCAGGGCGCCGATATAGAGCGGGTCGTCAAAATAGGGCGGCAATGTGCGAATGGCGGGCTGCTCGCGCATTTTGCCCAGTTCCGCAAAGGCCGCATCGAGGGCCGTTGCGGTCGTTGCCGCGCAATATTGGGGGTAGAGCGGCGCCAGCAGGATGCGCTTGAAACCATGATCGATCATGCGCGACAGCGCGTCTCTGATCGAAGGCTTCCCGTAGCGCATCGCCAGGCCGACGCAGATCGTGTCGCCAAGCCGTTCGCGGAGCCTGGCTGCTTGACGCTTGGAAACGGCCATCAGCGGCGACCCCTCATCCGTCCAGACCTCCTTATATGCCTCGGCCGACTTGGCCGGACGGGTGCGGAGGATGACGCCGTACAAGATGGGCTTCCACACAAGGCCGGGAATCTCGATCACGCGCGGATCGGAAAGAAACTCCGCGAGGTAACGGCGCACGGCGGCCGGCTCCGGCGCGTCGGGCGTGCCGAGATTGATCAACAATACACCGACGTCGCTGTCCGTTGGCGAGTTCATGCAGTGCCCATCGGATCGAATGGCAGATTGCGCAAGCGCTTGCCGGTGCCGGCCGCAATCGCGTTAGCGACGGCCGGGGCAAGCACGGCCATGCCAAGACCGCTGATGCCGCCCGGTTCCTCGTCGCTTTGGATGACTTCCACCTCGACCTTTGGGACCTCGTGCAGTCGCTCAAACCCACGGCCACGCATCGGCGCCGCCCTGGGCATGCCGGCCACATAGCTGGGCTCGGGAACCATCGCGCTCGCCAGTGCCGACAGCAATCCGCCTTCGACCTGCTGGCGCACCAGGCCAATATTGACGATCCGTCCCGCATCGACCGCCGCGACCAGCCGCGAGACCTTGATCCGTTGGTTGGCGCCGACGGTGGCCTCGGCCAACAGCCCGATGTGTGAGCCAAAGAGCGAGGCACAGGACAGGCCAAGGTTACTGCCGGGTCCCCCGCCGTCCCAGCCGCCGATCTTGGCGGCGGTCATGATCGCCTGCGCCAGCCTGGGCGCCCCGCCCAGCAGGCCGATACGAAAGGCGAGGGGCTCCGCTCGCATCGCCCGCGCCATCTCGTCGACAAAGCTTTCGGTGGCGAAGGTCGTGATCGCCTCGTCGCCACCGCGCATATATCCAGTGCGGATTGGCAGCTTAGCGTCGATGGCATCAATGCGCATGGCGGGAATGCCATAGGGCGGCGCCGCGCTCTTGGGCGCGAAGTGAGGCTGCGCCTTGCCCTGGGCTATTGCCAGCGATGCCTCAAGGCCCGGCATACCCACGAACCTCGCGCTCCAGGCGGCAATCGTCCCGTCGCTCGCCGGCAGCGCAGTCATTCGGGCGAGCATCGGCGTGCGCACCGCATCCTGGTTCTGCGCCACCGCCGGCGGCAAGGCCAGGCTGACAGGCCGGCCGGCATGTCTTGCCAGCTCGACGGCGATCGGGATCGCCTCCAGGCCGAACGCGCTGCCTGACCCGTCGCCGATCGGCATGGGAAAGATGGTGACCGCATCCTGGGCGAAGTTGGCGGCCTTGGCAGCCACGGTGCGCGCCAGGTCGGGAATCTGGGTTCCGGCCCACACCTCAAGCCTGTCGCCCGTAAAGCGGGCAACGGCGGCTGGCGCTTCGAGCGAGCGATGTGGCGTCGATGCGATCGAATAGGTTGCAGCCAGAGGGGACGAGCCTTTGGTCTCGGCCGCATAGTCGCCCCGTTCGAACAGTCGGTCGGCCTTGCCTGCCCGCAGGGCGTCGGCAAGCGCCGCATCGATGTCGCCAGCTTCCGGGCCGGTGAAACGAGGGCCAGCGCGGGTCAGCGCATGGTCGGCCGCCCACCAGGTTTCGCCCAGCGCCGCCAACCATCGGTCGTGGACGACCAGGTCAATCAGCCCCTGTTGAACTTTTGCGCCTTCGCGCGAAAAACCGGTGAGCCTGCCATCGGGGGGTGCCATCCGGACCGAGGCAAAGATCATTCTTGGCAGCCTCACGTCCGATGCAAAGCGCATGCTGCCATCCGACTTGGCCGGCAGGTCGAGCCGGGGCAGCGGCTGTCCGGCCAGCTTGCCGGCACCAACCGCTCTTGGTTGCGGCATGTCGGGCGCCCTGAGGCCGGCTGCGTCGGCCGACACATCGCCGAAGGCTAGCCGCTTGCTTTCATGGACAATGAAGCCGCCCTCCGTGTCGCATTCTGCGGCGCTGACGCCCCAGCGGTCCGCGGCAGCCTTGCAGAGCATGGCGCGTGCTACGGCCGCGGCTTCGCGCAATGGCTGCTCGAACGCGCGGACCGAGCTGGAGCCCGCCGTGATACGCGTCGTAACGCCATAGTTATGGGCGATCAGGCTGTTGGCGTAGGGGTTGCCGTGCGGGGCGGGCTCGACACTCATAGTCTCCCAGGCCGCGCCGAGCTCATCGGCGGCGATTTGCGCCAGCCCCGTCCAGATGCCCTGGCCGGTCTCGACCTGGGGCACCGCAAGCGTGACCCTGCCGTCCGTTCCGATGCGGAGAAATGGTCCGAACGCCGGCTCTTTCAAACCAGGCCGGAGCGGGCTGCCTTCCCGCTTCGGCCAGGCCAGGAACGCAACGACCAGTCCAATGCCCGCGCCTCCACCAACGAGCAGAGTGCGGCGGGAGACCGCTGGCAGCTTCATCGGCTAGCCGGCGTACTGCTGTTTGAGCACGACCCGATCGATCTTGCCGGTGCCGAGTCGGGGCAGGGGGTCGTCGGAAAAGATCATGGCCGCCGGAATCTTGAACGCCGCCAGCCGCCCCTCAAGAAAAGCACGCAGCTCTTCCTCGGTGATGCTGCTCCCGCCCCGGCGATGGAGGACGGCGACCGGTACCTCGCCCAGCCGCTCGTCGGGCGCAGCGAACACCGCGGCCTCCGCAATGCCTTCGGAGCTATAGAGGGCTGCTTCGACCTCGGCGGCGGAGATATTCTCGCCACCGCGGATAATGATGTCCTTTTTCCGGTCGACGATGAACAGATAGCCTTCCTCATCGAGGTACCCGACATCGCCGGTCCGCAAGTAACCATCGGCGGTAAAAGCCTGTGCAGTCGCCTCGGGGTTGCGCCAATAGCATTTGATGTTGGCCGCCGAGCGGATCGCGATTTCGCCGCGCTGATTGGCGGGCAAATGCTTGTCGCCCTCGCCGAGAATGGCCAGCTCGACGAACGGGACCTGCGCCCGGCCGGTCGATGCCGGCTTGGCCGCGTAATTGTCCCAGAAATTGCCGCAGCCCACCGCATTGGTCTCGGTCAGGCCATAGCCAAGCGCGGGCTGGGCCGCGGGAAAGGCATTGCGCAGGCGATCGACATGCGAAACGGGTCGCGGCGCGCCGCCGGCCGCGATGTCGGTCAGTGTCGACAGGTCGTAATTACCGCGGTCCGGATGGTTCATCAGCTCCAGGCTCATCGTCGGCACGCCGACGAAATAGGTAATCCGCTCCTTTTCGATCAGCCGCAGCGCCTCGCCCGCATCCCACTTGGGCATCAGCACCATCCCACGGCAAATGACGAAGCTGTTGAGCATCACCGGCACTTCGCCCGTGACATGGAACAACGGCACGACGACCAGGGTCTTGAGTGGATTGGGCGGGGGCCTGCCTTCGGATTCCAAAATGCCGCGCAACACCATCAGTGAGGTGGAATAGGCGTAAACTCCGGTCGTGACGGCGCGATGGGTCGATAACGCGCCCTTGGCTTCGCCGGTCGATCCGGACGTGAACAGGATGGTGGCATCGTCGTCCGGCGAGACTTCAGGCAAGCTGATGTCGCCGGCGCCTGCCGCGATGAGCTCGAGGAATGCTTCCGGGCATCGCTTGTCGATGGCGACCGCGTCGACCGAACAGGTCGCGCAGGTCGCTGCAATCCGCTCCGCGCGCGGAGCATCGGCCAGCACTAGCTTCGGTTCGGTCAGCTGCAGTGCATGCTCCAGCTCTTCGGGCTGCCACCAGCCGTTGAGCAGGGTCGCGACCGCACCCGCTTTCACCACGGCCATGTAGGACAGGATCCAGGCGGGGCAGTTTCGCATAGCAATCCCGACCCGATCGCCCTTGCCGATGCCGCGGTGAGCCAGTCCGCGCGCCATCTGGTCCGACAGGGTGTCGAGCTGGCCGAATGTCAGGCGCTCGTCCCCGGCAATCACGGCTTCGACATCGGCGTAAAGGGCGCAAAAGGTCTTGAAGAACATGGGCAGTGTTGGCGGAAAGTTGGCGACGATGGTTTGGCCCTGCTCGTCGCGATCGAGGATAACCCGCCCATTCGGACCGGTGACCGCGGCCAGCACCGCGTCAAACTTCCGGTCGAGCTCGCTCAGGGCCATCCGTCTCTCCTTGGCGTTTTATCAACCTCACCCTATGAGGCGGCAACGAAGAGGGGAAGCCCCGGGAGCAGAGCATGAGTTTGATTGCAGCGACAGTCGCCAGTTCCACCGCGATTGCCTTCCCCGACCTTGGTCTCAATCCGATTGCGCTCGACCTCGGCTTCTTCCAGCTGAGGTGGTACAGCCTTGCCTACCTGGCCGGAATCTTCATCGGCTATTGGTACCTGCTGAAACTATTGAACCAGCCCGGCGCGCCGATGGCTCGCCGCCATGCGGACGACCTGGTCTTCTATGCGGCCCTGGGCATCATCCTGGGCGGCCGGATCGGTTATGTGCTGTTCTACAACCTGCCCTATTATATCGATAATCCGCTTGCCATTCTGAAGCTCTGGGATGGCGGCATGAGCTTCCATGGCGGGGTGATCGGCACCTCGGTCGGTATCCTTTACCTCGCGTGGAAGGAGAAGCTGCAGTGGCTTCGCCTCCATGACTATGTCGCCTGCTGCGTGCCGTTCGGGCTGTTCTTCGGCCGGCTGGCCAACTTCGTGAACCAGGAATTGTGGGGCGCCCCTACGAACGTGCCCTGGGCGGTTCGCTTTGTCGAAGCCACCGCCTATGGCCCAGCGCTGGGTCCGCCGCGCCACCCCAGCCAGCTTTACGAGGCGGGGCTCGAGGGCCTGCTGCTGTTCGCCATCCTGTGGCTCATGTTCTGGCGGACCAAGGCTCGTTATGAGCCGGGCAAGCTCGTTGGCGCCTTCATCTTCTTCTACGGCGTGTTCCGCTTCGGCGTTGAGTTCATTCGGGAGCCCGATAGCCAGTTGGCGGATTTCGCGGCTAAGACCGGCCTCCACATGGGACAGTGGCTTACCGTGCCGATGATCCTCGGCGGCCTTTACCTGATGGCGACCGCGAAGAAGCGCCGCGAGCGGGTCGAGCCAACGGCGGGCTCGGCCAGCGTGGCGTGACCCCGCTCGGGCGGGCGCTTGCGGAGCGTATCCGCAGCGAAGGCCCGCTCAGCGTCGAGGCCTATATGGAGGCCTGCAACTCATATTATTACGCCACCCGCGACCCGCTCGGCGCGGGCGGCGATTTCACCACCGCGCCGGAAATCCACCAGATGTTCGGCGAGCTGATTGGCGCGGCCCTTGCCGACGTCTGGGTGCGCGCGGGCCAGCCCGCCGACGCCTATTACTCGGAGCTGGGCCCTGGCCGCGGGACGCTCGCCAATGATGCGCTGCGCGTAATGCGTCGTGCGGGCTTCGCAGGCGAGGTGCATCTGGTCGAGACCAGTCCAGCGCTGCGTGAGACCCAGGCCGAACTGTTGCCGGAAGCCCGATTCCATGACGACATCGCCACCCTGCCGGAAGCGCCCGTCTTGTTGGCTGCCAATGAGTTTTTCGACGCGCTGCCGGTCCGGCAATTCGTCGATGGCCTCGAGCGCCGCGTCATTCGCGCTGCCGGCGGATTCGCGTTCGACCGCGATGGCGCAATCGTGGAGCAGTCGCCGGCTCGCGACGAAATGGCGGAATTATTGGGCAGGCGCCTCGCTGCCCATGGGGGCGCGGCAATCCTGGTCGACTACGGCTATGCCGGCGGCGAACAGGGCGAGACGCTGCAGGCCGTTCGCGCGCACAAACATGCCCATGTCCTCGATCACCCCGGCGAGCAGGACTTGACCGCCCACGTCGATTTTGGCGCGCTGGCCGAAGCGGCGCGGCGGGCTGGGGCCAAGGCGAGCCGTGTCACCAGCCAGGGCACTTGGCTGGAGACGCTTGGCATCGGCGCACGCGCAATGGCCTTGGCGGCCAAGAATCCAGCGGATACGGAAAGCATATCGGCCGCCCGTCGGCGGCTTTGTGACGAGGGGCAAATGGGGCGCTTGTTCAAGGTAATCGCACTAACCGGCATGGACTGGCCAGAGGTGGCCGGGCTCGAATCATGACGATCGGCTACCGCCTGGCAACCGCGGACGATGCCGAAACGCTGGCCGAGCTCGGGGCGCACACCTTCACCCAGACTTTCGGTCATCTCTACCAGCCCGACGACCTCGAGATATTCCTGCAGAATCACTCGCCGGAGAATTGGGACAAGGAGCTCAGCGATCCGGCGTTCGAGGTCTGTGTCGCCGAGCAGGACGGGAAGCTGGTCGGATATGTGAAGCTCGGCCCTCCGCACCTGCCGTTCGAGCCGCGCGGTGAAGCCGCCGAGCTCCGCCAGCTCTATGTGGTGGAGGAGGTGAAAGGGCAAGGCGTCGCCGACGCGCTGATCCAGTGGGTGATCGAGCGCGCCCGCGACCTGGGTGCCGACAATCTTTACCTGTCGGTCTTCACCGAAAATCACCGAGCCCGGCGCTTCTACGAGAAATATGACTTCGAGCCGGAAGGTACCTACGCCTTCATGGTCGGGAACCATGCCGACGAGGACATCGTCATGAGGCTCAAGCTGTGAACCTCGACATTGTCCGTTCGGGACTGCTCGAGAGCGTCCCGCACGGATTTTTCGGTCGCGGGGGCGGCGTATCGAAAGGTCCGGTCGCCGGACTCAATTGCGGACTGGGCAGCGGGGACGATCTGCATGCGGTCGAGACCAACCGCCGCCTGGCCGCCGATGCCGTCATTCCCGGCGCTCCGCTTGCCAGCGTCCATCAGATTCATTCGGCAACGGCCGTGATCGTCAACGATGCCGCTCCAGATGCCGAACGGCCGCGGGCCGATGCGCTGGTTACCGACCGGCCCGG
This sequence comes from Sphingomicrobium sp., assembly GCA_045811425.1. Taxonomy (GTDB): domain Bacteria; phylum Pseudomonadota; class Alphaproteobacteria; order Sphingomonadales; family Sphingomonadaceae; genus Sphingomicrobium. The sequence goes on along the minus strand of JBJMUA010000063.1, from coordinate 24,200 downwards.
CCTGTTGCTGGGCGTGGTGACCGCCGACTGTGCGCCGGTGCTCCTCGCGGATGTGGAGGCCGGCATCGTGGGTGCGGCCCATGCCGGCTGGAGAGGTGCGACTGCAGGCGTGACCGATCAGGCCATTGCGCTGATGATCTCGCTGGGAGCGAAGATCGAGCGGATCGCCGCCGCGGTTGGACCATGCATTGCCAAGGCAAGCTATGAAGTGGACCAGGGCTTTGCCGACAGGTTGCTTGCCGATGATCCGGACAATGAACGGTTCCTGGGTGAAGGCCCCGTGGGCAAGCCCCACTTCGACCTTGAAGCCTATATTGTCGCGCGGCTTGCAGCCACCGGCGTACGGCGCATCGAGGCATTGGGGCTCGATACCTATGCGTTGGAGGACCGCTATTACAGCTACCGCCGCGCCACGCACCGTATCGAGCCGGCTTATGGAAGACAGCTGAGTTTGATTGGGCTGGCCAGCTAGCGCGGCTCTCCGGCAAGGGCTAAGGCGCGGCCCGAGGAGAATTTCAAGTGACCGCAAGCCGCCGCCCCAAGGATGTCGAAACCCATATCGGCAATCACAAGCTCGACGCGTCGACCCTGATGATGGGCTACGGCTTCGATCCGGCCCTCTCCGAAGGCTCGTTGAAGCCGCCGATTTTCCTCACCTCGACCTTCGTGTTCGACAAGGCTGCCGACGGGAAGCGCTTCTTCGAAGGCATCACCAACAAATTCGGCTCGGGAGGAAGGGCCGAGGGCCTCGTCTATTCGCGCTTCAACGGCCCGAACCAGGAAATCCTCGAGGACCGGCTGAAGCTGTGGGAGGACGCGGAGGCGGCGCTGACCTTCTCCAGCGGCATGACCGCGATCGCGACCCTGCTCCTGGCGTTCGTCCGCCCCGGCGACGTCGTGATCCATTCCGGCCCGCTCTACGCCGCGACGGAATCGATCATCAACAAGATCCTGCCGCAGTTCGGCGTTCACTATATCGACTTCCCGGCCGGCGCGACGCGCGAAGAGCTGGACGAGGTCATGGCCCGCGCGAAGGCAATCGGCCGGGTTGCGATGATCTACCTCGAAAGCCCGGCCAACCCGACCAACGCGCTGGTCGATGTCGAAGCGGTCGCTGCGTCACGCGCCGCGGCGTTCGGTGATCAGGCCGAACTGCCGCCGATCGCAATCGACAATACGTTCCTCGGCCCGCTGTGGGCCAAGCCGCTGGCCGATGGAGCCGACATCAGTGTCTACAGCCTGACCAAATATGCCGGCGGCCACAGCGATCTGGTTGCCGGCGGCCTGGTCGGCAAGCGGGCGCTGCTCGACAAGGTTCGCCTCATGCGCAACACCATGGGCGGCATCTGCGATCCCAACACCGCATGGATGCTGATGCGCAGCCTCGAGACATTGGAACTGCGCATGACGCGCGCCGGCGAGAGTGCCGAAACGGTCTGCAACTACCTTCGCGACCATCCCAAGGTTGAGACGGTCGGCTATCTCGGCTTCCTCGAGGAAGGATCGCGCCAGGCCGACATCTACAATCGGCATTGCACCGGCGCGGGCTCGACCTTCTCGCTTTACCTGAAGGGCGGCGAGCGGGAGGCCTTCGCCTTCCTGGATTCGCTGAAGATCGCCAAGCTGGCCGTCAGCCTCGGCGGCACCGAGACCCTGGCCTCGGCACCCGCGGCGATGACGCATTTGTCGGTTCCCGACGAGCGCAAGGCGGCGCTCGGCATCAGCGACAATCTTGTGCGTATCTCGATCGGCGTCGAGAAGGCGGAGGACCTGATTGCCGACTTCGAGAATGCACTGAGGGCAGTCTAGCCCCAGTCTTCCTGCCGCCAGCCACGTTCGCTGGCGAGGCGCTGGAGGCGGTCGTGCGGGTTGACCGCAACCGGCTCGTCGGCCCACTCGAATACAGGCTTGTCGCTGGCATGGTCCGAATAGAAGCGCACATGCCCGCGCTCCAGCCCGCTTGAAGCAAGCCACTCCTTGACCATCTTGAGCTTGGCTGGGCCGTAGCAATTTTGCCCGTCGATCTTGGCATGAACCCGCTCATCCAGGCCCAGGATCGAATTGGTGCCGATGCAATCGTCAAAGCCCAGGCGTTCGGCGATTTCGCGGGCGTAGAAGCGGTAGCTGGCGGTGGCCATGACTACGCGGCGCCCTTCGGATTTATCGTGGGCGATCGCTGCGCGGGCACCGGGCCGGACGTTGCTGGCCAGCATCTTCTCCGCAAAGGTTTCGATCAGGGGCTTCAATTCGTGCGGATGCCGCTTGTGCCCGATCAGCAGGCGGTGGTTGATTTCCTTGAGGCGGCCCCGATCGATGAACTTCAGGACATAAGCCAGCATTGAAGCGATCACGAACGGAAGCAGCACCAGGCGCCAGGGCGCCCGCCGCAAAGCGCAGTGGATCAGGAACGGCGTAAAGGTTGCCCTTTGCGTCACCGTCCGGTCCATGTCGTAGATGGCGAAATCGGTCATGCGCGCCCTTCGATGATGGCCGTAACCAGCAGGTGATCGGCGGGCTTGTCCACGTCGACCGCTGCCAGCGGGTTGCTTAGCTCGACCTTGCGAATGACAAGGCCGAGCCGCTTTCCGACACTTTCCAACGTTTGATCGAGCGTCCGGATGCGAAGAACCGCGCCGAGCAATAGCGCTGGTCCCAACGCAGCAATCATCCGCCACCCTTTCTTGCGGTCCTGTTCGACGGACCGCCACAGCGCCACCGCCCTGGCGGCCCGGCTGCTGCTAAAGGCGAATAGGTTGGCACCCGAATAGGCTCCGCCGCGGAACCGCAGCCAGGTGCGCTGCGTAGCGGGCAGTCGCGAGAGGAGCGGACGGCGCTCAACCAGGCCGATTGCAAGGTCCGCCCCTTCTGCCTTGGCGCAGAAGTCGGCAATCATCGCCTTGTCGAGCAGGGCGTGGTCTGCGGTGGTAACCAGCAACGGGAAACAGGTTTTCGGATCGGCCAGGATTTCTTCCAGGGTCGCGGCAATCGTCCCCTTGCTGGGCTCAATGGTCAGTCGCTCGTCGGCCGGAAGCACCTCGGCAATCCGGCCTGGCTGCTGCGCAAGCACATGTACCCGCGCGATCTCTGGCGATTGAAGCAGCGCCGTCACCGGCCGCATCACCATCGGCACGCCACCGACTGGAATCAACGCCTTCAAGTCAGTTCCATATTGGGCGGCGAAGGGATCGGTGCCGGGCCGCGACCCGGCGAGAAGGATCGCGGTCCAGCTCATTCGAGCCAGCTGGTCACCGGTTGGCCGCGATCGCGCCGTGCGTTCGCCTGCGCAAGTCGAACGGCATGGAAGATCAGCGAAAGGATCGTCCACAGCGCGACCAGCTCGATACCGAGGTCCGGAAGGCCGAGCGCCAGGCAGAAGACCAGGATCACCATGTTCGGGTTGCGCCGCGCGGTGATCAGCCGGAAGCGGCTGTCGACCTGCCCCCAGACATGGATATGCATGCCGTAGCGGCGAACGAAAATGCCCTCGATGACGCGCTGGACGACGTAGCCGAAGATGATCGCGCCAACGATCAGCAGTTCATAGACCCGCTCGAACGGCCGGCCATAAGCATTCAGTCCCTCGGCCCAGGCCCACCACCAGAAGGGCGGGTGGACCAGATCTATGCCATGGTCGAAGAGATTGCCCCATTTCGACGACTGACCGGTGCACCGGGCCAGTTTTCCGTCGACCGTGTCGAGTATCATGAAGCCGAAACCGGCCAGCACGCCGGTCCAGTACCAGGCATTCATGAACAGGAAGAAGGCCGCAACGCACAGCGCCGCGCCGACGGCCGTCACCATATTGGGCGTCATGCCGGCCCTCGCCGCCCAGCGGGTCAGGTAAAAGGCGAGGCGGCGCCATAGGTAGAGCGTCAATATGTCGGTGACGCCCTTGTAGCTGGCATCATAGGCGGCACGCTCGGCCGCCTCCGGGTTCGCGGGGTCGAGCCGCATCACGAACGGACGGTCGCGCTTCCTGAGCTTGCGATAGCTGAAGGCGGCGCTGTCGGCATCGATCTGCTCGAGCGCGCCACCTTCATAGCGGCCGCCCGACAGCATCGCAGCCAACACGGCCTTGGGGTCGCCGTCCGCCGGCACATGAGCCAGTACCGGGTGGCCGTTCTTTGACAAAATGGCGCCCGGCCGATCACTGATGTCCGACAGCCACTCCGGATCCCAGGTCCAGTCTAGGTCGGCGTAAAGGGTCGAGCGGCCCGGCCGCGCCTCGCTGGCGGACTCCAGCTTCGCCTTTTCCGCCAGGGCGTTCGCCCGTTCCATCGCCGGCATGCCGAAGGCGCGGGCGGGATTATCCCCGACCGTCACGAACAGCGGCTTGGGTGGCAAAACGCTCGTCATCGTGCAGGCGCTATAGGGCATGAACCGCGGCAACAAAGTGGCAAAGCGAGCCCGGACTTGCCGCTTTCCGCGATTTCGAGCAGGTTCCGCGTCCATGGCGACGCCCTCGACCACAGCCGAGCCCGATTCCGGACGGCAGCCGTATCGCTGCGTCGGGTCGCTCACCATTTCGCGCGCCGCCTCGACGCAGCGTGAGATCGATGCGCTGCCCGACCCGCTGACGATCGATCTCAGCGGCGTGGAAAAGGTCGACACGGTCGGCGCCTGGGTCATCTACCGTGCAGTCCGCGACCGGGGCGCCAAGGTCGTGGGCGCAAAGGACGATGTCGCGGCGCTGCTAAAGCGCATCCCCGATTATGACGGCCCCTGTGAAGTTCGGCCGGAAGAAGTGCCGGGCCATCTCCGCGTGCTCGATGAGCTTGGCGATTGGGTCATTGACTCCGGTAAGACGCTTGCCGGACTAGTCGGCTTCCTCGGCGCGGTCCTGGTCGGGTTTTACGACATCGCCCGGCACCCCAGGCGCTTCCGCATGAACGCGGTGATTCAGAAGTTCGACCTGGTCGGCGTGCGCGCGCTTGGAATCATTGGCCTGATGAGCTTCCTGATCGGAATCGTGATCGGCCAGCAAGGGGCTGTACAGCTCGAGCAGTTCGGCGCGGAAATCTACACGATCAACCTCATCGGCCGCATCACGGTCCGCGAGCTTGGCACGTTGATGACCGCGATCATGGTCGCCGGCCGGTCGGGTTCGGCGTTCGCGGCCCAGCTCGGAACGATGAAGATCACCGAGGAAATCGACGCCATGCGGACGATCGGCGTTTCGCCGATCGAGGCGCTGGTCATCCCGCGCATGATCGCGGCGGTCATCATGATGCCGTTGTTGGCCTTCTATTCGATGGTCATCACGATGGTTGGCGGTGGCATTTACGTCTGGGCGGATCTCGGCATTCCTCCGCTCACCTATATCGACCGGCTCCAGGAAGTGGTGCCGATGCGTGACTTGTGGGTCGGGCTTACCAAGGCGCCGGTATTCGGCTTCATCATCGGCCTTACCGGCTGCTTCCAGGGAATGCTGGTCCAGGGCAATTCGGAAGAGGTCGGGACACGTACCACCAACGCGGTGGTGCAGGCGATCTTCCTGGTGATCGTCATCGACGCCGTGTTCGCCGTCTTCTTCTCGCAGATCGGCTGGATATGAGGGGCGGCGAGACGATCATCACGGTCCGGGGCTTGAAGAACAGTTTCGGCGATCAGATTATTCACGAGGACCTCGACCTCGATGTCCGCCGCGGCGAGATCATTGGCGTTGTCGGAGGATCCGGCACCGGCAAGTCAGTCCTGATGCGATCGATCATCGGCCTGCAGACGCCGGACGCCGGCGAGATCCGCGTGCTCGGGGAAAATATGATCGGGCGAGAGGAGGACGAGGCGAAGAATATTCGCCGTCGCTGGGGCGTCCTGTTCCAGAACGGTGCGCTCTTCTCGACCTTGACCGTGGCCGAAAATGTCGAGGTGCCGATCCGCGAATATTTTCCTTATCTGAAGCCGCCGCTGCTCGACGAGATCGCCAGCTTCAAGATCGCCATGTCGGGCCTTCCATCCAATGCGGGGCCCAAATATCCCTCGGAACTGTCGGGCGGCATGCGCAAGCGCGCGGGACTGGCGCGCGCGCTGGCGCTCGATCCCGAGCTGCTTTTCCTCGACGAGCCGACGGCGGGTCTCGATCCGATCGGAGCCGCGGGTTTCGACGAGCTGATCGAGGCGCTGCAAAAGCGGCTGGAACTCACCGTCTTCCTCATCACCCACGATCTCGATACGTTATGGGCGATCTGCGACCGGGTCGCCGTGCTCGCCGATCAAAGGGTGGTGGCGATCGGGACGATTGAAGAATTGCTCGCCTTGGACCATCCTTGGATTCAAGAATATTTTAACGGGCCACGCGGGCGCGCGGCCTCCGCCGGTTTGAAGGGGCATTAGGCCGATGGAAACGCGTTCGAACCATATCCTGGTCGGCACTGTTACCTTGGCCCTGCTTGCGGGCCTGCTCATCTTCGTCGTCTGGCTGGCCGGCCTGTCCAACAAGGCGACCAAATGCTTCGACATTTACTTCAGCCAGAATGTGAGCGGCCTCAACAAGGGGTCGTCGGTCAACTTCCAGGGTGTCCCGGTCGGCCAGATCGAGAAGATCAGCTTGCTGCCCGACCGGCCTGAATTCGTCTGGATTAGGGTGCAGGTCAGTGCCGAGACCCCAATCCTTCAAGGCACGACCGCGCAGATCAAGGGCGTCGGCTTTACCGGTGTCAGCGAAATCGCGCTGGAAGGGGCGGTCAAGGGAGCTCAGGCGCTTACCCAGGCGGGGCCCCAGGGCTGCCCGGTGATTCCGGCCAGTTCCGGCGGTCTTGGCGCTTTGCTGAACTCCGCGCCGGAACTGATCGATCGCATCCAGCGGCTGACCGAGCGACTGACCGAGCTGCTCAGTGATCGTAACCAGAACTCGATCTCCGATATTCTGGAGAATGTTAAGACGACCACCGATGTCCTGGCAGCCCGCGCACCGGACCTGGCGGATGCCATCGCCGATGCCCGCATTGCCGCGCGGCAGGCAGGGGTGACGGCACAGCGCGTCGGCCTCCTGGCCGACAGCACCAACCGTCTGGTCAACGAACAGGGCAAACCGGCGGCCGAAGATCTTCGGAAGGCGATCGCGTCCGTTCAGCGCTCGGCCGAGAATCTTGACTCAATGGTGGCTGACGCCAGGCCTGGTGTGCAGAATTTCAGCAAGAATACGCTACCGGAGGTCAATCATCTGGTTCGCGACCTTCGGGAATTGTCGACCTCCCTCCGGAGCTTTTCCGAACGGCTCGAGGAAGAGGGAGTTGGCGGTGCACTGGGCCCTGAGAAGCTGCCCGATTACAAGCCGGGGAAGAAACAATGAGCCGAACGTTGCGCGTTACTGCTTCCGTCGCGCTGGCCTTGAGCCTCGGCGCCTGCATGGGCGGCCTGCTGGGTGGTGGAGGCAAGGCTCCGCCCTGGCTGCTCACCTTGACGCCCCAGGCAACTGCTCCGGAAAGCATCGCCCGGACCGCCGGTCCCGGCGAAGCCGTGACGATTGCCGTTCCGGTCATACCGAAGGAAGTGCGCACCACCCGCATGCCGGTTCATTCGGGCCCGATCGCCATCGCCTATGTCGAAAACCTGACCTGGGTGGATATCCCCGACCGGCTGTTCCAGGACTTGCTGGCCGAAACGGTCACCAGGATGACCAATCGCGTCGTGCTTGACCCGAACCAGGCCAGTCTGGATCCCGGCATCACGATAACCGGCAATTTGTCCCGCTTCGGCTACGACGCTCAGGAAGGAATGGTCGTGGTTCGCTATGATGCAGCCATGGCGCGTGCCGGCGGCACCGCCGTCGTGACCCGCCGCTTCGAGGCGAAAGAACCCGCCGACGGGTCCGCGTCGTCGGTGGCTCCCGCGATCAACGTGGCGGCCAACCGGGTCGCGATGGAAGTCGCGCAATGGGTGGGCAGCAACTGACGGGATCTAGACGAGGCTCTTCGAAACCTGCTCGAACACGTCCTTCGATAGTCCTGGAGTCCTGACGATCCGTTCCAGTTCGGCGCGCATCAGCGCGGCCCGATTGGCCTCGAACCGGCGCCAGCGGCCAAGCGATGGCACCTGCCGCGCGGCGACCTGCGGATTGAGCCTGTCGACCTCCAGGATCATGTCCGCGACAAAACGGTAGCCGCGGCCAGAACCATGGTGAAACGCCCATTGGTTGGCGGCGAAATTGCTGACCAAAGCCCGCCACCGATTGGGATTTCGGATGCTGAAGTCGGCGTGGCGGGCGAGGGACTCGACCACGTCGATCGTGTCCGGCCGCTGCGACGCGGCCTGCAACGCAAACCATTTGTCGAGCACCAGGCTGTCTTCGCGGTACCGTTCATAGAAGCTCGCGAATACTGCTTCGCGCTCCGGCGCGTCGAGGCTGGTCAACACCATCAAGGCGCCTTGGCGATCGGTCATATTGTCGGCGGCGTCATATTGCGCCTTGGCCAACGTTGCGCCGCGCTCGATATCGCCTGCAGCGAGCAACGAAAGCGCCACCGACTTCAGCTTGCGGATGCCCTTGGCTGCGGGCGACAGGTCGGAACCGGACGCGCCGCCGGCCTGGGCCTGGGCCAGTTCGGTTGCAAGTTCGACGCCGACCGCCTGGCGCAGCGCTTCGCGGCTGCGGTGGATCGCATCCGGGTCGACCAGTTCCATCCGGTCCCCGATCAGCCCTTCGCTCGGCAGGGCCAGTGCCTCGCCCTTGAACGCCGGATCGAGTGCATTGGAACGTAGCGTTCCACGCATCGCCGCGATCACCGGGGCGGGATCGGCCTGACCACCGCGCGTAGCTTCGATCAGTGCGCGGTACATCAGCTCCTGGCTCGCCTCGTAGCGGGCGAAGGGATTGGAATCGACTTCTGCCAGCCGTTCCAGCTCGCCCGGCCGGCGATCAACCTGGAGCAGCACGGGGGTCGAGAAGTCCCGATTGATCGATAATAGTGGCGGCTCGCCGATGTCGAAGAAGGAAATGCTCTGTTCCGCCTGGTCCAGCAGGATAAGCCGCTCCTCGCCGATCGTCTCACCACTGTCGCGGCCGATCAGCGAGGTCTTCAACGGCAGCACCATCGGCAGCTTGTTCGATTGCCCCGGCGTCTCGGGGATCGACTGCGAGAGATGCAGGGTTGCGGAGGCCGAGGACGGGTCATGCTCAAGAGTCGCGGCGACGGCAGGCGTTCCCGCCTGGCTGTACCACAGGCGGAACTGCTTCAGGTCGACCCCGCTGGCATCCTCCATCGCGGCGACGAAATCTTCGCAGGTCACGGCCTGGCCGTCATGGCGGGAGAAATAGAGATCGCTGCCCTTGCGGAACGCCTCCTCACCCAGGATCGTCCGCATCATGCGGATGACTTCCGCGCCCTTGTTGTAGACCGTCGCGGTGTAGAAGTTGGTGATCTCCATGTAGGATTCCGGCCGGACCGGATGCGCCAGCGGCCCGCTGTCCTCGGGGAATTGCGCCGCGCGGAGCAGGCGGACATCTTCGATCCGCTTGACCGCCTTCGACCCCATGTCGCCCGAGAAACTCTGGTCGCGGAAGACGGTGAAGCCTTCCTTCAGGCTTAGCTGGAACCAGTCGCGACAGGTGACCCGGTCACCCGACCAGTTGTGGAAATATTCATGGGCCACGACTCCGGCGATATTGTCGAAGTCGATGTCCGTCGCGGTATCCTCGTCGGCCAGGACGTAACGCGAATTGAATATATTGAGTCCCTTGTTCTCCATCGCGCCGAAATTGAAGTCGTCGACGGCGACGATGTTGAAGAGGTCCAGGTCATATTCGCGGCCGTAGACTTCCTCGTCCCAGCGCATCGCCTGCTTGAGGCTGTCCATGGCGTGCTGCGTCTTGGGCAGGTCCTTTTCTCGCACCCAGATGTTGAGCGAGACTTCGCGCCCGCTCGTGGTCGTGAAGCGGTCGCGGTTGGCCGCGAGGTCGCCGGCAACCAGCGCAAACAGATAGCAGGGCTTGGGGAAGGGGTCCTCCCATTCGGCCCAATGCGTGCCGCCGTCGCCGTCACCGCTCCGAACCAGGTTGCCGTTGGCGAGCAGGATGGGGAAGCGCGCCTTGTCGGCGCTCATCCGGACCTTGTAACGCGATAGAACGTCGGGCCGGTCGGGGTGGAAGGTGATGCGGCGAAAGCCCTCGCTTTCGCACTGGGTGCAGAGGATTCCGCCGGATGCAAACAGGCCCATGAGCTTGCTGTTGGCGGCCGGCGCAATCTCGACCTCGGTCTCGATGCTCGCCTCGTTGCCGGCGATCTCGACTACCAAGGTGCCGCCGTCCATCGTCCAGCGCGCTTCGCCCCCGTCGACGAGGACCTTGAGCGGTTTGAGCCCATCACCGGCCAGCCTCAGCGGCTGGTCATGATCGCCGTTACGCGTGACTCTTAATGTCCCGCGGACCCGGGTGCGGTCGGGATCGAGCTCCAGTTCCAGCGCCACCTCGGGCACCAGCCAGTCGGGCGGGCGGTAATCCTTTCGGTAGATGGCGACATGTTCCGGCGCGGCCGGTGCTTCAGGATGCTCGAGGACGTCAGACATGGCCGGGGTGCTAAGCCCGGCATTGTTTCGACGCAATGAAAAGCGGTTTCGACCAGGGATGATGCGGGCGCTTGTCAGGATGAATTGGGCAGCTAGGTTCCCATTCACCAAAAGGGGGGCAATCATGGCAATAGTTGACTTGCTGGCCGCTGCGACTGCGGCCTTCGACCCGGAGGTCGCCACCAAGGCCTACCTCTCGACCTTGCAAGGCGCCGCTCGCGCCAAAAGCGATGCCTATTTCGAGGGCGGTTACTGGCTGCCCCTGTGGGGCGCGGTCGTATCGGTTGTCAGCTATTGGCTGATGCTTCGCTTTCGATGGTCGGCCGCCTGGAGTGGCTGGGCGCAGCGCGTCACCCGGCGCCGCTGGCTTCAGCCGGCACTTTATGCCCTGCCTTTCACCCTGGTCAGTGCGGCGATTGTCCTGCCCTGGACCATCTACGTCACCTTCTACCGCGAGCATCAATATGGCCTGTCCAACCAGACCATCCTCGAATGGTTCAAGGAATGGGGCATCGCGCTCGGCGTAGGGCTGGTGACGGGGGCCATTTTCTTCGCGATCATCTACGCCGTTGTCCGCAACAGCCCGAAACGCTGGTGGTTGTGGGGCACTGGTGCATTCGCGGTGCTCAGCATGGTGCTCATCATGCTTGGGCCGCTGTTCGTGGAGCCGCTGTTCAACAAATATACGCCGATGCAGGCGGGCCCCGTCCGATCGGAAATCCTGCGCATCGCACATGAGCAGGGCATCCCGGCCGACAATGTCTATGTCGTCGACGCGTCCAGGCAATCGAAGCGGATTTCGGCCAATGTCGCGGGACTGGGCCCGACCATCCGGATCGCGCTCAACGACAATCTGCTCAATCGGTCGAACCTTGCCGGGATCAAGGCGGTCATGGGCCATGAAATGGGCCATTATAAGCTCTACCACATCCAGAAGCTGGTGCTTTACCTGTCGCTGATGGCGCTGGCTGCGCTGGCCATCGCCTATTGGGCCATGCCGCGCCTGCTGGCGCGCCACGGCGATCGGTGGGGTGTCCGCGACGTTGCCGACCCCGGCTCGGCACCGCTATTCCTGGCGCTGCTGGCTGTCCTGTCCCTGCCCGGCGGGCTGATTTTCAATAGCATCGTCCGCCACCACGAAAGCGAAGCGGATGCGTTCGGGCTAGACGCCGCGCGGGAGCCTGACGGCTTCGCCATGACCGCGATGCAGCTCAGCGAGTATCGCAAGATCGAACCGGCGCCGCTCGAGGAGGTCCTGTTCTACGACCACCCGTCTGGCCGCACCCGCGTTTCGATGGCGATGGAGTGGAAGGCTCGCCACTTGGGCGAGCTTCCGCCGGATCAGCGCCGGATCATCGTCATGACCACGCCGCCGGCGAAATAGTTCAGCCGGCGTCCGGCGCCGTGGCGGGAAGTTGACGCCGCCGCCCGGCAAGCGCGAGCAGCATTCCGCCCAGCGCGATCACCGCTCCGGCGATCGCCAGCCCGCTCCAGCGATAGCCTTCGAACAGGGTCGACAGGCTCATGGCGATGATCGGGACCATCACGCTTGAATAGGCCGCGTTGCCCGGGCCGATCTTGCGGACCACCGGAAAATAAAGCGCGAAGCAGACCACCGATCCGAACAGGGCGAGGTAAAGGACGCCTGCCCAATATCCGATCCGAGGCTCCGCCACCGGCGGTCCCGCCACGGCAAAGGCAAGGCAGATATCGATGATCGCACCGATCGCCATCGACCAGGCGAGCAGCGCCAGCAGCGGGTGACGCCGGGCTTCCTTTCCCGCCTGATAGACGTTGGCGGACGATGCACCGATCAGGCCGGCGAGGGTGAATGCCAGGCCGATCGCAATGTCGCGGCCGTTGAGCGGGCTGATGCGCAGTTCATGGACGAACAGCAGCGCGACGCCGGCAATCGCGACCAGTCCGGCCCCAAGGAAGCGGCCACTCGGCTTTTGATTCAGGAAGGCCCAGGCAAGCAGGCTGTTGGGGATGATGAGCAGCGCGAAGACGGTAGCGACGACACCCGACGTAATGAACCGCTCGGCCACATAGACGCTGTTGAAATTGACGCTGAACTGCGTGACGCCGAGCACCAGCGCGGCAATGAAGCCGCCGCGATCCATTCTGAGGGATTGTCCTTTCCACTTGGCAACCAATGCCATGGCCACGGCAGCGATGATGAAGCGGTACGCGACCGACCATTGCGGCGGGACACTGCCGATCTGGTCGCGTATAACGATCCAGGTCGATCCCCAGACTCCAGTGAAGATGATGAAGGGGATGATGATCGACGCGTCGATCCGTATGGCCTCAGGGCTGGCCAGGTTTATGTCCCGTCGATTCACAGCGCCCTGATCGCGGCCGCGAGTTGCTCGACCGCGGCCATGTCCTGGTCCCAGCTGGTCACCAGGCGCACCTCGTCCGGCCCCCAGTCATAGAAATCATAGCCTTGCGCCTGGATCGCGGCCGCTTCCTCGGCCGTCATGCGGACAAACAGTTCATTGGCCTCGACCGAATAGACCAGTCGCTCAGGGCCGGCTGCGTCCGCTAGCGCCATGGCCGCTGCATTGGCCGCGCGGGCATTGGCAAGCCACAGGTCGTTCTCCAGCATGGCCAGGATTTGCGCAGCGAGATAGCGGCCCTTGGACTGGAGATGGCCCGCGCGCTTCCTCAGGCGTGGCACTTCTTCTGCCTTGTCCGTGTCGAAGAACACCAGCGCCTCGGCATTCATGCCGCCGTTTTTGACGAAGCCGAACGACATGACGTCGACGCCGGCGCGCCAGGTCAAATCGGCCGGGTCGGCGCCGGTGAAGGCGACCGCGTTGGCGAAGCGTGCCCCATCCATGTGGAAGCCAAGGCCGCGGCGCTTGGCGACGTCGCTCAGGGCGGCAACCTCTTCGGGCCGGTAGCTCAGGCCATATTCGGTGGCGTTGGTGATCGACAGGGCGGCAGGCTGGACCTGGTGCACATCGTCCCGGACCCGCGCGCAGGCCTGCTCGACCGTTTCCGGCGTCACCTTGGCGCCGTAGCCGGGCAGCAGGGTCAGCTTTGCGCCGTGGGTGAAGAAACCCGGCGCGCCGGCCTCGTCCACCTCGATATGGGCCATCTCATGGCACAGGATCGCGCCCTGGGGTGGGCAGAGGGTGGCGAGGCCCAGGCAATTGGCCGCCGTCCCCGTTGCGACCCAGAGCGCGCGAACCGGCTTGCCGAACAGGTCGGAAAAGGCTCCGTCCAGCCGTTCGGACCATTGATCGCCATCATAAGCCGTGTCGACCCGGTTCGCTTCCACCAGCGCCTCGAGCACTTGGGGGCACACGGCGGCGGCATTGTCCGAGAAGAAGCGCATGGCAACGCCATCTGACGGGCGAGCGGCGATGCGTCAATGTGAGGGATTGGCGGGGCTTCTCGCCGCCCCGTCTTGGGATCACCTGACCCAGCCTGTCCCCCGGACAGGCTGGGTCAGGTGATGGTGCTGCCGGTGAGGATTGAACTCACGACCTCAGCCTTACCAAGGATGCGCTCTACCACTGAGCTACGGCAGCATGTCGGAAGGACGGGCGGGCCTATGGCTGAGCGCTTCGGCCCCGTCAACCCGCTTGCACTGGGCCACCGGCAATATTAGCCCGCTGCTCATGGCGAAGGACAATAAGGCCGAGCGGCTCGCCGCTGCGCTGCGCGCGAATTTGAAGCGCCGAAAGGCCCAATCGCGCGAGGTTCAGGAGAAGAAGGAACCCAGCCAGCCCGCCAGGGAATAGCCGAGATCGAGCCCGCGGTTCATCGCGACGCGTGGGCCCAATATGTAGAGGCAGGCCAGCGCCCAGCCGAGCGCGACCAGCCCTAACGGCTTAGCGGCGCGCATTGCCTTATGAGCCATTCCTTGTCCTCCCCCTGAAGCTGCGGGCCGATCAGCGCCTGCACCTTCGCATGATAATCGTTAAGCCAGTCAAGCTCGCGGTCCGACAGCATCGACGCGTCGATCAGGCGCTTTTCGATCGGGACATAGGTCAATGTCTCGAAGCCCAGCGTTTCCTTGTCGCCGCCCTCCACCGGTTTCTCGACCACGAGCACCAGATTCTCGATGCGGATGCCATACTCGCCCTGCTTGTAGTAGCCGGGCTCGTTCGAGATGATCATGCCCGCCTGCAACGGCTCGTCGCCGCCCGACTGGGAGCTGCCGACCGGCGAGATGCGCTGGGGCCCTTCGTGAACCGCCAGGAAAGCGCCGACGCCATGACCGGTGCCATGGGCAAAGTCGCATCCCGCCTCCCACAATGGCCGCCGGGCGAAGCTGTCGAGCTGCGACCCGCGCGTGCCCTTGGGGAAGGTCGCGGTGGCAATCGCGATATGCCCCTGCAGCACGCGGGTGAAACGGTCGATCATCTCGGCGGTCGGCTGGCCGATGGGGACCGTGCGGGTGATGTCGGTGGTGCCGTCCTGATACTGACCGCCGGAATCGACCAGGTAAAGCGTTCCCGGCGTGAACGGCAGGTTGGACTCCGCCGTGCCCTTGTAGTGGGGCAGCGCGCCATTCGGCCCAAATGCGGAAATGGTATCGAAGCTGAGGTCCTTGAGCCCGCCCAGCGCCTGCCGGAAGCCCAGCAACTTTTCCTGGGCGATAATCTCGTCGAGCCCGCCGCCCGGCGCCTCTTCCTCAACCCACTTCAGGAAGCGCGACACGGCTGCGCCGTCGCGGGCCTGAGCAGCCTTGTGGCCCGATACTTCGGCCGGGTTCTTGATCGCTTTGGGGAGCACGGCCGGATCTCGGCGGCTGAGGATTCGCGCGCCGCCGGCTTCGAGCGCCTGGGTGATCGCGGCCACCGACCGCTCCGGATCGACCGCGATCAGCTTGCCTGCAAGCGACGCCAGGTAGGGCTCGAATTCGTGCCGCTCGTGCAGGCGGACGCCATTGCCCAGATGGGCACGGACGTCGTCGCCCACCTTCTCGCCCTCGACGAACAGGTCTGCGGTGCCGTCGGCATTGACGACCGCGAAGGCCAGCGCGACCGGCGTGTGGGTGACGTCGGCTCCGCGCACGTTGAAGGTCCAGGCAATCGAATCCAGGGCTGCCAGTACCGCCGCGTCGGCGCCTTCCTTGGCCAACCAGTCGGCCATGTCGTGCCGCTTCTCCGCCGAGCCCTTGCCGGCATATTCGTCCGACTGGACGGTCAGCCGTGCCTTGCTCGGCTCCGGACGGTCCGCCCAAACCGCATCGATCGGGTTGCGCTTGACCGCGACCAGCTCCGCGCCTTTCGCGGACAGGGACTTGGTCGCCTGCTTGACCCATTCCGCCGTGTGCAGCCACGGATCGTAGCCGATGCGCGCGCCATCCGGAGCATTTTCCTGAAGCCATTTGGAAACGCTGGTTTCCGGCACCGACTGATAGCTCCATTCGGTCGGGGAAACCTGCTGGCGCACCTGGATGGTGTAGCGCCCGTCAACGAAGATCGCCGCATCCTCGGGCAGTACGGCCGCGGTCCCGGCCGAACCCTGGAAGCCGGTCAGCCAGGCGAGCCGCTGGGCATAGCTTCCGACATATTCGCTCATATGTTCGTCGGTCAGGGGGACGACAAAGCCGTCCAGGCGGTCTTCCTTGAGCTGCTGGCGAAGGGCTGCAAGACGATCGGCGTAGGATGACATGGCAATCTTTCTGGCTCTTTGTATGAGGAGGCAGATAATCACTTTGTCTTGTCTCAGGAAGCCCGATGCCCCCCGAAAATCCACCGATCGCCGTTCGCAAGCCGCATATCAACGAAGCGCATGGAGTTCGGTGGGACGACGACTGGCACTGGCTGCGCGATCCCAACTATCCCAATGTGCAGGACGAAGAGGTGCTCGCCTACCTGACGGCCGAGAACGCCTATTTCGAAGCCACGATGGCCCCGCACAAGGCGCTGACCGATCAGTTGTTCGAAGAGATGAAGGCACGGATCAAGGAAGATGATTCCTCCGTGCCGATCAAGGATGGCGAATGGTTCTATTGGTCGGAATTCAAGAAGGGCACCCAATACCGGGACTGGTACCGGAAGCCTGCCGCCGGCGGCGAAGGCACGCTGATCTACAGCGAGAATGCCGAGTCCGAGGGCAAGGAATATTATCGTCTCGGCGCCTTCGCGGTTAGCCCCGACGGGAAGCTGCTGGCGACGCTGGTCGACGACGACGGTTCGGAACGGTTCAAGCTGGTGGTTCGGGATCTTGCCACCGGCCAGGATCTGGAGACCGTGACCAGGGTCGGCATCGGCAACCCGGTATGGACCAGCGACAGCAGGGGCCTGGTTTTCACCGAAGTCAACGACCAGTGGCGCAGCTATCGCGCCCAATATCATCGCATCGGCGACGATCCTGCCAGGGCGCTGACGCTCTATGAGGAAAAAGAGGACATCGCCTTCTCGGTCGGCGCGGGGCGCGCAACCGACGACAGCCTGATCTTCATTTCGACCGGCAATAATTCGTCAAACGAAGTCCGCTTCGTTCCGGCGGACAACCCGACGGCGCCGCTGGCCCTGGTCACGCCGCGCCGGCCAGACATCCAGTATGAAGTCGACGCGGCGCACGGGAAGCTGTGGATTCTGACCAACGACAATCACGTCAATTTCCGCATCGCAACCGCCGATCCGGCCAGCCCCGGCGAGTGGCA
This sequence comes from Sphingomicrobium sp., assembly GCA_045811425.1. Classification (GTDB taxonomy): domain Bacteria; phylum Pseudomonadota; class Alphaproteobacteria; order Sphingomonadales; family Sphingomonadaceae; genus Sphingomicrobium. The sequence goes on along the minus strand of JBJMUA010000063.1, from coordinate 7,063 downwards.
GGAACTGATCGGAGGGAGCGATCGCACCTATCTACGCGGTGTCACCAGCCATCGCGATCACCTGCTGATCGCCAGCCGGGTCGACGGCCTGGATCAGCTGGTATTGCGTGACTATGCCACGGGTGCTGAGATGCGCGTGCCCTTCGCCGAGGCAAGCTACAGCGCCAGTTTTTCCGGCAATCCGGAATATGCGCCCGACAGCTATCGCCTGTCTTATTCGTCGATGGTCACGCCGCAGACCGTCTACGACTATCACGCAGCGGAAAAGCGGCTCGAGGTTCGCAAGGTCCAGGAAATCCCGTCGGGCTACGACCCGGCGCTCTATGTAACGGAGAGGCTGTCCGTCACCGCGCGCGACGGGGCGAAGGTTCCCGTCTCGGTGCTCCGCCGCAAGGATTTCGCCAAGGACGGGTCGGGCAAGCTGTTCGTCTATGGCTATGGCGCCTACGGCTTTGCCATTCCGCCCAGCTTCTCGACCTCCCGCCTCAGCCTGGTCGACCGGGGTTTTGCTTTTGCGATCGCCCATATCCGCGGCGGCGACGACCTTGGCTACCAATGGTTTCTCGACGGCAAGCTCAAGAAGCGGACCAACACCTTCAATGATTTTGTCGACGTGACCCGCGGCCTGATCGCGGAGGGTTACGCTGGGCAAGGGCGCGTCGCGGCGCAGGGTGGATCGGCCGGCGGCGAGCTGATGGGCGCGGTCGTCAATCAGGCGGGCGAACTCTTTGGCGCGGTCGTCGCCGACGTGCCTTTCGTCGATGTGCTCAATACCATGCTCGACGATACGCTTCCGCTCACACCAGGCGAGTGGACCGAGTGGGGCAACCCGATTACCGACGAGGCGGCCTTCCACCTGATCAAAAGCTACTCCCCTTACGACAATGTCGCGGCCAGGCCCTATCCGCCGATGCTGGTTACGGGCGGGCTGACCGACCCGCGGGTGACCTATTGGGAGCCTGCCAAATGGACCGCGAAACTCCGCGCCACCAAGACCGACGACAATATATTGCTCATGAAGATGAACATGGGCGCGGGCCATGGCGGCAAGTCAGGACGCTGGAACTCGCTCTATGAGGTGGCCGAGGCCTACACCTTCATCATCACCCAGCTCGGCGATTAGCCGGTCATGAAGCGGGCGCAGTCGATGCACAGGGCCGCTTCCGGCCGCGCTTCGAGCCGTGCGGCGGCGATGTCCTCTCCGCATCGGACGCATTCGCCGTAAGTCCCGTCGGCGATCCGCGCGAGCGCCCGCTTCACCGAGGCGATTTCCTTCGCGATGAGCGCGCCCTGGCCCTCCAGCGATGCGTCATCTTCCATCTCGACCGCCTGTTCGCCGCTGTCGGCGTTGAGCGGCTCGGCCAGATCCTCGGCAATCCGCGCCGCGCGCGCTTCAAGCTCTGCGAGTTCCACTTCAAGCCGGGCCTTGGCGGCGGCGGTGTCGGGCATGATCAAATCCCCTCACTCTGTCATGCCAACGTAACAAGCCGCGGGCGCTGAGGCTAGCAGCGCAATGCATTGCCTCCCCACCACTGGCGGTCGCAATTCTGATTGTTGCGGACCCAGGCGGGATAGGCGCGATCCGGCCGGTCGTGCCACCAGTCGTTGAAGCTGTCGGACTTCCACGCCGTGTCGCCCTGATAATCGCGATAATTATCGTAGAAGAAGACGCCGTCGTCCCGGCCGCGGTGCCGGCGCCCATCACGATGGTCGAAACGGCCACGGTCGAACGAGATGCCGGATTGGCCCGAGAAGCTTCCACCGGACATGGATTGTGCCGCCGCCGGCGCGGGCAGGGCGACGGCAAAAGTCACCAAACCAAGCAAGAGAGCGCGCATGTCGCTTACTCCTTCCGCTCCCCCTCCAGTCGCGAGAACGCGGGATAAGCAAGGGCGTTGCATCGGCGGCAAGCTACTACCGCTCATTGTCCCAAATCATGTGGATGATCCGCCAACCCATCGCGGGATGCCGGAATAGCTGGATCGAGTTGATGCCGCGGCGCTCGGGCTTGTCGTCATCGGGCGAAGTGCGCGCTTCATAGCCGCTCCACACATGGGCGATGTTGCCGAACAGGTCGATGCGGCGGCTGGTCTCGACCTCGTAGAAGGGGTTCTCGGCGAAAAAGGGCGTGACGTTGGCCCGATATTGCGCGGGATCCATGACCAGCATTGCCGGCTTGCCGCCTTCCACCCAGGTCCTGACCTGCCGCGCCTCGGGCAGGAAGCAATTGACCTGGCGGTTCCAGTCCCGCGGTCCGGCGGGCCCCGAGATCATGTCGTACATCTCGTCGATCACGGCGCCGATCGCCTGTTCGTCGTCGGTCATGAATGTCCCCCATGGCTGCAGATTGCTCTCCAGCATGGGGACAAGACGCAGTCAGGCAAGCGGCGTTCGATCAATGGCGCGCGCAGCCGCTTTGAGAAACCTCAGCCGGGCCCCGCACCGAGTGCTTCGCAACGCTCCTGATCGTCGAAAACGCTCGAACAATCGAAGTCCGCATCGTCATCATGCTCGACCCAGCCGATACGGCCATTGGGCAGGCGCACGCGCACCCAGTCATGCGCTATGCATTCGCTGGTCGCTTCATATTCACTGTCATCCACCGTGAGTTCGCGTCCGTCCAGGGTCCGCGCTACGACGGAACCTTCGGCGATGCCGGACAGGATGTAGATGCGGGTCCCCTTGCCGACCTGTACGGTAAGGCGGCCGTTCGAGTCATGGTCTTCGTAAGGCTGGGTCAGCACTCCAGTTCCGACGCGCGTCGTGATGACGATGCCGCCCAGCGCTTTCAGGTACGTACCCTTGCGCAGCGTGGCGATCGGCCGTGACGAATTCGGCTTCGCGTAGAGCTCGACCGGCGCGCTCACGATCCAGGTGCCCATATCCGAGCATAATTCGCCCTGACAGCCATCCCGGATGACCGGTGGCCGCGGAACGCTGCCGCCGGTCGCCGCGATCGCTGCAAGCGCCAGAAAGATGGCCATGTACCGATTCCCCTTCGCAATCACCTGCCGACTGTGGGCTAGGAACAGGCGCTTCCCAGGCGCCGTTCAACGCTCCGACGGCATGCAGCAGGCATCGGCCAGGATTTTTCCTAGCTTCACAGTCCCTGCATCGCTTAAGCTTAGCCGGTGGCTCGTCGGGGGCGCTTTCGAATAATTAAGGGCGGTCGGCACAGCGACCCGCTGCGCTTTTGGCCGGAGGCAAGGCGCAAGCCGGGCTGGCCGCGTTTTTTGCCATTGTGGATGGGCGCGGTAGGTGTCGGGCTACTTGCCGGGGCCGGCTGGTCGCAATGGCCCGGCTGGTCAGGCAGCGCGCCGCAGGCAACGTCCGTCGCCAATTATGCCCAGCTGCTGGATCGGCGCGGGGAACTGCCGGAAGCAGGCGTTCGTGCGCACTTCAACTTCTGTCATACCGGTGGGGGCTATAATTGCGTGGTGGACGGCGACACCATCTGGCTGAAGGGCGTGAAGATCCGCATCGCGGACATCGACGCGCCGGAGACGCACGATCCCAAATGCGCCAGCGAACTGCAGCGCGGCAACCGCGCCACGCAGCGGCTGCTGGAGTTGGTCAATTCGGGAACAGTGACGGTCCGGTCAATCGATCGCGACGAGGATCGCTATGGCCGCAAGTTGCGCATCGTGATGGTCGACGGCCGGCCGGTCGGCGACACATTGGTCGGCGAGGGGCTGGCGCGCCCATATAGTGGCGGACGGCGGCCCTGGTGCTGACCCCGCTGGAGCAGCGAACCCGGCGCTGATCAATGCGCCAATTCCATGCTATGGCCTCGGCAGGGGAAGGGGAAGCCCACATGCCATACCGCCACGCGCCCTATTATGTCCTTGCCGTGATGGCGGTGATCGCCATCGGCTTCTGGCCCAGCTATTTCGGCGTTTGGACGGCCGTTCCCTGGCAATTCCATGCCCATGGCGTTGCCGCCAGCCTGTGGGTCACCATGGTCCTGGTCCAAAGCTGGACCGCGCACCATGATCAGCTGCCGCTGCACCGCGCGGTCGGCAAGGCCAGCCTGATCCTGTTCCCCTTCCTGATCGGCGGCCTGTCGGCGATCATCGACCTTACCGCCAAGGGCTATGTCGCCGCCAATGATCCGGTCAGGATCATGTTCGGTCCGTCATTCCTGGTCGGCATGGGGGTGGCGATCGCAGCCTATGTCACCTTCTTCTACCGGGCGCTCAAGCATCGGCGGAAGGTGTGGCTCCACTCAGGCTATATGCTGGCGACGCCGCTGTTCCTGTTCGAATCGCCGTTCGGCCGCATCCTCAACTATTATGTGCCGGGCTTCGCCATCCAGGGACCCGGCGATTTCGGGCTGATCATGACGGCCATTCTCTGGTCGATGGCGCTGGAACTGCTGTTCATCGCGGTGATCTGCATGAAATATCGCTGGAAGTCGGAGCCGTTCATGATCGCGGCCGGCTTCATCGTGGCGCAGATGGTCACCATGGGCCTGCTGGGCGACCTCGCCATATTGAAATCGCTGCTAGTCCTGCTGGGACAGCTGCCCAGCCCGGCGGTCGTCCTGACCGGCTTCGCCATTGGCGTGTTGACCAGCTGGTCCGGCTGGAACGCCGGCAAGAGGCCGGGGATGCCGGTCGCAGCGGTTCAGGCGGCCTGATGACCGACGAGCATCAGCTGCTCATGCTCGGCGCCCGGCGGATCGTCACCGACACCGACCCCGACGAGTTGGTGCTGCCCGAGGAAGCGGGGCGGCGGCTCGGCTGGATCGCCAACTGGCTGAGGCAGCCGCCCTATATTTTCCGTGACTGGGGCCTCAACCGCTATGTCGACGGCGGCTTTCGAGCGCTGTTCCGCGGGCCGGCCGGAACCGGCAAGACGATGGCGGCGATCGCCCTGGGGCGGTCGGCGGGGCGGCCCCTGTTCCATGTCGACCTGGGCCCGGTCTCGTCCAACTATATCGGCGAAACCGAGAAGAATCTTAGGCAGCTGTTCGAGGCGGCGGAAGAGGAAGGCGCGATCCTGCTGTTCGACGAGGCCGATGCCCTCGTTGGCAAGCTGCTGCGCCGGATCGAGCGGTTCGAAGGCCTCGCCATCATCGCCTCCGACGGCTCCGCGACCATCGAGGAAGCTGCGCTGGCGCGCATCGACGTGATGGTCGACTTCCCGAGGCCGGGCGAAGCCGCCCGAGAGGCGATCTGGCGCAAGCTGCTGGCCGCGGTGAAGCTGCCGCAGGCGGGCGGGATCGACGCGGGCCGCCTGGCCAAGGCCAATGAGCTGACCGGCGCCGAGATCCTGCGCTGCGTGCGCGCCGCATCCTTGATCGCCGCGGTCGACGATCGGAAGATCGACATGGAACTGCTGCAAACCGTCGCCAGCGAAAGGCTGGCGATGCGGGAAAGGACGACGGCGTAATCGGCCTCGGCGTCCCTACCAGAGCGGGCGGGTCGGCCTGTGGCGTTGCCGGATCACCGTTTCCTTGATCAGGTGCGCCTTGAACTTGCGCGTCATCAGCGCGGCGCCATGGCCGCTCATGCAGACCAGGCGGACACCGCCGGCGGGTAGCTTCTCGATCGCGGAAATCCCGACATTTTCGGCAAGGCAGCGGCTCACCACTTCGCCCTCGTCGAGCGTAACGAACAGTTCGCGGCTCATGACTTTGCCTCCCGCTTGGCGGCGGCAATGGCGTCGCGCAGATTGCTGTAGCGATAGTCACCCCACAGGAAGATGTCGGCCTGCACCCGCTTTATTCCGAGCCGGGCGAGCTCCATTTCATCGACGTGGTTGTCATTGCTGATCATGTCTGATTCGTGCTCCTTGATGTAAGCGGGAGCGCGTTGGTCTCTCAGTCGCACAGGCTTACGGGAGGAGCGTCCGTGCGATGCGCAGCCTTTAGCACGGATAGGGGTGTGGGCCTAATGGCGAGGAACCCAGCGCAGGGGAGCGAGCGCTAACCGGGCGGTAACCGATTTCCGTTAGGCTCCAACACCATGACCCGTCCGCTTTCGACCGGAAAACAGTCCGTCAACCTGGCGTCGGGCGAGGTGCGCGTATCAAAGATCCGCCGCGATCCGCCGCCGGTCGTGAAGGAGAAGCTCGAAGTCATTCCGGACGAGCGCGACCGGCGGGACGTGATCATCGGCGTCCTTGCCTTCGCCCTGGCCATCTTCGTCATCATCCTCGCGTTCAGCAGCTACAGCGGCTTTTCCCCGCGGGAACATATCGTCCAGATGTGAGGCGCCGGCGTGAGCCTGCTATTTCACCGGTTCGTGTGAGTAGCTGAGCGCGCGCGACATCTTCCAGCCGTCGGGATCGAGCTTCCAGACGATGGCGAACCTGGCCCGTCCGACCAGTGTCTCCGGTCCCTCGCCCTGGCGTTCGTAGAACAAATGCTCGCCGGTCTCGATCGCGCCATGGCCGGGCACCGGATCGACCGCGAGGCTGGAGCGGACCAGCTCGCGCCGCGATCGCCACGCATCGGGCGCCTTCTTGGCCTCGCATTCCTTCATATAATCGGCGACGAGGCCGTCCGCGTCATGCGCGATCATCCCGCCTTTATCGTGATAGAATTCAACGTCCGGCGTCACCATCGCCCGCATCCGCGCCGCGTCGCAGCCCGCGAAATAGAGCGTAAACAACGCCGTATCCGCCTGCGCGATCTGCTCGGTCAGCTGCGGCTGCGGAGGAACCACGGGCACGGCCGCCGCGGCGAGGAGGATCAGGAGCGGGAACATGGTGTATTATGTACATAGTACAGAAGGGTTGGTCAACCGATTGGCGGCGGTGGCGAGCTGGATTGCTTCGCAGTGCTCGCAGTGACAGGCTTGGGCAGTGACGCACCGCATCTACAAGACCAGCTTCGCCAGTGTTTACCCGCATTATGTCGCCAAGGCGGAAAGGAAGGGTCGCACCAGGGCGGAGGTCGACGAGATCATCCGCTGGCTGACCGGCTACTCGCAGGAAGGGCTGGACGCGCAGCTGGAAAAGCGAACCGATTTCGAGACATTCTTCGCGCAGGCGCCGGCCATGAACTCGTCACGGTCCCTGATCACCGGCACGGTCTGCGGCGTGCGGGTCGAGGAGG
>JBJMUA010000062.1:0-11875 GCA_045811425.1 Sphingomicrobium sp. | reverse complement strand
CGCCTCGGTCGAGACCAGGCTGGTGCCGCGCGAGGAAGGCCGGATCGTCGACGTCGCGGTGCATCTCGAGCCGGCGCCGATGCGCACGCTGGCCGGCGAGCTTGGCTACGGCACGGGCGAGGGGGTGCGGCTCGAGGCGAGCTGGCAACACCGCAATTTCTTCAATCCCGAGGGCGCACTGACCGTCCGGGGGGTGGCCGGTACGCAGGAGCAGCTGGCGGCGGTGACTCTGCGCCGCAACAACTTCAAGCGCCGCGACCAGGTGTTCACGGCCCAGGTTTCGGCGAGCCACGTCGACCGCGATGCTTTTGCCGCCAAGACCCTGCTGCTGTCCGGGGGCATCGAGCGCCAAAGCAATTTCATCTGGCAGAAGAAATGGACCTGGAGCCTGGGAGGCGAGCTGGTTGCGACCGATGAGCGAGATACGATCGAGGCGACTGGCGAACCGAGGCGAAGAACCTTCTTCATCGTTGCGTTGCCCGGCAGCCTGGGCATGGACGAGAGCAACGACTTGCTTGACCCGTCCGAGGGCTATCGGCTGCTTGGGCGCCTGAGCCCCGAAGTCAGCTTTCAGGGCGGTACGTTCCCATATGGCCGTTTCCAGATCGACGGCAGCGCCTACCATCCGGTTTCCGACAGCGTTGTCGCCGCGGGGCGGGTCCGTCTCGGCACGATCATTGGAGCGCAGCGCGACGACATTGCGCCGTCCCGCCGTTTCTATGCGGGCGGCGGCGGTTCGGTCCGCGGCTATGGCTATCAGCGGATCGGCCCGCGCGATGCCGACAACGACCCGATCGGCGGCCGCAGCCTTGCCGAGTTCGGGCTGGAAGCGCGGATTCGCCTGAAAGCCTTTGGCGGCAACTTCGGAATCGTTCCCTTCATTGATGGCGGAACCTTGTCGACCGACGCCATGCCCAGCTTCAAGGACTGGCAAATCGGCGTCGGCATCGGCGCACGCTACTATTCCAGCTTCGGTCCCATCCGGATCGACGTGGGTACGCCGCTCAACCGGCAGGAAGGCGACAGCCGCATTGCGGTCGTCGTCGGCCTGGGGCAGGCCTTCTAATGGCGGGGACGGCGATCACCGCGCCCGGAGGCGGCCAGGAGATCGTCACCCTTACGCGCCGGAGGCATTGGGGCAAGCGGCTGCTCACCGAACTTTCGGTGCTGTTATTGCTGCTGTTGTCGCTCGCTGTTGGCGGCCTCATTCTCCTCGACACCGCACCCGGGCACCGGTTCATCGTTGACCGGCTGGCGCAGGTCGAAACCGCGACAGGCCTGCGCATTCGCGTCGCCCGGATCGAAGGGTCGATCTATGGGGAAGCGCGGCTCAAGGGGGTTTCCGTCAGCGATCCGCAGGGCGTTTTCCTGACAAGTCCGGAGATCATGATCGACTGGGCTCCGGGCGCCTGGCTCTATAACAACCTTCACATCGACCGGCTGGAGTCGCCGCTGGTGCGCCTCGATCGGCTGCCCAAGCTTCGGAAAACCGGGCGCAAGGGCCCGATCCTGCCCAATTTCGACATCCATATCGGCCGCCTGGAGATTGACCGGCTGGAGTTGGCCCGCGGCGTGACCGGGGCGGCGCGGACCGGCAGCTTGTCGGGGGAGGCCGATATTCGCGCCGGCCGGGCGATGATCGGGCTGCGGCTGGCGATGCTCGACGGCGATCGCGTGGCGGCGAGGCTCGACGCCGAACCGGATCGCGACCGTTTCGACCTGGATGTGCGGGCAATCGCGCCGCGAGACGGGCTGATACCGGCAATTGTCGGATTGAAGCGCCCGATCGACCTCAGCATCGAGGGCGACGGCAGCTGGACCAGGTGGCGCGGCGCGGCGCGTCTGCTGGTCGAGCGCAGGGAAGCCGCCAATCTGGCCCTGGCCGCGGACAGCGGACGCTATCGGCTGAAAGGCAGGCTGGCGCCCGCACCCTTCCTCAAGGGCAAGATGCAGCGGCTGACCGCACCGCAGGTCCGTGTCGAGGGTGGCGCGACGTTCAGGGATCGGATCCTGGACGGCCAGCTGTCGCTTGCATCGCCGTCGCTGCACGCCGTCGCCCGGGGCGCCTTCGACTTTGGCGCGGGGCGCTATGACAAGCTGAGACTGGGCGCCGACCTGCTCCGGCCGGCGGCGCTGTTTCCCAACATGACCGGGCAGAATGTCCGGCTGCTGTGGACCCTGGACGGGCCGCGGGACAGTGCCGATTACGCCTATCGGCTGACCAGCCCGCGCGTGGCCTTCGACAAGACCGGATTTGTCGACGTCCGGGCAGAAGGGCGAGGCAAATTGTCCCGCTGGCCGATGCGCGTACCGCTGCTGCTGAAGGCCCGGGCAATCACCGGGGTCGGCGACGTGGCCGGCGGGATCCTCGCCAATCTCAGCCTCGACGGCTTTCTCTCCGTGACGCCGCAATTGATTCGGGGCGACAAGCTTAGGCTCCGCAGCGCCAGGATCGACGGAACCCTGTCCCTCTTGATCGACCTCAAGAACGGCCGGTTCGACATCGTCATTTCGGGCGGAATGAAGCGCTACCTAATCCCCGGTCTCGGCATCGTCGATGTGCAGACAGACCTTAAGGTTGTGCCGGGCCCTAACAACAAGGGATCGATCGTCACCGGCAAGGCCCAGGCCTGGGTACGCCGGCTCGACAACCAGTTTTTCGCAAGCCTGACCGGCGGCCTACCGCGGGTGACCACCGATCTGATGCGCGGCAATGACGGCGTCCTGCATCTTACGAACCTGCAGCTCTATTCCCCCAAGCTGAGACTGTCGGGGCAAGGGATCAGGCGGAAGGACGGCACTTTCCTGATCGAAGCGCGTGGGACCCAGGCGCAATATGGGCCGCTGCGCATGCGCCTCGACGGGCATATCGAGCGGCCCAAGGTGGAACTCACCCTGGATCGCCCCAATGAGACGCTCGGCATCCGCGACATGCGGCTTTTCCTCGATCCCAATCCACAGGGGTTCGCCTATCGCGCCAGCGGCCAGTCACGGCTGGGCCCGTTCACCTCCATCGGCCAGATCCTGCTGCCCAAAGGCGGCCGCGCGGTGATCGATATTGCCGCGCTCGAAGTGGCCGGCTCGACCGCACGCGGGCAGTTGCGCGCCGATCCCGGCGGCTTCACCGGCCAGTTGAGCTTGGCGGAAGGGCCGCTCAGCGGCACGCTCATATTCGCGCCGCAAAACGGCGACCAGCGGATCGAGGCCCACCTTGCGGCCAATAATCTGGCCGTGTCGGGCGACATGCCGTTCAGCGTCCGGACCGGCCGGATCGACGGCACGATCGTTCTTGCCGAGGGGCAAACGACAGTCGGCGGGGTTGTCACCGCGCGGGGCCTGACGAGCGGCGGCATTTCGCTTTCCCGGCTGACGGCCAATGCGCGGCTGGTCAATGGCAGCGGCGAGGTCAGGGCGGCGCTGGCGGGCACACGCGGCACGGCATTCCAGCTAGTGACGATCGCGCAAGTCAGCCCCGACCGGATCAGCATTACCGGCCGAGGCGAATTGGCACGGCGCGCGCTGACCCTAGACAGCCCGGCGGTGCTGACCAGGGTTGAAGGCGGTTGGCAGGTCGCACCCACCCGCATTCGTTTTGGAAGTGGACGGGGCACCTTGTCCGGGCGCACGGGGGACCGACCTGAATTTCGCGCCGATATCGAGGCTATGCCGCTGCAATTGCTCGATATCGTCTGGCCCAAGGCCGAACTTGGCGGTGTTGCCAGCGGTCGGATCGAGTATCACTGGGCCGGTGCTCCGTCGGGCAATGCCAATTTGCGCGTGCGGGGATTGAGCCGCGCGGGGCTGGTCCTGGCATCCAAGCCGATCGACCTCGGGGTCAATGCGGCGCTCAGCGGCGGCGTGGCCGCGTTGCGCGCGGTGGCGGTCAGCGACGGCAAGACGATTGGGCGCGCCCAGGCTCGTTTCACGCCCCTCGGCAATGGGCCCATCGTCGCCGAGCTGATGAACGCGCCGATGCTGCTCCAGCTTCGCTATGCCGGGCCGGCGGACACTTTGTGGCGACTGTCAGGGGTCGAGACCTTCGACCTGTCCGGTCCGATCGCAGTGGGCGCCGACATCAGCGGGCGCCTGGTCGATCCGCAGATTCGCGGGTCGGTCAAAGCCGATGGCGCAAGGCTTGAAAGCGCGGTGACCGGCACGGTGGTGGAGCGAATCCAGGCCCAAGGACGGTTCGCGGGACCGAAGCTGGTCCTGTCGCAATTAAGCGGGGGCACGCCAGGCGGCGGTTCGATTTCCGGAAACGGCACGGTCGATTTCACCGGTGGCAAGGCCGGGCTCGACCTAAAGTTCGAGGCAAGTCGAGCGCGATTGCTCGACCGCGACGATATTGCGGCAACCGTCACCGGACCATTGGCTATTCGCTCGGGCGGAAGCGGCGGCACGATCAGCGGCAATCTCCACCTCGACAGCGGCCGGTTCACGCTCGGCCGGGCGAGCGCGGCAGCATCGGTGCCGCAGCTCCAGGTTCGCAATGTCGGCCAGGACGCCGACCTGGTGATCGACATCGCCCAATTGCAGCCATGGAAGCTGGACATTGATCTGGCCGGCGGCAACCTCACGGTGCGCGGGCTTGGCATCGACAGCCGGTGGACGACCGACCTTAAGATCGCAGGCTCTGCCGATGCGCCGCGCATTACCGGTCGCGCCGATCTCATCCGCGGCGATTATGAATTTGCCGGGCGCAATTTCCGGCTGGAACGCGGGATCATCCGTTTCCGCGGCGAAAGCCCGCCCGATCCGTTCCTCGACATACGTGCCGCGGCGCAGGTGCAGGGGCTCGATGCCAGCATCCTCGTCGGAGGCACCGGCCTCAAGCCCGAGATTCGCTTCGCTTCGGTGCCGCAGTTGCCCCAGGATGAGCTGCTGTCGCGGCTGCTGTTTGGGACGTCGATCACCAACTTGTCGGCGCCGGAGGCACTGCAGCTGGCATCGGCGGTGGCGGCGCTGCAATCCGGTTCGGGTAACCTCGATCCGATCAACGCCGTGCGCCGCGCGGTGGGGCTCGATCGACTGCGGATCATACCGGCCGATGTAGCCACCGGGCAGAAGACCGCCATTTCTGCGGGCAAATATCTGGGCCACAAGCTGTTCGTCGAGGTGATCACGGACGGGCAGGGCTATTCGGCGACGCGGGTCGAATATCAGGTGACACGCTGGCTCTCGATCCTGTCGTCGGTCTCAACCATCGGCCGGGCGAGCGCCAATGTGCGCGTGTCGAAGGATTATTGATTTAGCTCGTCATTGGTTGGAGCGAAGTGACGCGGCAATCCAGTTGCACCGATGGATTGCTTCGCTACGCTCGCAATGACGATTAAGGGGGAGGCTGGCCTTGAAGAACTGGAACGTCCGCAAGACGATTGTCGCGCGCGAGGATATGCCGGAGCATCATCGGCTGGCACAGTCGCTGAGCTGGCCCCACCTTGTCGCCCTCGGCGTTGGCGCGATTGTCGGCACGGGCATCCTTACCTTGATCGGAGTCGGTGCGGGAAAGGCCGGCCCTGCGGTCATCCTCTCCTTCGCAATCGCCGGCGTGATCTGTGCCTGCGCGTCGCTCGCCTATGCGGAAGTCGCGACGATGATCCCGGCGTCGGGCAGCGCCTATACTTATTCCTATACCGTCTTCGGTGAGATGATTGCCTGGATGGTCGGCGTCGCGCTGATCCTGGAGTATACGCTGGTCGTCAGCGCGGTCGCGGTCGGCTGGTCGGGCTATGCGGCTGGATTCCTGGACTCCATTGGGATGGGTCTTCCGCAGGCCCTGGTGAAGGGGCCTGAACTGGGAGGAATCATCAATCTTCCGGCGATCTTCATCATCGTCGTGGTGGCGGGCCTGCTGATCGCCGGCACGCGCGAAAGCGCAACGCTCAATGCCCTGCTGGTGGTGGTAAAATTGCTTGCGCTTGCGCTGTTCATCGCGGTCGCCTTGCCGTTCTTCGATGCTTCACATTTCGAGCCCTTCATGGCTCAAGGCTTCGCCAAGCATACGGTGATTGGTGCTGATGGGCAGCCGGTGGAAGTCGGGGTCATGGCCGCCGCGGCCATCATCTTCTTCGCCTTCTATGGTTTCGACGCAATCGCAACGGCCGCGGAGGAGGCCAAGAACCCGAGCCGTGACCTGGCGATCGGAATCGTCGGTTCGATGATCCTCTGCGTAATCATTTACATGGCCGTCGCGGCGGCCGCGATCGGGGCGCTGGCGACAACGGGGTTCGCCGACAGCCCCGAACCGCTTGCGCTGATCCTGCGCGAGATCGGGCAAGGCTGGGCCGCCAGGATCCTTGGGGCGTCGGCGGTCATTGCGCTGCCGACCGTGATCCTTGCCTTCTTCTATGGCCAGAGCCGCATTTTCTTCACGGTGGCGCGGGACGGTTTGCTGCCCGCCAGCCTGGCCCGGGTGTCCAGGCGGGGAACGCCGGTCCGCATCACGATCTTTACCGCCGTCGTCACGTCGGTCTTCGCCGGACTGATACCGCTGACAGCAATCGCCGCGCTGGCCAATGCGGGCACCCTGGCGGCATTCGTCGCGGTGTGCGCCGCCATGTTGACCTTGCGCGTGCGGGAACCGGACCGGGAACGGAAATTCCGCGCGCCAGCAGCGTGGGTGGTCGGGATCGGAGGCATTTTGGGATGCCTCTACCTGTTCGTCAGCCTACCCATGAGGACGCAGATCTTCTTCGTCGCGGCGCAGGCCATCGGCCTGGTCCTCTACGCCGTCTACGGCAGTCGCGCCGCGGAGAAGGCGAGGGCCGGTGCCTGACGCTGTCGCGGCGCTGCCGCGCAGCCGCCTGAAAAATATCGTCGGCGGCTCAGCCGGCAATCTGGTCGAATGGTTCGACTGGTACGTCTATTCGGCGTTCGCGCTTTATTTCGCTCCGGCATTTTTCCCCAAGGGTGATCAGACCGCCCAGTTGCTGCAAACAGCCGCGATCTTCGCCGTCGGTTTCCTGATGCGGCCGATTGGTGCCTGGCTGATGGGCGTCTACGCCGACCATAAGGGCCGTAAGGCAGGCCTCACCCTTTCCGTCTCGCTAATGTGCGCGGGCTCGCTAGTGATTGCCGTGGCTCCGACGTACGCCCAGGCCGGGCTGCTGTCCCCGGCGATATTGCTGGTTGCCCGGGTCACCCAGGGATTGAGCCTTGGCGGGGAATATGGATCGAGCGCGACCTATATGTCGGAGATCGCGGACCGGGAGCGCCGCGGTTTCTGGTCCAGTTTCCTTTACGTAACCATCATCGGCGGCCAGCTGACGGCGCTGGCTCTGCTGGTGTTCCTGCAGGCAATCCTTGGCGAGCAGGCGATGCAGTCCTGGGGGTGGCGGATCGGCTTCTTCGTTGGCGCCATCCTGGCCATTGTCGTGTTCTTCATTCGTCGCAGGCTCGACGAAACGTTGAGCTACGAAAATGTCGTTGCGGATGCGAACAGGCGGAAGTCGTCGATCCGAACCCTGTTCGTACATCATCCGCGCGAAGCCCTGCTGGTGATCGGCATCACCGCCGGGGGAACCGCATCCTTCTACGCCTACACCATTTACCTGCAGAAATTCCTCGCCAACACGGCAGGGTTCGAACGCGCGACGGCATCTCAGATCATGACCGTGGCGCTCGGCATCATGCTGCTGCTGCAGCCGATCGCCGGCAGGCTGTCGGACTATGTCGGCCGCAAGCCGTTGATGATCTTCTTTGGCGTGTGTGGCATGCTTTTCACCTATCCGATCTTCACGGCGCTCGCCCATGCCCAGACCGTCGGGGTGGCATTTGCGCTGGTGATGGCGGCACTGGTGATGGTCACCGGCTACACGTCCATCAACGCGATCGTGAAGGCCGAGCTATTTCCGACCGACATCCGCGCATTGGGTGTCGCCTTGCCCTTTGCAATCGCCAACACGATTTTCGGGGGCACGGCCGAATATATTGCCCTGTGGCTCAAGAATATTGGCCATGAGAGCTGGTTCTACATCTACATATCGCTGCTGTGCGCAATCTATCTGGTGGCCTGCATCCGCATGCGCGAAACCAAGGCGACCAGCCAGATTTTGGAAGATTAGCCGACGATCAGGCTAGCGCTTCAGATAGCCTTCCAGGTCATCGCGCAGCTCGTCCAGCGACTGGCGCTGCCAACCCTCTGCCCAGGGATTGTCGATGTCGGCCGAGTGCAGGCCAGGCCCCGGACGGATCATCAGGTGCGGTGCAACCTCCGGCTTGGCGCTGCCGAGGAGCTTGAGGTCGAAAGGATTGCTGAATCTGAGGCCGGTCTTGTCGCCGCAGGTCCAACTGACGGTAGCGAAATGCTGACCGGCGTCGCCAAGATCGAGGAGCAATTCCGCGTCAAGCGGATATGGAATTGGCCCCTCAATCAGCGCGCCACTCTCTGAGATGTTGCGCAGTCGGACCTTCTCGCTGTTGTGGGCATAAAAGACCTCGCCCATCCAGACCAGCGGATGGCGGCGCTCGTTACGCCGTGAATTGGCAATCGCATCATCATCGTCGCCAAAAATATCGTTTTCACCCGCGGTACCGGCGGTTTCGCCTCGCGGCGGCAATGTCACGTCCGGGAAGCTGCGATGAATCACGTCGAGTAGCAGCGCGTCACGGGCTTCCGGCTCGCAATCGATCCGTGTCTCATGCGCAAATTCCAGGCCGATGCGGTCGTCACGGATCCACCGCACGGCGCATTCGATTTCGCCACCCTCGCCGAGGATCAGGTCGACACGCTCCCAAAGTTTAGGCCGGAAGCCGCACCGGATCATGGCTCCGCCGCCGGACAGGTTGACGAGGTCGATCTCATGGTCTTCGCCCTCAAAGCGGGCGCGCGCGACCTCCTGGATCAGCCGATGGCGATCGTCGTCGCGATGGTTTGAGCTGCGAACTTCGCCGCGCGGTACCTCAACGGATCCGATATCGTCCCCGGTTGCGCCGCGAGCCTTTTTTTCGCCGACAACAGGGTTCTTTCGATGCAACCCGTTGGCCGACAAAATAGCCGATCGAAAGCTGTTCATTGAGACGACCTCGCATGCCATGGCGCGAAAACCATGGCATGCAAAGGGTTACGAAGCGGTAACTTTTCGGCGAAAATTAAGCCGAATAATACATGTCGAACTCGACTGGGGACGGGGTGGTCTCCCACCGCATCACTTCCTCCCATTTGAGCTCGATATAGGCGTCGATCTGGTCGGCGGTGAAGACGTCGCCCTTCAGCAGGAAGTCCGTGTCGTTGCTGAGCGCGTTGAGCGCTTCGCGCAGCGAGCCGCACACGGTCGGGACGTTGACCAGCTCGGCCGGTGGCAGATCATAAAGATTCTTGTCCATGGCCTCGCCGGGGTGAATGCGGCCCTGAATGCCATCGAGGCCCGCCATCAGCAGCGCGGCGTACGCGAGATAGGGGTTCGCCATCGCGTCGGGAAAGCGGAATTCGACACGCTTGGCCTTCTCGCCAGCACCGTAGGGAATTCGGCACGACGCCGAACGGTTCCGGCTGGAATAAGCCAGCAGCACCGGTGCTTCGAAGCCTGGGACCAGCCGTTTATAGCTGTTGGTCGTCGGATTGGTGAAGGCGTTGAGCGCACGGGCGTGCTTGATCACGCCGCCGATGAAATAGAGCGCGATCTCGCTGAGGCCCGCATAGCCATTGCCCGCGAAGAGCGGCTTGCCGTCCTTCCAGATCGACATGTGGGTATGCATGCCGCTGCCATTATCCTTGGCGATCGGCTTGGGCATGAAGGTCGCGGTCTTGCCATAGGCATGGGCGACCATGTGCACGACATATTTGTAGACCTGCATGCGGTCGGCGGTCTCCACCAGCTTGCCGTAGGTGAGGCCAAGTTCGTGCTGGGCGGCGGCCACCTCATGGTGGTGCTTGTCGCACGGCAGGCCCATCTCGATCATCGTCGAGACCATCTCGCCGCGAATGTCGCCGGCGCTGTCGACCGGAGCGACCGGGAAATAGCCACCCTTGGCGCGCGGACGATGGGCGAGGTTGCCGCCCTCATATTCGCGGCCGGTGTTGGTCGGCAGCTCGATATCGTCGAGCTTGAAGCCGGAGGCGGCGTAGCTGTCCTCGAAGCGGACATCGTCGAACATGAAGAATTCGGCCTCCGGGCCGACGAACACGGTATCGCCGACGCCAGTCGCCTTCAGATAAGCCTCGGCCCGCGTCGCGGTCGAGCGCGGGTCGCGGGCATAGAGCTCGCCGGTCGACGGCTCGACGACGTTGCAGACCAGGATCAGGGTCGGCGTCGCGGCGAACGGATCGACATAGGTGGCGTCGAGATCGGGCATGAGGATCATGTCGCTCTCGTTGATCGCCTTCCAGCCGGCGATCGAAGAACCGTCGAACATGAACCCGTCGGTCAGCATGTCCTCGTCGATGACCGACGCAACCATGGTCAGGTGCTGCCACTTGCCCTTGGGGTCGGTAAATCGAAGGTCGACATATTCGACCTCATTTTCCTCGATCTGCTTCAATACCTTGGCCGCGGCGCTCGCCATGATGGACCTCGCTTGGATGTAGAGAATCGCCCTCGGCCTGAGCCTCGGTTCTGCGAAATGCGATTCCAGTCCTGCGTGGCGGAGTCACGAGGTCCGTGAACTTTTCACTTTTCAGATCGGCTAGATGCGCCCGAGCAGGAGAAGAATGACGATCACAATCAGGATCAAACCAAGAATTCCGGATGGACCATATCCCCAGTTGGCGCTGTGACCCCAGCGGGGCAGGGCGCCAATGAGCAGCAAGATGAGAAGAATGATGAGAATAGTGCCGAGCACGATGCGACTCCTCGGTAGCCCGCCCGACATCGGCAACGTTTCGCAGCCGATAGGGTTGCGCGGCGCCAGACTCAGTAAACGCGGCGCTGAGCGCTCACCAGCATCCTCAGCAGCATCGCGACGGGGCGGGGAACCCCGACCTTGCCTTCAAGCCACAAGCTGACTGCCGAGCGGCTGACCCCGATCGCATTGGCAAGATCGCTCTGCGTCCGGTAGCCGAGCGCGCGCATGTTCGTCTTGAGCTCGTCCGGGGACATGGAGGCAAGGCGCGGGTCGTTCATCGCCACCAATGACTAGCCTAGCAGTTGACGAAGCGGAACCGTCAGATTGCGTCCGCTCCGCGGTCGCCCGTGCGGATGCGGACCGCTTGCTCGATCGCGAAGACAAAGATCTTGCCGTCGCCGATTCGACCGGTGCGCGCCGCATTTTCGATAGCTTCGACCGTGCGCTCGGCGAGGTCGTCCTCGACCACGACCTCGATTTTCACCTTGGGAAGGAAGTCGACCACATATTCGGCGCCCCGATAGAGCTCGGTATGGCCCTTCTGCCGGCCGAAGCCCTTCACCTCGGTCACGGTAATGCCCGACACACCAACCTCGTGCAGTGCATCCTTCACATCGTCCAGCTTGAATGGCTTGATGATGGCTTCGATCTTCTTCACGTGACCATTTCCTAGCGCGTCGCCTGATCCATCATAGGCATGGCAGACGGAAAAGTGCCACAGGCCGATGCTGCAGCGCGATGAATTTACGGCATTTCGCCAAACCTCTGCCGCAATTTGCGGGCAGTCCGTCATCCGATATGAAGAAAGCCATCATCCTTTCCGCCGGTCAGGGCTCGCGTCTGGGGCACCTGACTGACGACCGGCCAAAGTGCCTGATCGAATTCAACGGCCGTAGCCTGCTCGACAGGCAGCTCGATGCGCTTGCCGCCAATGGGGTCGAGGAGGCTGTGGTCGTGACCGGCTTCCGCGATGATCAGATCGAAGCCGCCCTCAAGCGTCGCGGCGACGCCGGACCCAAGGTCCGGACCGTCTACAACCCCTTCTACAAGGTAGCCGACAACTTGGGCTCGCTGTTCGTGGCGAAGCATGAGA
>JBJMUA010000061.1:0-24395 GCA_045811425.1 Sphingomicrobium sp. | reverse complement strand
GGCCTGAACAGCATCGCCCGCGTAGAAGTCGTTCCTTCGTCGATGACCAGAATATATTGGGTCACGCGCCGCGACGCATCCGCTGCCCTCCCTGTCCGAGCCCGGTCAGACCTAAACTCAATTGCCAGCGCTGCGAAGGGTCGATGAAGATTTGGCAATTGGCCGCGGGAACCCGGCGCGCTAGCGTCCGTCCATGCCGCTGTACGCAATCGACGGGATCGCGCCTCAACTGGGAGAGGGTGCGTGGGCCGCGCCGTCGGCCGACCTCATTGGCGACGTTCGTCTCGGTCCGCGCGCCAGCGTCTGGTTCGGCGCCGTCATTCGCGCCGACAACACCCCGATCCTGCTGGGCGAAGAAAGCAATTTCCAGGACGGTGCGGTTGGCCATTCAGACCCGGGCGCGCCGCTCACCATCGGGGCGCGGGTGACAGTCGGCCACCAGGCGATCCTCCATGGCTGCACGGTCGAAGATGAAGCGCTGATCGGCATGGGCGCTCGGATATTGAACGGCGCGGCGATCGGATCGCAGTGCATCGTCGGCGCCGGAGCACTGGTGACCGAAGGCAAAATATTCGAGCCGCGCTGCCTGATCGTTGGCTCGCCTGCGCGGGCGATCCGGACTTTGACGGATGAACAGGTCGCCTTGCTTCGACTGTCGGCCGCGCATTACGCCGAGAAGGCGGCGCGCTATGCCGAGTCTCTGCGGTTGTTGAGTCCAGGATCCGATCGCGAATGACGATGCAAGCCCTGTGGTTACATCCGTGACACTTGAAACGTCCTGAAGAGCGGCACCATGTTCATCGCATGATCGATATCCGACCCTTCAATTCGCTGGGCCATGCCAACCACGGCTGGCTCGATGCCCGTCATCATTTCAGCTTCGCCAACTATCATGACCCGGCGCGCATGGGTTGGGGGGCGATCCGGGTGTGGAACGACGACCGGATCGCGGCGCGTTCCGGCTTCCCGCCACACCCTCACCGCGACATGGAGATTATCACCTATGTCCGAACCGGCGCGATCAGCCATCAGGATTCGATGGGCAACAAGGGCCGCACCGCTGCCGGCGACGTGCAGGTGATGAGCGCCGGGAACGGTGTTACCCACGCCGAGTATAATCTGGAAAATGAGGAGACGACCCTGTTCCAGATCTGGGTCGAAACCGACCGGCCAGGAGTGCAGCCTGGCTGGGGCATGATGCCCTTCCCCAAGGAGGCCCGTGAAGGCAGCTTCCAGCTGCTAGCGAGCGGTAACCCGGACGATGGCGCACTGAGCATTCACGCCGATGCCAAGGTGCTAGGAGCTACATTGGCCGCCGGCAAAAGCCTCAGCTACGACGCGGATCCTGCGCGACATCTCTACCTGGTCCCGTCCGCCCCCGTGCGAATCAATGGGCAGGAGGCCAATGCCCGTGACGGCATTGCCATCACCGGCGAGGAGCTGATTACCATCGAAGCGGAAGCCGACGCAGAATTGGTGCTGGTCGACGCGCGTTAAGCCATCGGTCAGGCCGGAAATGCTTGTGTTGGCGGATGTTTCTCTCCAATAGCGGCTTGCGCACGGCGCCTGCTCATGGGGTACGGGCAGGCGCGGCTCATCCAGCAACAGCAGGGCGGGGAGAATGACGGCATTGCGCCGCATGACAGTGAAAAATTTTGGCGGACTGGCCGCAGCCTTGGCGCTTGCCCTTGGCGGACCAGCGTTCGGTCAGAATAATGACACTCCCGTCGATGTGACCGCGGCCCCGGCGCCGTCACCCGAGACGATCGGCCCGTCGCAGCTTCGTGACTTCAATCTTCAGGGCACGGTTACCCGTCCCGCTGACCGGCCGGCCACGCCGGCCCAGCCCGCGACCACGGCATCGGCTCCACCGCGCAACGGCGAAGCAGTGCCGACCGAAGCTGCCCAGCCATCCAGCGAACCTGCCATCGCGCGATCGATTGCCGGCCGTTCGACCGATGTCCGGCAGCAGCCGAGTTCGACTGGTATCGGGACACGCACCGCGCCGGTTACGCCGTCCTTGCCGCTGGAG
Source organism: Sphingomicrobium sp. (assembly GCA_045811425.1). GTDB lineage: Bacteria > Pseudomonadota > Alphaproteobacteria > Sphingomonadales > Sphingomonadaceae > Sphingomicrobium. The sequence continues at coordinate 22,363 of JBJMUA010000061.1, read as the reverse complement.
GTCACCACCGGTGCTGCGCCTCAGCCAGGTGCCATCGATTCGCCAGCGGCTACCCAGTTGGAGCCGGGCGGCGGCTTCCTTTCGCTGCCGTGGATCGCGGCGCTTGTCGCGCTGATCGGCGGGGGCGCGTTCATTGCGTGGAACCGGCGCAGCCGGCGGGAGCGTTATGGCGATCCTGGCAGGCTGGCCTTTGCTGGACTCGTGGCCGGAGACGCCGCTGAAACCGAGTCGGTACCGAAGGGGCAACCGCTTCCCGATCCGCTCCCGCCTCACGGTCGTTCCCGGCCCGCGCCGCGCCCGGATCCCGTTCCCTCGGCGGCCCCGAAGCCTGCTGCCAAGCCGGCCAACGACGGCCTCATCACTTCAAGCCGCCTCAAGCCACAGCTGAACGTCGAGTTCCATCCCGACCGCGTCGTCGTCACCGAGCAGGATGTCCTGGTGCAATTCGATGTCGTGCTGGCCAACGTCGGATCGGCGCCGGCGCGCGACGTGCTGGTCGAAGGGCGATTGTTTACCGCACATGGCGGCCAGGACCGCGAAATTGCGGATTTCTTCCATAATCCGGCGACCGAAGGCGATCGGATGACGTCGATAGCGCCATTGGGTCGGATAGCCCTGAAGAGCGTCGCCCGCCTGCCCCTCGACGAGGTTCATCGCTTCGAGGCGGCAGGACGGAAGCTGTTCGTTCCGCTGGTGGGGTTCAACATCCTCTATCGCGCAGGGTCGGCCGAGAGCCAGGCGTCGGCCAGCTTCCTGGTCGGCCGGGGCGGCGAAGACGATGAAAAGCTGGCGCCGTTCCGCATCGATCTTGGGCCGCGAGTATTTCGTGGTCTCAGCTCCCGCACCCACAGCATTGGCTTGCAAGCGGCCTGATCGAGGCACGGCCGACAGTCCGGGGGACTGGTCAGCGGCGATTACAACGGTGGCGCGTTATAACTGTGCCAGGCGAGCACGGCGGCTGCGCCGCGGTGCGGCCGCCAAGGTTCCGCCAGTTCGCGCAGCTGCTTTTCGGTCGGCTTGCCCTCGAGCCCCATAAGCTTGCCAATCTCGATCTGTACGGCGAGGTCGCCCGCCGGCCAGATGTCGTGCCGGCCCTCCGCGAACAGGAGATAGATTTCGGCGGACCAGCGCCCGATCCCCTTGATCTTCATAAGCTCGCTGATTGCTTCCTCGTCGTCGTCAGGCAGGTGGGCAAGGTCCAGCTCGCCCGACAACACCAGGCCGGCCAGGCTGCGCAGGTAGCCGGCCTTTTGCCTGGACATCCCGGCCGCGCGCATCTCCTCGTCGCTGGCTGCGAGCAGCACCTTCAAATCCACCGGCTGGCCGAATTTGGCGGCGAGCTTGTTCCACATCGAACGCGCTGCCTGCACGCTGACCTGTTGGCCGACGATGGTGCGGAGCAGCGTCTCGACCCCGGGCTCGCTCGCCCGCGGCTCGGGATGACCATGAGCCTCCAGCACCCTCGCGAACGCCTCTTCCCGTTCGGCCAGCGCGCGAAGGCTGTTGCCCAGCGATTCAGACGTTCGGACCATCAGGCGACGCTCGCTGCGTACAGTGCGACCGCGGCCGCGTTGGAGACGTTGAGGCTTTCCACGGCATCGGAGATAGGAAGCCGGGCCAGCGCGTCGCAATGGTCCCGGGTATTGGATCGCATGCCGGGACCTTCCGCGCCCAGCACCAGCGCCACGCGCGGTGGACCAAGCGCATCCTTCAATTCAGTGGTGGCATCTCCGGCCAGCCCGATCCGCCAGAAGCCGGCCTCGGCGATTTCCTCCAGCGCGCGGGCGAGGTTGACCACGCGCACCCAGGGCACCCGTTCCAGAGCGCCGGAGGCGGCCTTGGCCAGTGCGCCGCTCTCCGGCGGAGCATGGCGATCCTGGGTGACCATGCCGATCGCGCCAAAGGCCGCGGCGGAGCGCATGATCGCCCCGACATTGTGGGGATCGGTGACCTGGTCGAGCACCAGCAGCACGGCCTTTTCCGGTGCATCCGCCAGCAAATCGCCGAGCCACATGTCCTCCAGCGGCTCGACCTCGATGACCACGCCTTGGTGAGGCGCGTCATGCGGAACCATCCGGCCAAGGTCGGGCGCTTCGGCCATCACCACGGCCATTTCCGGCGGGAACCGCATGAAATCGGCCGCCTCCCGCGTCGCCCAGGCCTTCAGCACCTTGCGGTCGGGGTTATCGAGTGCGGCCGCGACCGCATGCTTGCCCCAGAAACGGGGACGGTTCGGGTTGCTGCCGCCCTTGTGCTTGTTCTTGCGCGCCATGGGTTAGCCCATGCGGCGGCAAGCGATGTCAGGCAACCCCCTCCGCGTCCAGGGCATAGCCGGCCGAGCGCACGGTGCGGATCAGGTCGGGTTCGCCCAGTGCCAGGCGGAGGCGGCGAATGTGCACGTCGACCGTCCTCAGCTCGATCTCTTCGCTGTGGGGCCAGACCGTTTCCAGCAATTGCTGCCGCGAAAACACGCGTCCGGGGTTCTCGAGGAAGTGGCGCAGCAATCGATATTCGGTCGGACCAAGCTGGATCGAGTGGGCGTCGCGGCGGACGCGATGGGCAACCAGGTCCATTTCCAGTCCGGCATAGGCCAGCGCCTCGGCCGCAAGCGCGGGGCGCACGCGGCGGAGAACGGCGCCGGCACGCGCCACCAGCTCCTTCGGGCTGAATGGCTTGGTCATATAGTCGTCGGCGCCGGTTTCGAGGCCGCGGATGCGGTCATCCTCTTCGCCGCGAGCGGTAAGCATGATGATCGGCACATTCGCGGTGGCCTGGCGGCGGCGCAGGCGGCGGCACACCTCGATTCCGCTGATGCCTTCGATCATCCAGTCCAGCAGGACCAGGTCCGGCTTGACCTCCTCGGCGAGGATCAGCGCCTCCTCGCCGTCGCCGGTGCGGGTTACCGCATAGCCGGCGCGGTCAAAGTGGAATGATACCAGCTCCGCCAGTGCCCGATCATCCTCGACCAGCAATAAGCGCTTGGGAATCATGGCCATGTCAGTCCAGGTTCGCCAGCGCGTCATGGCCGCGCGGCCGGTCGGCCATATGCTCTCCGGTGGCGGCATAATAGACCATCTCGGCGATGTTGGTCGCATGGTCGCCAACGCGCTCAACATTCTTGGCAATGAAAAGCAGGTGCGCGGACTGGCCGATGTTGTTGGGGTTCTCCATCATATAAGTGAGGAGTGTGCGGAAGATCGAATTGTAGAAATCATCGACCGCCTTGTCCCGCTCACAAACGCGAAGCGCCGTGTCGGCATCGCGCTCGACAAAAGCGGTGAGCACGTCGTGGACCATCTGAGTCGCGATCTTGGCCATCTCGGGAATGAGCGAAATCGGCTCGATGTCGCGGTCGACCAGCAGCGGCACGCGCTTCGAGATATTCTTGGCATAGTCGCCGATCCGCTCGACCACGCTGGAGATCTTCATCGCCGCCACGACGTCGCGAAGATCGGCGGCCATCGGCGCTCGCATCGCAATCAGCTCGACGGCGCGCCGCTCGGTTTCAATCTCGAGCGTATCGAGCTTCTTGTCGTCCTCGACGACCTTGGCGGCGCCTTCCAGGTCGTGCTGGACCAGGCAGCGCATCGACTCGCGAATGGCATGTTCGGCCAGTCCGCCCATCTCGCTGATGAGGGCACGGAGCCGATCGAGATCCTGGTCAAACGCCTTGATGGTATGCCCACTGGTGGTGGCCATGTTGCTTTCTCCGATCAGCCGTAACGGCCGGTGATATAGTCCTGGGTGCGCTGCTGGCGCGGGTTCGTGAAGATGTCCTTGGTCCGGCCATATTCGACCATCTCGCCAAGGTGGAAGAAGGCGGTGCGCTGCGAAACGCGCGCGGCCTGCTGCATGTTGTGGGTGACGATTGCGATGGCGTAACGGCCGCGCAGCTCGTGGATCAGCTCTTCGATCCTGGCGGTGGCGATCGGGTCGAGCGCCGAGCAGGGTTCGTCCATCAGGATAACCTCCGGATCGACCGCAATTGCGCGGGCAATGCACAGGCGCTGCTGCTGTCCGCCGGACAGGGCGGTGCCGCTTTCTTCCAGGCGATCCTTGACCTCCTCCCAGAGGCCCGCGCGCTTGAGCGATCTCTCGACGATGCCGTCCAGCTCGCCCTTGCTCGTCGAAAGGCCATGGATCCGCGGTCCATAGGCGACATTTTCGTAAATCGACTTGGGGAATGGGTTCGGCTTCTGGAAAACCATGCCGACCCGAGCACGCAGCTGCACGACATCCATTTTCGATTGGTAGATGTCCTCGCCATCCAGGTCGATATCGCCGGTGACCCGAGCGCCCGCGATCGTGTCGTTCATACGGTTGAGGCAGCGCAGGAAGGTCGACTTGCCGCAGCCTGAAGGGCCGATGAAGGCCGTGACCTTGTCGTCGTGGATGTCGACGCTGACGTCCTTCAGGGCCTGCTTCTCGCCATAGAATACGCCGACGCCGCGCGCGCTCATCTTGGGCGGACCCTCGATCACATTTGTCTCTTCGACATCGGTCGGGGTGGGGACGATGGTGTCGATCATATTCATTCTGCCTACCAGCGACGCTCGAATTTGTTGCGGAAATAGATGGCCAGCCCATTCATCAGCAGCATGAAGACCAGCAGGACGATGATGGCCGCGCTGGTCTTTTCGACGAATCCTCGATCAACTTCGTCGGACCAGAGGAAGATTTGCACTGGCAGCACGCTCGACGGATCGGAGATGCCCTGCGCGGGCGAGGCGATGAAGGCGCGCATGCCGATCATCAGCAACGGCGCCGTTTCGCCAAGGGCGCGCGCCATGCCGATGATCGTTCCGGTCAACACGCCGGGCAGCGCGAGGGGCAGCACATGGTGAAACACCACCTGCATCTTGGAGGCACCGACGCCAAGCGCTGCGTCGCGGATCGAGGGCGGGACCGATTTGATCGCGTTGCGGCCTGCTATGACGATGACCGGCATGGTCATCAGTGCCAGGGTCAGGCCGCCGACCAATGGTGCGGAGCGCGGGAGATGCATGAAGTTCAGGAACACGGCGAGGCCGAGGAGCCCGAAGATGATGGACGGGACCGCCGCGAGATTGTTGATCGAAACCTCGATCATGTCGGTCCAGCGGTTACGCGGCGCGAATTCCTCGAGATAAAGGGCGGCAAGCACGCCTACCGGAAACGCCAGCGCCATGGTCACCAGGATGGTGAGGAAGCTGCCCTTCAATGCTCCCCACACGCCGACCACCGATGGGTCGGTCGCGTCCGATGCGGTCAGGAATTCGCCGTTGAAGCTGCGCCGTGTCTGGGCCTTTGCAACCAGCTTCTTCATCGCCGGGTCGCCATCGCCCTTGGCGGCGACGTCGCCCTTCGACGAGAGCGGCAGCCATAGGTCGACCCTCTGCGACAAAAGATCGGGGTTGGCGATCAACTGGTCGCCCAGTTCGCGCGCGCTTGCTCCTCCGAAAAGGTCGCCTGCGCCGTCGCCAAATTGTGCAACCGATGCTTGCTCGAGGATGCCCTCCAGGCCGGACGTGGCGACCACCTGGTCCGCCTGGGGTCCCCTTAGCGCCGCCGGATCGAGTATCAGGTCGGACCGCGGGAAATCGATCGTCAGCTTAGCTTCGGTGCGTGTGAATCCGCCCAGCCCCTTCCAGGCCATGGTCGTCAGCAGGAAGGCCAGGAAGGCGATCGACAGGCCGACCGCTGCGAGCCCGAAGAAGCGGAACCGCCGCTCGGCGGCGTAGCGCCGGGCAACGCGCTTTTGCATTGCCTCGCCCGTCCAGCGGTTCATGGCCGCAGCCGCCGCACCGTCACTCATATGCTTCCCGATATCTGCGAACCACGCGCAGCGCGATGAGGTTGAGGATGAGGGTAATGATGAACAGCGCAAGGCCAAGAGCGAAGGCGGCCAGGGTTTTGGCGCTGTCGAATTCCTGATCGCCGGTCAGAAGCTGGACGATCTGGGTGGTAACCGTGGTCACGCTTTCGAACGGATTGGCCGTAAGGTTGGCGGCCAGGCCGGCCGCCATCACCACGATCATCGTTTCGCCGATCGCGCGGCTGACCGCCAGCAGGACGCCGCCGACCACTCCCGGCAGGGCGGCGGGCAGCAGGACTTTCTTGATCGTTTCGGATTTGGTGGCGCCAAGCGCCAGGCTGCCATCGCGCATCGCCTGCGGGACGGCGGCAATGCTGTCATCCGCCATTGAGCTGACGAACGGGATGATCATGATGCCCATCACCAGGCCGGCAGCAAGCGCGCTCTCCGATGAGGCAGAGCTGATGCCGATCGACAGGCCGAAGTCGCGCACGATCGGCGCGACCGTCAGCGCCGCGAAATAGCCGTAGACCACGGTCGGGACGCCGGCGAGGATTTCCAATATCGGCTTCAACCAGGCGCGAAGGGAGTAGGGCGCATATTGGGTCAGGAAGATGGCGCACATCAGGCCCAGCGGGATGGCAACGATCATGGCGATGATCGCGCCAATAAAGGCCGTGCCCCAGAATAACGGGATCGAGCCAAACGAACCCGACGATCCCGCCTGGTCGGCCCGCAATGCCATTTGCGGGCTCCAGCTGGTGCCGAACAGGATTTCGGCCGGGCTCACCAAATTGAAGAAGCGCAGCGATTCGAACAGCAGCGACAAGACAATGCCAAGGGTCGTCAGGACGGCGATCAACGACGCACCAAGCAGTAAACCCATCACCCAGCGTTCGACCCCGCTGCGTGCCCGGAAATCGACGCCGATCCGGCGCATCGCAAGGAAGGCCCCGGCCAGGGCAAGAACGATCGCAATTCCGCCGCCGATTGCGGCGTAGCGCGAGCTGGCCGCAGCATAGATCGGCGCAAGATCGCTCGATTCCGGGTTGAAGCCGGCCTCGATCTCGCCCGCCGCGATTCCTCGAGCCTCGGTCAGGATCGTGTCCCGGGCCAGATCGAAGTCGGGGAGCTTCTGTCCGGCCGGAGAAGCAAGGACCGCCTGCTCGACCAGCACCGTTTGGACCGGCGACCACAATGTCAGCAGGAGCAGCGCAGGAATCGCCGCCCAGATCGCGACATAGAGGCCGTGGTAATTGGGCAGGCTGTTGAGTCGTGCGCCGCCGCCACGCAGCCCCACTGCCCGATTGCGGGCAAACAGGGCGGCGGCGGCCGCGATCAGCAGGATAGCGACGAGCGCGAAGGATAGGGTCATGGCGCTCGCCGCCCCTGTGCTACTTCAGCGACGCGGGATCGAGCGGCTTCAGCGCCGTGGCCTGCACCGTTGCGGCCTCGCCCTCGGCCGGAGCCAGCGGCACCAGGCCGCGCTTTTCGAGTGGTCCGCCCGTGCTCCAGCTCTTTGCATAGGCTTCGATGAACTGCTTGATCGCCGGCTTGGGCCCGAGATGTTCGCCCTTCACATAGATATAGAGACGCCGGCTGCCCGGGTAGCTGAGGTCGCTGATCGTGGCTTCCGTTGGGGCTACGCCAGCAATCGAGACCGGGGCGACCTTGTCGGCATTCTCTTCCAGGAAGCTGTAGCCAAGAACGCCGAGCGATCCTGGATCGGCCGATATTTTCTGAACCAGAAGATTGTCATTTTCGCCCGCCTCGACATAGGCGCCGTCCTCGCGGATGTGGGTGCACACGTCCTTGTGCTTCTTTTCGTCGCTCTTCTTGAGTAGCTTCATCGCGGGGTCGCTCTCGCATCCCTTGGTGAGGATCAACTCGGCCAGACTGTCGCGCGTGCCCGAGGTCGGTGGCGGGCCGAGAACGCGGATCTTGGTCGCCGGAAGCGACGGGTCTACGTCCTTCCAGGTCTGGGCCGTATTGGCGCCCTTGCCGAACGGGTCGGCGGCGAGCGCCTTGTAGATCTGCTCGACCGTCAGGTTGAGGGGCGGCTGATCCTTGGCCTGGATGAGGGTAAGGCCGTCGATGCCGATCGGCACCTCGATGACATTCTTGGCACCCGTCTTGGCGCAGTCCGCATATTCGCTCGCCTTCATCGGGCGCGAAGCATTGACCATATCGGGGGATTGTCCGCCGAGGCCTCCGCAGAACAGCTTGATGCCGGCGCCGGTGCCGGTCGATTCGACGATCACCTTGACGCCCGGATTGGCTCGCTGAAATTCTTCGGCGACGGCGGTCGTGAACGGATAGACCGTCGACGATCCGACAATCTTGATCTGGGCGGAAGCCGCGCCCGTATCCTTGCCGCCACATGCAGCGACCAGCACCACCAACGGCAGCGCAATCAGCATTTTGTTCATCCGCCAATCTCCCGAATTGGGTCGGATCCAGGCCCGACATGCCAGCGCTCCTAGCGCTGTGTTCGTCGCGTCCCTGTGACGTTCAGATTACAGTTTCGTGACAGGCGTCCCTGTTCAGGCGGCCGGCAGGGAAGCGTTCACCTCCGTACCCTTGCCCAGCTCGGACTGTATTTCCAGCGAACCGCGGTGGCGCTCGATGATATGTTTGACGATTGCCAGGCCAAGCCCGGTGCCGCCCGATTCCCGGCTGCGCGCCGAATCGACGCGATAAAAGCGTTCGGTGAGCCGCGGCAAATGTACCGCTGCGATCCCGTCTCCTTTATCGCTGACCGACAGGGTCACTTGCTGGCCGTCGGAACGGACGGAAACGGTGGCGGCACAGGATTTGTCGCTGCATCCGTAGCGAATGGCGTTGCCGATGAGGTTGTCCGCCAGTTGGAGCAACTGGCCGAAGTCGCCCATGACAAGAGGAAGGTCGGGCTCGATCCTGCATTCGATCTTGCAACCGCGGCGCTCGGCAAGCGTGGCGGCGTGCTCGACAGCAATTCGGGCGACCTCGCCGAGGTCAATCCTTTCGTCGGGTGTGCGGTAGCGATCGGCTTCGATCCGAGACAGGCTCATCAAATCCTCGACGATGCGCAGCATGCGCTTCGCCTCGACCTGGATGGTCGCGCCGAACTGGCTGCTCATCTTGCTGTCAACCGGGCCGTCGTCGGCAAGGGTCTCGGCATAGCCGATGATGGTCGCCAAGGGCGTACGCAGCTCATGGCTGGCATTGGCGACAAAATCGGTTCTCATGCGCTCGGCTGCCCTTAACGCGGATCGATCCGACAGGAGGACCAGCGCACCGTCCGGGAGCGGCCTTACGCTCATATGCCACGGCCGGTCGGCGGAGCCGACCCCGACCAGCTCAATATCGGCGTTTCGGGCGGCGAGTATCGTATCGAGTGCCAGAGGGTGCCGGATGGCGAAGCGCACGTCGCGGCCGATGACGTTTTGGCCGAGCAGCGACCGGGCAGCCTCGTTCGCGGCTTCGACCGTGCCCCGGCGCACGATCAATGCAGGTTCGTCTATCGCATCGAGGATGGCGGCGGCGAGGGTGGAGCTTGGCACGGCGCCGACCCATAATCGGCTGACCGGAAACGCGCTAGGCTCGGGACTGCTGCAATCGCTGGTGGCTGCGATAGGTGCCGACCGCAAGGATGACCAGGATCGGATAGCTCCAGAACTGGAGCGCGGCACCATAGGCCCTCGGCAGCAGGTCCTGGTCCACTCCCTTGAGGATATGACCAATTGAAGTGGTCAGCTGCAGGCCGGCGACCCACAGGGGCCAAAAACGATTGGAACGGAGCGCAACGACGATGAATCCCGCGAGGACTGCCAGGTCGACCAGGAACAAGCCGCCCTCAACGCCCGCATAGCGCTGCTGCAATGGTGAAATGGCCAGCATGGTCGCGGCCGTTCCAGCCAGGCAGGTCGTGGCGACGACTCGTTCGTCGGCGCCCCCGCGCCACCAGGCGTAGAAGCAGACTGCGAGAAGCAGCGGGCCAAAGATGAAGGGTCCAAACATGGTGACGAAAACCGGACCACGACAGCCGTGGCCCGGTCAATCCCTTCGCCGTCTACGCAACGATGCGCAGGTCGGCGCGCGCCTGCTGCGGCGGGCACTCCTGCATATCGCCGAAGCCGACCGTGCGCAGGCCGGGGACGAACTGCGTCGTTTCCTTCATCGCGATGTGGCAGTTGGCCATTCCGCCGCGGGCCTTGACCAGGCCCTGCATGGCGATCGCCAGCTGTTCGAAGGCCTCATGGCCGGTGGCCGTTGCAATGCCGAACGTGGCACGGGCCCGCACCATGCGGCCCTGCAGCTCGGCCAGCTCGGCAAGGGCGGATTCGATCGTGTCCTCGACGGCACGTACCTGGGTCGCGACTTCAAAAGCGGCGGTTTCGATCATTTCTTTGCGCATGGCATGTTCCTCCCTCAGCGCGAGGCTCCCCGCACCGGGTTATGATCAGCAATTTAGAACAGGAGCGACGGCTAGCTGCTGATCATCCTGGAGAGGCTTTCCAATCCCGCGAGATACATTCCCGCCGAGAAAGTTGCCCCCATTGCGATCAGGACGATCCACACGAGCCTGAGGCCGACGCTCATCTCATTGCTGGGGTGGCTCCTCGTTGCAAACGGCAGTTGCAGGGGAGAGCCGGGTCCAACCAGGCTTTGCTCGGTCAAGTTACCGGAAGGACTGCCCTCCCCTGCACGGTCAGCGTGCCGAATCTGAGTGCGGACCGTGCCGTCTTGGTGTCCGTTCAGAGCGAGGACGTCGATGTACGGTGCTTGATGTATCAATCGTTGATATGTCGGGTCTTCAGGGGAAAGATCGGAAGCAACCATCCGCGCCGCTTCCCCACGCCGCTCGACGCCCAGCTTTTCGAGGGCGCCGCGGATGCGCTGGTCGACTGTATGATGAGAGATGCCGAGCCGCGCCCCGATCTCCTTGCTGCTGTGATGACGATCGACCAGCAACAGGCACGCCACCTGGCCCGGACTAAGCCGGGCGACTGGCGAATCCGGGTCAATCGTGAGTGCGAGCTCTTCGTCACGATCGACAGCCATCACGCGCACCGTCATTCCTTCCGAGCTGGGAATATGTGCAGCACTAGTTTCTCCCCGCGAATCTATTAGTCGAATCCGCGGAAATGCTCAAATTCTGATCGCAATTGCCCAATTGGGGCAGTGCTTGCCTGATCCGGAATGGAGGATTTGCGCCACGGCGACTGTGGTGGAGAGGGCTGGATTCGAACCAGCGTACGCTTGCGCGGGCAGATTTACAGTCTGCTGCCTTTAACCACTCGGCCACCTCTCCACGAGGCTTGGCAGGCGCGCCATGTGGCGGCGCGATGCGGCGCTGTCAACCGACGGCCGTCGCCCTTTCGCTTCGCTACGGGCGCTCTAGAAATCGGCCATGCCCCGCATGGTGGATTTTTGGAGCGGGTGAAGGGAATCGAACCCTCGTCGTAAGCTTGGAAGGCTTCTGCTCTACCATTGAGCTACACCCGCCCATTGCGCCTGGGCCCGGGGCCTTTGCCATTGCCCGCGGCGCCGCGTCAATGGTCAGCCGCCGGACCAAACGAGCAATATGCCGATCGACGCGATGATCGATGCGGCCACCAACAGGATGAGGATAGCCATGAAGTTCTGGCCCTCCTTGCGATCGGCGAGTGCAAGCTCGTCAAGGTAAACCCGGCCACCTGCCGTTCGCTTTACCGTCCCGGCCGCCAGCGCCTGGTCGAGCAGCGCCTGCTCTTTGTCCTTGAGCTCAAGCGCCACCGCGCTCGCGGGACTGAAGGCCTTGGCCTTCTTCAGCCGCCCCTCGATTTTCTGTTCGACATCCTCCTGCCGGGAAGCCGCGATTAGCGCGGCGGTGATCGCGGGATTCGTCATGGAATCTGCCCTCCTGCCGGCAATGTAGGGACCGCGGCCGCAAGCGCCAAGGAACGACTCTCCCGTCCGTCGATTGACTCCGCCGAACGAAATTTGATGGAGAAGTCCTATGGCGGCGCGTCCCGCATGGCGGGGGCAAATCCGGCTCGCTCTGGTATCGATCCCGGTGGAGATTTATTCCGCGACCAAGGCAGGCAAGTCGATCGCCTTCCACCAGGTCCATGAGCCGTCGGGCCAACGGGTTCGCTATGAGAAGGTGGTGCCGGGGATCGGACCGGTCGACCGCGACGAAATCCTCAAGGGCTATGAGGTTTCGAAGGGCGAATATGTGCTGCTCGACCCGGAGGAGATCGAGAAGGTCAAGCTGGAGAGCCGGAAGACGCTGGAGCTGACCCAGTTCGTCGAACTGAGCGACATCGATCCGATCTACTTCGACAAGCCCTATTATGTGGCGCCCGCCGACGACCTGGCCGAGGAAGCCTTCGTCGTCGTCCGGGAGGCGCTGAAGCGCACCAAGAAAGTCGGGATCGGGCAGCTCGCCATGCGCGGGCAGGAATATGTCGTCAGCCTGAAGCCATGCGGCCGCGGCATGGTGCTGGAAACGCTCCGCTATGCCGATGAGGTCAACCGCGCTTCAAGCTACTTCCGTGAAATCGGCGATGCCAAGCCCGATCCGGACTTGCTGGAAATGGCCGAGACACTGATCGAGAAGAAGACCAGCGAATTCGACGCCAAGGAGTTCGAGAACCGCTACATTGAAGCGCTGAAGAAACTGATCGCGGAGAAGCAGAAGAAGAAGGGCAAGCGCGTCATCCAGGACGATGAGCCCGATCGCGTGCCCAAGGGCAGCAATGTGATCGACCTGATGGCCGCGCTGAAGAAGAGCCTTGGTGATGACAAGAAGGCCAAGCCCGCGGCACGCAAGCCGGCCGCCAAGCGGGCTCCGGAGCGGCGCACGCACGCCAGGAAGGCGGCGCCGGCACGCAAGCGGGCCTGATGCGATGGCGACGCGGCGAAAACTCGACATCGAGACCTATAATCGGAAGCGCGATTTCGCGAAGACCAGGGAACCGCGCGGGCGGAGGCTCAAGGGCAAGGGCGACAGTTTCGTCGTTCAGAAGCATGACGCGTCGCGGCTGCATTGGGACTTCCGGCTTGAGCTGGATGGGGTCTTGAAAAGCTGGGCGGTGCCGAAGGGTCCCTCGCTCGATCCGGACGACAAGCGCCTTGCTGTCAGGACGGAGGATCATCCGCTCGACTATGGCGAATTCGAAGGCGTCATTCCCAAGGGGGAATATGGCGGCGGCACGGTAATGCTGTGGGACCGGGGCCGGTGGGAACCCGAACCCGGCAAGGATCCCAGCCGGACGATCGAGGAGGGCCATCTCCATTTCACGCTCGAGGGGGAGCGCATGAAGGGCGAATGGGTCATGTTCCGGCTGAAGCCGCGGCCCGGTGAGCGCCAGGAGCCCTGGATGCTGAAGAAGGTCGACGACGAGTTCGCCAAACCGGAGGAGGGAGACGCGCTGGTCGAACATTGCGTGACCAGCGTCAGCACCGATCGCAGCATGGCGGAGATCGCGGCGGGAACCGACGTCTGGCGATCCAACCGCGGTGGCCGGAAAGGTGGCTGGCAAAAACGCAAGGCACAGGCCGGCCCGCCGGAATTCCAGGCCCCGCAACTGGCGACCTTGGTGGATGCCATCCCAACCGGCAACGACTGGCTCCACGAGTATAAATATGACGGGTACCGGCTATTGATCTCCACCGCCGGCGGTGCGGCGACGGCGTGGACCCGCAAGGGCAATGACTGGAGCGACAAGTTCCGCTCGATCGTCCGCGCCGCCGCCAAGCTGCCGGCCGGCTGCCTGATCGACGGCGAGGCGGTCGCGCTCGACAAGAAGGGCAAGCCGAGCTTCCAACTCCTTCAATCGACATTGAAGGGCGGTGACGCGGACCTCGCTTTCTATGCCTTCGATCTGCTGGTCGACCAGGGCGAAGTCATCACCAAGCTGCCCAATATCGAGCGCAAGGAGCGGCTGGCGGCCCTGCTCAAGGCGGTCAGCCCGCCGATCCTTTATGGCGACCATGTCGTCGGCAAGGGCGAGAAGCTGTTCGAGGCCATCTGCAAGGAGGGCGGCGAGGGGATTATCTCGAAGAAGGCAAAGGCGGGCTATTCGGGCGAACGATCGCGCAACTGGCTCAAGATCAAGTGCATCCAGCGGCAGGAATTCGTCATCGTCGGTTGGCAGGACAGCGACAAACGCCACGGCTTCCGCTCCCTGCACCTCGGCGTGCGCGACGGTGGGAAGCTCCGCTATGCCGGCAAGGTCGGCACCGGCTTCGACACCAAGATGATCCACGATCTCAGCGACCGGATGAGACCGCTCGAGGTGAGCGATCCGCCGCTGGAAATCCCGCGGTCGGCGCGGCGCGGTTCGCACTGGATCGAACCCAGGCTGGTTGGCGAAGTGGCCTATACCGAATTCACCTCGGATGGCATTTTGCGGCACCCGAGCTTCATTGCGCTTCGCGAGGACAAGCCCGCGAGGGAGGTCGTGCTGGAAAAACCGCAGAAACTGAAGAGACCGGCCAAGGCCAAAAAGGCCGATACGGCCTCTCCCGATGCCTTTGGAATCAAGATCAGCAATCGCGACCGCGTCATCTTTCCGGGGGAAGGGCTGACCAAGGGCGATCTCGCCGATTATTGCGCAGCAATTGAATCCTTGATGCTGGTCGACATGGCGAAGCGGCCGATCAGCCTGGTTCGCTGTCCTCAGGGCCGGGCAAAGCAGTGTTTCTTCCAGAAGCATGACAATGGCGCGATGGGCCCGCATGTGAAGCATGTGCCGGTCGAGGAAAGCGATGGCGACGTCCAGGATTACCTCTATGTCGAAGACGCGGCCGGGATACTCGCCTGCGTGCAGATGGGGACGATCGAATTCCATGGCTGGGGCAGCAAGGCCAACAGGCTGGAATATCCAGACCGGCTGGTATTCGACCTCGATCCCGACGAGGGCCTCGATTTCGCCAAGGTGAAGGCGGCGGCCAAGCGGCTGCGCGATCTTCTGGCGGATCTTGGGCTGGTGACCTTCCCGATGCTGACCGGCGGGAAGGGCATTCATGTCATCGCGCCGCTCGATGCCAAGGCCGACTGGCCGAAGGTCAAGAGCTTTGCCGAACGGTTCAGCCGGGCCATCGCGGAGGCCGAGCCGGACGTCTTCACCGCCAACATCCGCAAGAACCAGCGCAAGGGCCGGATTTTCCTGGACTGGCTCCGCAATCAGCGGGGCGCGACCGCTGTCATGCCCTATTCCGCACGAGCAAAGGACGGCGCGCCGGTTGCGGTGCCGATCGCGTGGGAGGAACTGGACAAGTTCAAGTCCGGCGCCGCCTTCTCGATCCGCGATGCGGATGAGTTGATCCAGCGTGCTGGCTCCAAGCTGCTGTCCGGATGGGGCGTAGCCAAGCAGAAGCTGCCCAAGGCCTGACTTGGCTAACGGGCGGCGCGGGCCTAGCAATCGCCCATGCGTCCACTTGCCCTGCCGCTTTCCCTCCTGCTCATCGCCGCCGCCCCGCCACAGGAAATAGCCTCTTGGCGCGCGCAGGCGGCAAAGGTGACCATCACCCGGGATGATTTCGGAATTGCCCATATCTCGGGAATGACCGACGCCGACGCCGTGTTCGGCATGATCTATGCGCAAGCCGAGGATGATTTTCCGCGAATCGAGGCCAATTATCTAACGGCACTGGGCCGCACGGCAGAAGCCGAAGGCGAAGGCGCGATCTGGAAGGATCTTCGCGCCCGGCTCTATGTCAGCGATGCGGAGCTGAAGGCGGATTACGCCAAGAGTCCCCCCTGGCTGAAGAAGCTGATGGATAGCTGGGCAGCCGGGTTGAACTATTATCTGGCCACGCACCCGCAGGTGAAACCACGAGTCCTGACCCGGTTCGAACCGTGGATGGCGCTGAGCTTTACCGAAGGAAGCATCGGCGGGGACATCGAGAAGATCGACCTGAAAGCGCTTGAACAATTTTATTCTTCGCGGCGAGCCGAGCTTGGTTCCGTACCGATGGTCGGTGCAGGCCCGCCGCGGCAAAGCGAAGATCCTGGCGATCTGGACCGGCGTGGTTCCAACGGGATCGCCATTGCGCCCGGACTGACCCGTGACGGCCGGCCCCTTCTTTTGATCAACCCCCACACCAACTTCTTCTTCCGTTCGGAGCAGCAGGTGAGCAGCGCGGAGGGGCTCAACGTCTATGGCGCGGCGACCTGGGGACAGTTCTTCATCTACCAGGGGTTCAACCGCAATTCGGGCTGGATGCACACCTCAAGCGGTGTCGACAATATCGATGAGTTTGTCGAAACGATCGAACATCGAAACGGAAAGCGAAACTATCGCTATGGCCAGCTGTGGCGGGACGTCGGCACACGCCCCGTCACGATTCGCTATCGCAAGCGGGATGGCAGTTTAGGACTAGAGCGCTTCACCACATACCGAACGCATCATGGACCGATTGTCAGGGCCGAGGATGGCAAATGGATCGCCATCGAGATGATGTACCGGCCGGTGGAAGCACTGGAACAAAGCTATTTGCGAACCAAGGCGACCGACCTCGGCTCGTTTCTGGATATCGCACGGCTGCGCGCAAACAGTTCCAACAACACCATCTTCGCCGACAGCAAAGGTGCCATCGCCTATCTGCACGCCCAGTTCGTGCCAAGGCGCAACAATGCTTTCGACTATACCAGGCCGGTCGACGGCAGCGATCCTGCCACCGACTGGACGTCGCTTCACAATATCGTGGACCTGCCCAATGTGATCAGCCCGCCCAACGGCTGGGTGCAGAACACCAACAACTGGCCTTATTCTTCCGCCGGGGCCTTCAGCCCAAAGCCCCAGCAATATCCTCGCTACATGGACATGTTCGGGGAGAATTATCGTGGCATCCACGCCGTGAAGCTGCTCGAGCACAGCCGCGGCTGGACCCTGGACAGCCTGCAGGCAGCGGCGTTCGACAGTTTCCAACCCGGCTTCGCCGCACTGATCCCGCCGCTGGTGGAGGCGTACCGCGCCCTGCCTGGCGGCGATCCGCGCCGGGCAAGGCTGGCGGAGCCGTTGGGCATGTTGGAGCGGTGGGATTATCGCTGGAGCGCGCAATCCGAAGCGCAGAGCCTGGCGGTTTTCTGGGCCGACGCGCTACTGAAGATCCTGGCGGCATCGTCGAGCGAGCCCAAGAACATCACCATGCTCCGGCTCGCGCGCGATACTACTGCAGGCCAGAAAATCGCCGCCCTGGAACAGGCAATTGCCCGCCTTCAGCGCGATTTTGGCAACTGGAAGACCGCATGGGGTGAGATCAATCGTTTCCAGCGCATCTCGCCGGCGATCGACCACCCGTTCAGCGATGACGCGCCAAGCATCGCCATCCCCTTCGCCTACGGCAATTACGGGTCGCTAGCCTCGTCCAGTGCGGCGCCCCGCAACGGGTCGAAACGCTGGTATGGCACGAGCGGCAACAGCTTCGTCGCGGTCGTGGAACTGGGCCCGCGGGTCCGCGCCAAGGCGATCAGCGCCGGCGGGGAGAGCGGCGATCCGGCTTCGCCCCATTTCAACGACCAGGCCGCGCGCTATGCGGCCGGCGACCTGCGCCCGGTCTATTTCTATCCTGAAGACCTGCAAGGCCACATCGAGCGGACCTATCGGCCCGGGGAGTAGTCAGCCCGCAAATCGATCCGTCGCGCGGATCAACCCGTCGAGAATCCCCGGCTCGTTGTAGAGATGTCCGCCGTCGGGCACGATATTGAGCTCGACCTCCGGCCAGACCCTTTTCAATTCCCAAGCCGCGCGCGGCGGGGTGCAGCAATCGTGGCGGCCTTGGACGATGACGCCGGGGATGCCGCGCAGCTTCTCGGCTCCGTTCAACAGCTGCCCTTCCTCGAGCCAGCCCCTGTGCAGCATGTAATGATTCTCGATCCGGGCGATGGCGATCGCATGCTGGTCCTCGGTAAACTCGGCGAGCATTGCCGGGTCAGGCAGCAAGGTGACGGTCAGCCCTTCCCACTTGCTCCACGCCTTCGCCGCCCGAAGCTGCTCTGCGGCATCATCCCCTGTCAGCAGCCTGCGATATGCGGCGATAAGATCGCCGCGCTCCTCCTGCGGCACCGGTGCCAGGAATTCGTCCCACCCGTCGGGGAAAACTTCCGAGGCGCCATAGCGATACAGCCAGTCGAGCTCACTCTGCCCGAACAGGAAGATGCCGCGCAGGACCAGTTCGGTGACGCGCTCCGGATACGTCTGGGCATAAGCGATGCTGAGGGTCGAACCCCAGCTGCCGCCGAACACCAGCCACTTGTCGATCCCGCACATCTCGCGCAGCCGCTCGATGTCGTCGACCAGGTGCCAGGTGGTGTTGGCCTCCAGGCTGGCATGAGGGGTCGACTTGCCGGCGCCCCGCTGATCGAACAGCAGCACGTCATATTTGGCAGGATCGAACTGGCCGCGGTGATTGGCACTGATCCCGGCTCCGGGACCACCGTGCAGGAAGACGGCCGGCTTGGCCCCCGGCGTCCCGCACCGTTCCCAGTAAAGCTGGTGCCCGTCGCCGACGTCGAGCATGCCCGATTGGTAGGGCTGGATTTCCGGATAAAGGGTTCGACGGTCCCTGGGCATCATGGGCTCCGATCAAGAAAAAGGGCGGCGGATGCCCTACCGCATCCACCGCCCCCTAAAAAGCTTAAAGCGCAGGCTTAGAACTTCACGCCGACCTCGACGCCCCAGATGCGCGGCTCGTTGACCATCGCCGTCAGGTTGTTGAAGTCGATGCCGCTCACAGCGCTTTCATCATTGGTGATGTTGCGCACGAAGCCGGCGACGTCATAGCGATTGGTCTTGTAGCCCACGCGAAGACCGCCCTCGAGCAGCTGGTCGTCGCTGAACTCGACCGACTTGTAGAGGAAGAAGTCGACCTTCGAGCGGTGATACCAGTCGGTGAAGACATAGACCGAGCCCGGCCCGACCGGATGCTCGTAGCCGGCGGTGAAGTTGAATGTCCACTTCGGCGCCTGGGGCAGCGAATTGCCGTCGATCGAGAAGATGCCGGGGCTGCCCGGGCGCTGCGGATCGAGCACGGTGCAGGGCGCTCCGCAGCCGGCGACAAACGCCTGGTCGTCATGGATCTCGGTATCGTTGTAGCTCACGCCTGCGGTGAGGGAGAGCCCGGTGACCGGCCGCGCCTCCAGCTCGGCCTCAACGCCCTTTCCTTTCACTTCGTCGGCGTTGAGCAACGAGGTGAAGTTATTGGCGCCGCCGACCGCGGTAAGCTGCAGATCCTTGGTGTTGAAGAAATAGCCGGTGAGATTGAAGCGAACCCGGCGATCCAACAGCACGGTCTTGATGCCTGCTTCATAGCTCATTGTCGTCTCGCTGTCGGCAATCGACAGTTCGCGGCCAAACAGCAGGCGGCCCTGGATCGACGGCGCCCGATAGCCTTTGGCGACGCGGGCGTAGACATTGATGTCCTGGTTCACTTCGTGAATGGCGCTCACGTCCCATGTGAGGACGCTGTCGTCGACCTTGGTGCGCTGCTCGGAGACCGGTCCGCCAAAGCCGAGGAACCCCGGCCGGATATCGAATGGCCGGGAGGCACGCATTTTGCGCTCGTCATTGTTCCAGCGGGCGCCCGCCTGAAGGGTCAGGCCGTTGTCGAATTTGTAATTGAGCGACCCGAAGATGCCGAGCGCGTTGGACACCTGGCGCTGAATGGCAATTGCGTCCGGAGTCGTGTCGTCCGGAGAGCCGAAATCGAAGCTTTCGATATCGAGCTTCTCGTTGAAGTAGAACAGGCCGGCCTGGTAACCGAGACCCGCGCTGTTGTTTGACGCGACACGGACTTCCTGTGTGAACTGGTCGAGGCTCGGAACATTGTCCTGGCTCTGGGCTGAGAAGGGAATGAAGCCCGGCCCCATTTCCGGGGCGAACTGGTTGCCGAAGCCGCCGTCAATGTCGCCTCGGCTGTCGAGCTTGCCATGCCAGTAGCTGGTCACCGAATAAAGCGTCAGCGGTCCGAAGTCATATTCGATCGTGCCGCCAAGATTTTGGGTCTTGAGCTTCTGGAAGTTGATGCCGTCCGCGCGGACCTCGTCGCGATCGAAGTCGCCGCCGACATCGCCGTTTTCGTCAATGCCGATCAGGTGGTTGGTACCCGGCTCGATGGCATTGGCGCGGAAGATGCGGGCATTGCCATCGAGGTCGCGCAGTTGGCCGACCAGGCGGATGGTGAACTCGTCGCTCGGCTGGAACTCGATCTGCCCGCGAACGGCAATGTCGTCATAGCCCTCAAGGTCGTTGTCGCCGGGCTCATCGAGGTTGTCGATCCAGTCGTTGCGATGCTGCCACAGGCCCGACACGCGAACGGCCACGCCGTCGCTGACCTGGCCGCCGACGCCGCCTTCCGCGTTGATCGTCGAATAGGTGCCATAGCTGACCCGCGCATAATTGCGGCTGCTCGCTCCGGGCCGCACCGTGTCGAACTTGACGATGCCGGCCGGCGTGTTGCGGCCGAACAAGGTGCCCTGCGGTCCGCGCAGCACTTCGATCCGGTCGACGTCGAATGCGGGGAAGCCCTTCAGGATCGGGTTTTCCAGGACGACATCGTCATAGACCAGGCTGACCGGCTGCGATGCGTTGAGGTCGAAGTCGGTGTTGCCGAGGCCGCGGATATAGAAGCGCGGGAAGGTGCGGCCGAACGAGCTTTCGATGTTTAGGCTGGGGACCCGGCCCGACAGTCCACGAATATCGGCGCCGGCGGAATTGATCGCGGCCAGGGTCTCGTCACTGATCGTCGCGACCGACAGCGGGATGTCCTGAAGGTTTTCGCTGCGCCGCGTGGCGGTGACGACAATGTCGGCAACGCCCGCCTGGGTCGCGGGTTCGGCGACCGGCTGGGTCGCGTCGGCAGCAGGTGTGTCGGTGTCGCCCGTAACCTGCGCATAGGCCGGCGTGGTGGTGGAAACGCAGGCGATTGCCAGCGCGATCAGCGAAGTCTGAGAGGTGCGGCGCATCGGTGTCTTTCTTGAAAAGGCCAGCGGACGTGGCCTCTCCCGATGCCCCGCCCCGATGCTTCGGGTGCCTCTACTGTTGCTCACATCCGAGTCAATGTGACGGAACCGTTACGTGAATATTTTACGGGCGACTGCGCTGAATCCGTCACAGCTCTAAAAGCTGAATTCTTCGTAGACATGGGAAAGGTCGCCCTGCCATTCGCCATGGTAGCGGTCGAGCAGCCGGTCGGCGAAGGTCTTGCCGCTAGCCACCACGTCACGGAGCGGATCGAGGAAGCCGCCCTCATTGTCGCCGGCGGGGCTTAATTCAGCGCGCTCCCGAAGGCCTGCGGTGGCGATGTCGAGCACCTCGCGCGCCAGCTCGTGGACCGTGCCGCCGCCCGGCACTGGCGTTTCAAGCGCCTGGCGGGGGACCGCATGGCGAAGCGCTTCCCGCTCCTCGATCGACCAATGCTTGCAAAGGTCCCACGCCGCGTCGAGGGCAGTCTGGGAGTAGGTCAGTCCGACCCACAGGGCCGGCAGCGCACAGATCCGGCCCCACCGTCCGCCGTCGGCCCCGCGCATTTCGAGGAAGCTCTTCAGGCGCACTTCGGGAAAGGCGGTCGACAGATGGTCGGTCCAGTCGGCCAGGGTCGGCTTCTGGCCCGGCAGGGCCGGCAGCTTGCCGTTCAGGAAATCGCGGAAGCTCTGCCCGGCGGCGTCGATATATTCGCCGTCCCGGAATACGAAATACATCGGCACGTCAAGCGCATAGTCGCAGTATCGTTCATAGCCGAAGCCATCGTCGAACACGAACGGCAGCATGCCGGTCCGCGCCGGATCCGTGTCCTCCCAGATATGGCTGCGGAAGCTCTTGTAGCCATTGGGCTTGCCGTCGGTGAACGGCGAGTTGGCGAACAGCGCGGTAGCGACCGGCTGCAGCGCGAGGCCGACGCGGAACTTCTTCACCATGTCGGCTTCGGACGAATAATCGAGGTTCACCTGGATCGTGCAGGTGCGCAGCATCATGTCGAGGCCGAGGCTGCCCACAGTCGGCATGTAGCGCAGCATGATCGCGTAGCGGCCCTTGGGCATGATCGGCAGGTCGGCGCGCGCCTTGTCGGGCCACATGCCGGTGCCGAGGAAACCGAGGCCGAGCCGGTCGCCGATCATCTTGCACTGCCCGAGATGGCGCGCGGCCTCGGAGCAGGTCTGGTGGAGGTTCTGCAGCGCCGCGCCGCTGAGTTCGAACTGCCCGGCAGGCTCAAGGCTGATCGTTCCGTCGGCGCCGCTCAGCGCGATGACATTGCCGCTTTCGATCACCGACTTCCAGCCGAATTCGGTGAGGCCGTTCAGCAGGTCGCGAATGCCGCCGGGCTCGTCGTAGCTCGGCGCGCGGTGGTCGGCTGTGCGATAGACGAACTTCTCGTGCTCCGTGCCGATGCGCCACTCCTCGCGCACCTTCTCGCCGCCTTCAAAGACCGACAGCAAATCGGCGCGGCTCTCGATCGGCGTGCTGTCACCCGTGTCAGTGCGCTGGGTCATGCGCGGCGGCGCTTAGCGGCGGGAAATGACCCGCGCCAGCTATTCCGACTTATCGACCGATCAGCGCCAATCGCCCGCGACGGCCATGTAACTCGCAAGGGCGGCCAGCG
>JBJMUA010000060.1:0-7770 GCA_045811425.1 Sphingomicrobium sp. | reverse complement strand
CCTGGACCCGGTCCTGCGCCGGGGAACACGGACGTCGAGACCCGCCTTTCCCCTTCCGTCCGCCGCGCGCTACTCCAGCACGACATCGATCCTAGTCGAATTCAAGGAACCGGCCGCGACGGCCGCATCACCCGCGACGATGTGGATCGCGCCGTCGCATCGGCGACCACGGTCAGCGTCGGCGAGCCGGAGACGGCCCAGCCGCGGCACTTCGCCGGCGGCGACATCCCGCACGACCGGATGAGGCTGAAGATCGCCGAGAATATGGTGCGGGCCGTAAGCGAGGCGCCACATGTCACCGCGCTGTTCGAGGCGGATTTCTCGGCCATAGCCGCGCACAAGGCGGCAATGGCGGCAAACGGGGTGAAGCTCAGCTACACCGCTTATCTGATCAAGGCCGCGGCGGAGGCCATGGCGGTTGCACCCGCCATCAACGGGCGATGGGAAAAGGACCGGATCGCGGTTTCGCCGACGATCAACATCGGCATCGGCACCGCGCTGGGCGAAAAGGGGCTGGTCGTACCGGTGGTCAAGGACGCCGGTTCGCTCAGCCTGGAGGAGATCGGGCGCAGGCTCGACGACCTCACCACCAGGGCTCGATCAGGCAACCTTGGCGCCGCAGATGTCTCGGGCGGAAGCTTCACCATTTCCAATCATGGCGTGTCCGGAAGCCTGCTTGCCGCACCGATCATTCTTCACGCCGGCCAGGCCGCGATCCTGGGTGTCGGCAAGCTGGAAAAGCGCGTGGTGGTCCGGGACATGGATGGGGAGGACGCGATCGTCATCCTGCCAATGGCCTATATCACCCTGACGATCGACCATCGCGTGGTCGACGGCCACCAGACCAACGCCTGGCTGACACGGTTTGTGGAAATCGTCCAAAGCTGGCCCGCCGCCTAAGCGTCGGCTTTGAATTTCTCCGCTTCCTCCGACCCTTTCGTGGCGTCGCCCGGGCTGTAGCTATGCGCGCCGGCGCCAGCCAGCTGGCCGCCCTGGACGATCAGATATTCTTCGCGGATTGGCCGGCCTTCCAGGAAGCACTCCAGGATTTCGCGCGTGCCCGCGGCGTATCGCGCCTGGGCCGACAGGCTGGTCCCGGAGATGTGGGGCGTCATCCCATGGTTGGGCATCGTCCGCCACGGATGATTGCGCGGCGCAGGCTGCGGGAACCAGACGTCGCCGGCGTAACCTGCGAGCTGCCCGCTCTCGAGCGCGTCAGCGATGGCATCACGGTTAGCGATCTTGCCCCGTGCCGTGTTCACCAGGAAGGCACCGCGCTTCATCCGGGCAATCATCGCCTCGTCGAACAGATTTTCCGTCTCGGGATGAAGCGGGCAGTTGATCGTCACCACGTCACAGTGCGGCACCATGTCCGCGGCGGACTCATGCCAGGTCACGCCCAGCTCGCGCTCGACTTCCAGGGGCAGCCGGTGCCGGTCGGTATAATGGAGGTGCATGTCGAACGGCTTCAGCCGGCGCAGCACGGCGCTGCCAATCCGGCCTGCCGCGACTGTCCCGACATGCATGCCCTCAACATCGTAGGAGCGGGCAGCGCAATCGGCGATGTTCCAGCCGCCGGCCTTCACCAAATCCCATGACTGCAGGTAATTGCGGACCAGCGACAGGATCATCATCACCACATGTTCCGCGACGCTGATCGAGTTGCAGTAGGTCACTTCCGCGACGGTGATGCCACGGTCGATCGCCGCCTGCAGGTCGACATGGTCGGAGCCGATCCCCGCGGTCAGCGCCAGCTTGAGATTGCCGGCCTTGGCGATGCGCTCGGCGGTCAGATAGGCGGGCCAGAAAGGTTGGGAGATGACGACATCGGCATCAGTGAGCTCGCGTTCGAATTCGCTGTCGGACCCGTCCTTGTCGGACGTCACGACCAATGTGTGCCCATTGGCCTCAAGATATGGCCGCAGGCCGAGTTCGCCCGACACGCAGCCCAGCAGCTCGCCCGGCGTGAAGTCGATGCCGCGCGGTGTCGGCAGGGTGCTGCCGTCAGGGTAGGAATCGAGCTTGGGAATGGAATCGCGGGCATAGCTTTGCGGCATGCCGTCGATCGGGTCGTCGTAGAGGACACAGAGGATCTTGGCCATTTCGAACTACCCCTCCCACCAGGCAAGGAACATCGAACGCGGCACATCAAAATGGCGCACCCAAGAGGATTCGAACCTCTGGCCTCTGCCTTCGGAGGGCAGCGCTCTATCCAGCTGAGCTATGGGTGCGTTGGCGCCCGCTTAGCTTGGCATGGCAGCAGTCGCAAGCCGATGATCCCGCAATTTCGCAGCCGCGAGACAATGTTGCAGCGCGAAAGCGCGAGGTCTAGGCTGGCTCGAAATCCTTGGGGAGCGAGTGCATGGCCAAGTCGGCGGATCCAGGTTCGACAAAGCGGGTGACCATCAAGAAATACGCCAACCGGCGCCTCTATGACACGGAAAGCTCGAGCTACATTACGTTGGACCGGCTGGCGGCGATGATCCGCGAGGGTCGTGATTTCGAAGTGGTCGACGCCAAGACCGGCGAGGACATTACGCATCAGGTGCTGACCCAGATCATCGTCGACGAGGAATCGCGCGGTTCGACGATGCTCCCGGTCAATTTCCTGCGCCAACTGATCGGCCTTTATGGGGGCCAGATGCAGGGCGCGGTGCCGCCGTATCTGGAAGCGGCGATGGACGCGTTCCAGAAGAACCAGCAGGCTGTGGCCGGCGCTTTTGGCCCAAATATGTTTGCTGATCTGGCCAAGCGGAACATGGAAATGTTCGAGGAGGCCGCGTCGGCAATGACGGGCAAGAAGCCTGCCCAAACGACCAACGCGGGTGGTGGATCCACCGACGAAATCGCCAAGCTGAAGGCCGAATTGGCCGCGCTCCAGGCAAAGGTCGACAAGCTCGGCAAATGAAGGGGATTGCCGTTGCTTTGATGGCCGTCGCAGCGCCGGCGGCGGCCCAGGTCGCTCCGATGTCATTTGACGCCGGCAAATCGCTTCCCCTGGCAGCCGGCCAGTGGAACTATACGGCCACCGCAACCGGAGGCGAGGCCCGATACGGCAGCCATCTCGTGCTGCAATGCGACAAGGCGACGCGGACGATAACCGTAACGCGGCCGGGATCGCCGATCGCCGCGCTGACGGTCGCGACCGACACCATATCCCGGGCGCTGCCCTTGAGCGGCCGATTGTCGGCTTACGACCCGCTGTTGGACGCGATCGCATTTAGCCGGGGAAGGGTCGTCATATCCGGTGGAGTGGGGACCGCGCTGGCCGTGCCAAGCTGGCCCGAAGCCGCGCGAGCCATAGAGGATTGTCGAAACTGACCACAATTACAAGTCTTGTTTATCACTTCGAACCACAACATGCTGTGTGTGCAATCAAGCAGCGAAAGGAGGTGATCCGATGTCTCATGGTTCAGCAGAGAGGTCGGTCCTGTTCGCTTGGAAGGTGATGGCCTAACCAGTCATCCTTTGTCCTTCCGGGCTGGAACGTCCGGTCGCTGACCATGTTGAAGGGAGCTGGCGTGTGGTGCGCCAGCTCCCTTTTACTTGGCGAATTTCTGCCCTATTTCGGAACTGTTTCGGGACAGGACCGCTTTGGGCGGTACGATCGGACAAAGGAGGCAGCGATGGCCAAATCTTCGACCGGCCGCACGAAATCTGGCGGCGGCTCCAGCAAAGCGACATTAGACAAGATTGCCAAGGCAGCGATGAGCCGTGAAATGTTGGCAGCCGGATTGACGGCGGCGGCTGCGGCGATTGCCGCCAGCCCCAAGGCGCGCAAAGCGATCAAGGATGCCGGGCTCGATGCGGCGGACAGCGCCAGCCAGGCGGCGACTACAATGATGACCAATGCCTCAAAGCTCGGATCGTTGATCGCCGAGGCGGTGGCCGACGCGGCACAGCGCGTCTTGTCCGGCAAGTGGGCGGACGACGTCGGCGGCACGAGGGTGACGGCAACATCCAAGCCGGTTGCCAGGAAGGCCGCTCCGCGTAAGGCAGGCGCGACGCGCAAAGCTCCTGCGACCAAGGCCAAGACCGCTTCGAAACCCAAGGCAAAGCGTCTAGCCGCCAAGGCAGGTGCAAGCGCGAAGCGCAGGTCGAGCGCTGGCGCGCGCCGCCGCGCACCGGCCAGGCCCAAGGCTCCGCCGGCGAGCTGAGGCAGCTGGAACAATGATCGAAGGGCTCCGGTTCGGCCGGGGCCCTTCGTCTATGGCAAAGACTTGAAGAGCATGCGATTGCGGGGGCGATGAATCAGGCGAAATTCTCGGTCGTGGTCCTGGCGGCGGGGCAGGGTACGCGCATGCGCTCCGACACGCATAAGGTTCTGCACCCGATCGCCGGCAGGCCGATGCTGATGCATCTCTTGTCGACCGTGGAGGCCATCGGTCCGGAGCGGCGCGTGATCGTGGTCGGCAAGGGGCGCGAGCAGCTTGAGGCAGCGCTCCATGGCCAGGGAATCGCGACCGCGCTGCAGGCCGAACAGAGGGGCACCGGCCACGCCGTGCAGATGGCCGAGGAAGCGCTGTCCGGCTTCGAAGGATCGATACTGATCCTTTACGGGGATACGCCGTTCGTCACCGAAGCGACCCTGAGCCGCATGCTCGACCGGCTAGCGGCTGAGGACAATCCGGGCGTGGTGGTGCTCGCCAGTTCGCCGGCCGACGGCAAAACCTATGGCCGCGTCATCCTGGGTGAGGGCGATCGCATTTCGAAAATGGTGGAATATAAGGACGCCAATGAGGCCGAGCGTGCGGTCAAGCTGTGCAACAGCGGCATGATGGCGGTCGGCTCCAAAGACCTGTTCCGCTGGTTGGCGAAGGTCGGCAATGCCAATGCCGCGAAGGAATATTATCTGCCCGACATCGTCATGATCGCCAAGGATGAAGGGCGCAGCCCGGTCGCAATCGAGGGCGAGCCGTTCGAAACCGCTGGCGTGAACAGCCGGGCCGAACTGGCTGCGCTGGAAGAGGATTGGCAGACGCGGCGGCGGTGGCAGGCGCTGGATCAGGGGGCGACCCTGATCGATCCGGAAAGCGTCTGGTTCTCCGCCGACACCGAGCTCGGCCGCGATTGCACGATCGAGCCGCACGTCGTCTTCGGTCCCGGCGTCAAGATCGCCGACGGTGCCACCATCCGCGCCTTCTCCCACATCGAAGGCGCGATCATCTCGACCGGCTGCGAGGTCGGTCCGTTCGCCCGGCTGCGCCCCGGCGCCGTGCTTGGCGAGGGTTCCAAGGTGGGCAATTTCGTGGAGGTGAAGAAGGCGGAGCTTGGCAAGGGCGCCAAGGCCAACCACCTCAGCTACATCGGCGACGCTTCGGTCGGCGCGAATTCCAACATCGGCGCGGGCACCATCACCTGCAATTACGACGGCTTCGGCAAATATAGGACCGAGATCGGAGCGGGGGTCTTCATTGGCTCCAACAGCGCGTTGGTCGCGCCGGTCAGCATCGGTGCCGGCGCGATTGTCGGCGCGGGCTCGGTCGTGACCAGAAATGTCGCCGCGGACGAGCTTGTCATCGCTCGCGGCGAGCAGAAGGGATTTGCCGGCTGGGCCGCCCGCTTCCGGGCGCGGCAGCAGGCAAAGAAGGACAAGAAGTAACATGTGCGGAATTGTCGGGATCGTCGGCCGCGAAGCGGTGGCACAGCGCCTGTTCGACGGTCTCAAGCGGCTTGAATATCGCGGCTATGACTCAGCCGGCATCTGCACGGTACAGGGCGGCGAGTTCGAACGCCGCCGGGCCGAAGGCAAGCTGGACAATCTGGCGCGCGAGCTGGCGGCGGCCGAACTGCATGGCGATACGGGCATTGCCCATACCCGCTGGGCGACGCACGGCGCCCCGACGGTCGACAATGCCCACCCGCACATCGCTGGGCCGGTGGCGCTGGTCCACAATGGCATCATCGAAAATTTCAAGCCTCTGCGCGACGAACTGCTGGCCGACGGGCGCAAATTCCTGAGCGAAACCGACAGCGAGGTGGTGGCGCATCTGGTGGCTCGCGAGGTCGAGCGCGGCAAGTCGCCGACCGAGGCGGTCGCGGCCGTACTACCGCGCCTCCATGGCGCCT
Source organism: Sphingomicrobium sp. (assembly GCA_045811425.1). Taxonomy (GTDB): domain Bacteria; phylum Pseudomonadota; class Alphaproteobacteria; order Sphingomonadales; family Sphingomonadaceae; genus Sphingomicrobium. Next base: position 1,701 of record JBJMUA010000060.1, on the reverse strand, counting down.
TCGCGATAGCCTTTCTGTTCAAGGATTATCCCGACCAGATCATCGGCGCCCGGATGGGCGCGCCACTGACCGTCGGCTATGGCAAGGGCGAGAATTATCTCGGCTCCGACGCCTTGGCGCTTGCTCCGCTGACGCAGCGGATCGCCTATCTGGAAGAAGGCGACTGGGCCGTCGTCGAGCGCGACCGGATCCAGATATATGATCGCGCCAACAACCCTGTCACCCGGGAGATCGTCGAATCCGGCGCCTCCTCGGCCCGGATCGAGAAGGGCAATTACCAGCACTATATGCAGAAGGAGATTTTTGAGCAGCCGATCGTGGTTGCCCAGACACTCCAAAGCTATGTCCGGCCCTTCGAAGGCAAGGTTGCGCTGCCCGATTTCGACTTCGACCTCTCAACCGTCAACCGCGTCACCATCGTTGCCTGCGGCACCAGTTTCTACGCCGGCATGGTCGCCAAATATTGGTTCGAACAATTTGCCCGGGTACCGGTCGACATCGATGTGGCGAGCGAGTTCCGCTACCGCCAGCCGGTGCTCGAGCCTGGCGGGCTGGCGCTGTTCATTTCCCAGTCCGGCGAAACGGCCGACACGCTGGCCGCGCTGCGCCACGCCCGCGAGGAAGGGCAGACCATCGCGGTGGTGGTCAATGTCCCGACCAGCTCGATGGCGCGTGAAGCCGACTTGCTGCTGCCCACCCATGCGGGACCGGAGATCGGCGTCGCTTCGACCAAGGCCTTTACCTGCCAGCTGGCGGTGCTTGCCGCGCTCGCCGCCAATCTTGCGCGCGCCAAGGGACGATTGAGCGAGGAGGAAGAGCGCGAGATCGTCGAGCATCTCCAGCATGCGCCCGAGGGGCTCAATAATGCGCTCGGCCATGATGATGACATCGCCGCCATGGCGCATCTCGTGGCCCCGGCAAGGGACGTGCTCTACCTTGGCCGCGGCCCTGACTTTCCGATGGCCCTGGAAGGCGCGCTGAAGTTGAAGGAGATCAGCTACATCCATGCCGAGGGCTATGCCGCCGGCGAGATGAAGCATGGCCCGATCGCGCTGATCGACGACCATGTCCCGGTGATCGTGCTCGCGCCGTCAGGTCCGCTGTTCGAGAAGACCGTCAGCAACATGCAGGAAGTACGCGCGCGCGGCGGCAAGATCATCCTCATCAGTGACGCGAAGGGACTTGCCGATGCCGGCGAGGGTTGCATCGCAACGATCGAAATGCCCGAGGTGCATCCGCTGATCGCGCCGCTGGTCTATGCGGTCCCGGTGCAGCTGCTGGCCTACCATGTGGCGGTGGCCAAGGGCACCGACGTCGACCAGCCCCGAAACTTGGCAAAGAGCGTGACCGTCGAATGAAACATATCGGCATCCTGGCGCACAGCTTCGAGGGCGCGGCCCTGTGCTTTCGGACGGCTTGCCTGGAAGGCGTACGGCGCACAGGGCCGCACATGCACCCCGAAATCACCATGACCTGCAGCCCAATGTCGCTGCTGTTGGAAGCGTGGGAACGCAACGACAAGCAGGTGCTTCGCACCGCATTCATGGAGGATGCGAGGAAGCTGGCGGCAGCGGGCTCGGATTTCTTCGTCTGCCCCGATAATACCGCGCATATCGCGCTGGAATCGGGCGGCGAGCCATTTCCGATCCCAGGCCTTCACATCGGTGAGGTGGTGGCCGAGCAGGCGAAGCGCGACGGCCG
>JBJMUA010000059.1:0-14863 GCA_045811425.1 Sphingomicrobium sp. | reverse complement strand
ACCATGCCCTCGTAAAGCATCTCGCCGGGCGTGATGAACAGCACGCCCCGATCTTCCAGCGCACTCAGGGCATAGGCCACTGCCGGCCCCTTCTCCATCGAGATCAGGACCCCGTTCTGACGGCCGCTGATCGGGCCCTTGTAGGGACCATATTTCTCAAACAGCCGGTTCATGATCCCGGTGCCGCGCGTGTCGGACAGGAATTCGCCATGATAGCCGATCAGGCCGCGAGAGGGCGCCGAGAAGGTCAGGCGGGTCTTGCCGCCGCCTGACGGGCGCATGTCGGTCATCTCGGCCTTGCGGATCGCCATCTTGTCGATGACCGTGCCCGAAAATTCATCGTCGACGTCGATCACGACCGTCTCATAAGGTTCCTCGCGGCCGGAGGGCCCGTCGCGGAACAGCACGCGCGGGCGGCTGATCGACAGTTCGAACCCTTCACGGCGCAAGGTCTCGATCAGGACGCCGAGCTGGAGTTCGCCGCGCCCGGCCACCTCAAAGGCCTCGCCGCCCGGAGTCTCGCTGATGTGGATGGCGACATTGCCTTCGGCCTCCCGCTCAAGCCGGTCGCGAATGACGCGGCTCTGCACCTTGTCCCCGTCCTTGCCGGCGAACGGGCTGTCGTTGACCGCGAAGCTCATCGCCAGGGTCGGCGGGTCGATCTCGCGGGCATGCAGCGGCTCGGCGATCGTCGGCTCGCCAATGGTATTGGACACGGTCGCCTTGACCAGTCCCGCGATGGCAACGATGTCGCCCGCCTGCGCAGTTTCGACCGGCACGCGATCGAGCCCGCGGAAGGCGAATACCTTGGTAGCGCGGCCGTCCTCGACGACATTGCCGTTCACGTCCATCGCCCGGATCGGCATGTTGACATTGAGCGTACCGCTCTCGATCCGGCCGGTCAGGATGCGGCCGAGGAACGGGTCACGGTCGAGCAAGGTGGCGAGCATCTTGAACTCGCCGGACGTGTCGAGGTTCGGCGCCGGGATATGCTTGACGATCGTCTCGAACATCGGCGTCAGGTCACCCTCACGGACGTCGTCGGTCAGGCCCGCATAGCCAGCGCGGCCGCTTGCGTAGAGCGTCGGGAAGTCGAGCTGCTCGTCATTGGCCTCCAGGTTCAGGAACAACTCAAACACTTCGTCGAGCACCTCGGCCGGGCGGGCGTCGGGGCGATCGATCTTGTTGACGACCACGATCGGCTTGAGGCCAAGCGCGAGCGCCTTGCCGGTGACGAACTTGGTCTGCGGCATTGGCCCTTCGGCGGCATCGACCAGCAGGATAACCCCGTCGACCATCGACAGGATGCGCTCGACCTCGGCGCCGAAATCGGCGTGTCCGGGCGTGTCGACGATATTGATGTGGGTCACCGCGCCGTTGGCATCGGCCCATTCGACCGACGTACATTTGGCCAGGATGGTGATTCCCCGCTCCTTCTCCAGGTCGGTGGAATCCATCGCGCGCTCCTCGACGCGCTGGTTGTCGCGGAAAGTGCCCGATTGGCGGAATAGCTGGTCGACGAGCGTGGTCTTGCCATGGTCGACGTGGGCGATAATCGCCACGTTGCGCAGGTTCATTTCGATGTCCGTTGAGGTAAAGTTGCCGCGCCCCTACAGTAAATGCTGCGCTGCGGCAACCGGTGTCGCTAGTCCACCAGGGCCTTTTCCAGCAGCTCATCCAGCGCCGGCGGAGGTTTGCGCAGCGCCGTGAACAGCAGCGAGATCGCGGCGTAGGTTACGACCGCCACCACGAGCCAGCGCAGCATGGTCAAGGGCATTTCCTTGACGATGAACGCCGCCACCAGCACCCCGGGCACCGACCCGGCAGCGAGGCTGATGACGATCCTGAGGTCAAGGTCGGCCAACTTCACCAGCCTGCTCGATGCGGCCGCTCCCGCCAGCGCGGCCCCGAAGGCCATGATCGGAAACGCCAGGCGCGGGTTCATCCCGAACAGGCTGAGCATCGCCAGGGTTGGCGCGTAGTTGCCGACGCCGAAGTTGAGCAGAACGCCGAAGAAAAAGCTCGCCACGATGGCGACCAGCATCAACGGCACTGGCAGCGCTGACGCGTCGCCCCCGACCGGCATCAGGCCGAGGTTTGAGAGTGAATAGAATAAGGCCGCCATCAGCAGGGCAGCGGCAACGATCAACTGCACGGTCCGCACCGGACTTCGGGCGGCGATCGGCGCGCCAATGACCGCTCCGATAGTGATTGCGACGGCGCTGGCCAGCAGCAGCACCAGGTCGACACTTACGCCAAGCAGGATCAGGAAAATGATCGACTGGATGAACACCGGGGGCGTGTAGCCAGCCAGCATGGTCATCGGGATCCGCTGGTCCGGAACCATCCGGCGAAAGCGCATCCAGGCCAGGGTCGGCGCGAATGAGCCAATACCCAGCGTATCGAAGAAATTGGCGATGGTACCGACGATGGTGGGCTCAACGCGAAGCTTCAGCTGATCCGCCAATGCTGCTGCCCTGACCAGGAACAGGGTAAAGGCAATGCCGACCGCCGCCAACACCGAGACAATGATGATCAACAGCATGGCAGGCCCCCACCCGGACAGCGACGCAGCCGACCTTAACAGCAGTTGGGCGGTTCCACTACGGCGCGCGCATCCGCCGGGCCCGCTCAAGCGTTTCAGCGCTGTCCAGTAGGAGAGTAGCAATGCCCCGTGGAGACAAGGGCGCCTACAGTGCCAAGCAGAAACGCAAGGCCGAGCATATCGCCGAAGGCTATGAGGACCGGGGCGTTTCCGCCAAGGAAGCCAAGAGTCGTGGCTGGGCGACCGTCAACAAGGAATCCGGCGGCGGCAAGAAGTCGGGTTCTGGCCGCGGCAGGAAAGAAAGCCACGCGTCGTCCAGAAAAGGCGGCCGCAAGGGTGGCTCGACATCATCCAGCCGCAGCGCTGCCGCCAAGAAAGGTTGGGAGACCCGGCGCCGCCGCGGCAACGCCTGAGGGCTGCGGCTAGCGCGGCAATCGCTCGAGGATCTCGATCCCTCGTTCCAGCGCGCGCAATTCGCTGTGCGCCAGCTTGGCGATGCGGCCCTCCAGCGAAGCGTCCGTCACGGGCGGGCGGGCCAGTTGATCTCGGCCGGTCTCGGTCAGCCGCAACTGCAGGCGCCGGCGGTTTTCGGGGTCTGCCTGGCGGTCGACCAGCCCGGCCCGAACGAGCAATTCAACTGCCCTGCTGACCGCGGGCGCGCCCCTCTTCACGCGCGCCGCGACCTGGTTGAGCGTTCCCGGCTCGACAGCGCCCACGGCGGCGAGCAGGTCGCGTTGCTGGCCCATCGCCTTGGCGGCAGCAGTATCGCCCCCTAGCTGTTCAACCAGAATGGCGAAGCGCGACGCAAGCGCGACTGGTGACGAATTTCCCCACATGCGTTCACGGTATCAAAGATTTCGTATTTGGCAAATTTGCCTGTACGCAAGCGTCATGGCAGCGCGCCCAAAACTACCCCGTGCCGTCTGGATCCTGGGCATCGTCAGCCTGCTGATGGACTTGAGCAGCGAGATTTATCACGCGCTGCTGCCTGCCTTCCTGACCGTGACCTTAGGCCTTCCCGTCGTGGCAATGGGAGCGATCGATGGCATTGCCGAAGGGACAGCCAATATCGCCAAGCTCGTATCCGGGCGGCTGAGCGACAGGCAGATGAGGCGGAAGCCCTGGATCCTGCTCGGCTATGGCATGGCTGCCCTGTCGAAGCCCCTGTTCCCGCTGGCCCAAGGCGCGCTGCCGGTGCTCGGTGCCCGTTTCATCGATCGCATCGGCAAGGGCATCCGCGGCGCACCGCGCGACGCAATGGTGGCTGACGAGACGCCGCCGGAGTTGCGCGGGGCCGCCTACGGCCTCCGGCAGGCTCTCGATACGGTCGGAGGGTTTCTCGCCCCCTTGGTGGCGATCGGTTTGATGCTGCTGCTTGCGGACGATATCCGAACGGTATTCTGGATCGCGACAATCCCGGCCTTTGCATCCTTCATGTTCGCCTGGGCCATGCTGAAAGAGCCGGTCAGGCATGTTGAAGCCGCCGAAGGGAAGCCCAGCTGGACCGGATGGCGGGACCTCGACCGCCAGGTACGGCGCCTGATCGGCGTCGGTTTCCTGTTCGGGCTTGCCCGCTTCTCGGAGAGTTTCCTGATCCTGAAGGCGATGGACGTTGGCCTGGCGCCGGCCTGGTCGCCGCTCGTCCTTGCGCTATTCAGCCTTGCCTATCTGGTACTGGCCTATCCCGCCGGATCGTTGAGCGACCGAATGGAACCCAGATCGGTGCTGCTCGGCGGCATTGCCCTGCTCGTCCTTGGGGACTTGTGGCTCGCCCAGGCCACGACATTGTGGGCGGTCCTTGCCGGCGTCGCCATATGGGGCGCGCACATGGCGCTGACGCAGGGCATATTTTCCCGGATGATCGCCGACGCCGCGCCCGAGCATCAGCGGGGTACCAGTTTCGGCGCATTCTTCTTTGCGAGCGGCGTCGCGGCGCTGCTTGCCAGTCTTGGCGCCGGCCTGTTGTGGGACCGCGGCGGCCCGGCCGAAACCTTTACGGTCGCGGCGGGGATCGCAGCCTTGGCGGGCGCGATGCTGGGCCTGATGCCGAAGCGCTAACGCCTCGCCTTGAACGGCCACATGCGGTCGGCGACATTGGTTGGTGACAGGAATTGGTTGTAGAGCGCCGCGCTGACGTGCAGCACCACCAGCGCCAGGGTCGTCCAGACCAGCACTTCATGCACGTCGCCGAAGTCATTTTCCGGGGCAATACCCGGGATCGCCGGGAGCTTCAGGCCGAGCTGCAATGGCACCCATCCGTCTTTGGCGCGCCCCGAAACCGCCGCAAGGCCCGTTAGCGGCAGACCGACGAGCAGCAGGTAAAACAGGCGGTGGTTCCAGACGGCCACGAACCGCTGCCATTTTGGATAATCCGAGGGATAGGGCGGCGGCGGGTTCATCAGCCGTATTGCCAGCCGGCTCAGTGCCAACAGCAGGATCAAGGCTCCCAGCGTCTTGTGCCAGCCGAAAAGAAAATCTCGCTCGGCGGTTCCGCGCGGGAGATGGTGGAAGGTGAAACCAATATAGACCTGAGTCAGCACCAGGATGGCGGTGATCCAGTGGATCCACATCACGATCTTCCGGTAACGGACTGCGCGTAGCCCCGTGCTTTCCTCGACCATATAGTCCATCGAGACACTCCCGACGCTGTTGGAAAGCCGGTTAACGGCTGAACTTCTCGCCGCGTTCCGCCTTTTCCAGGAGGAGTCGGGAGAAGCTGAAGTCGCTGCCCATCCGGGTCTCCTGTTCCTTCAGGCCGTCGACGATCTTCTGCAACCCCTCGGTGTCGGCCCAGAACATCGGCCCGCCGCGGTAGACCGGCCAGCCGTAGCCATAGACCCACACCACATCGATGTCGGAGGCACGCTGGGCCATGCCTTCCTCGAGGATCTTCGCGCCCTCGTTGACCATGGTGTAGAGCGTGCGCTGGACGATTTCCTCATCGTCGATCTGACGGCGGGTCACGCCCTGCTTAGCCGCGAACTCCTCGATGATCTGCTGGACAACGGGAGACGGAGAAGGCCGGCGCTTGTCGTCATAGTCGTAGAACCCCGCACCCTTCTTCTGACCCCAGCGATCGATCGCGCAAAGCGCATCGCGGACATTCTCGATCCGATTGGGATCGCGATGCCAGCCGATGTCGACGCCGGCGAGGTCGGCCATCTGGAACGGGCCCATTGGCATGCCGAATTCGACATGCACGCGGTCGACCTGCTCCGGCGTCGCACCTTCCAGCAGCAGCTTGGTCGCTTCGATCTGCCGCGGCATCAGCATGCGGTTGCCGATGAAGCCGTGGCAGACCCCCGCGACGACGGCCACCTTCTTGATCTTCTTGGCGAGCTGCATGGCGGTTACCAACACGTCGGGCGCGGTCTTTGCGCCGCGAACGATCTCCAGCAGCTTCATCACATTGGCCGGCGAGAAGAAGTGCAGGCCCACGACATCCTGCGGCCGGCCGGTGCTTGCGGCGATTTCGTCGATATTAAGATAGCTGGTGTTGGAGGCCAGGATCGCGCCCGGCTTGGCGATCTTGTCGAGCTTGCCGAAGACCTCCTTCTTGATCTCCATCGTCTCGAACACGGCCTCGATGATCAGGTCGCAGTCGGCCAGCGCGGAAAAGTCGAGCGTCGGCGACAGCAACCCCATCGCCTGTTCCACCTGCTCGCCGGTCATCCGGCCCTTGGCAGCGGTCGCTTCGTAGTTTTTGCGCATCACGCCGGTGCCGCGATCGAGCGCTTCCTGCGCCATCTCGACGATGGTCACCGGAATCCCGGCCGACAGGAAGTTCATCGAGATGCCGCCGCCCATGGTGCCGGCGCCAATCACGCCGACCTTTTTCACGGAACGCGGCTGCGTACCGTCGGGTATATTCTCGATCTTCGCCGCCTTGCGCTCGGCGAAGAAGAAATATTGCTGCGCCCTGGATTGTGTCCCGGACATCAGTCCCATGAACAGGTTGCGCTCGTCGATAACTCCTTCCGCATAGGGCTTGGCGACTGCCGCTTCGACCGCCTTGATATTGGCTTCGGGAGCCTCGAAGCCGCGGAACTTCTTCGCATTGGCCTTGCGGAACTCGTCGAAGATGGCGGGGTTGGCGCGCGCCTCCGCGAGCTTCTCGTCACGCTCGCTCGACTTGGGCAGTGGGCGGATGTCGCGCACCTCCTCGGCCAGCGCCACGGCATGCTGGACCAGTTCGCCGTCCACCAGCCGGTCGACAAGACCCACATCATGCGCATCCTTGGCGCTGATCATCGCGCCCGAGGTGACCATTTCCAGCGCCTTCTGGACTCCGGCGACCCGCGGCAGCCGCTGGGTCCCGCCCGCTCCGGGCAGCAGGCCGAGTTTGACTTCGGGAACCCCGAGCTTCGCATCGCGGACCGCAACCCGATAATGGCAACCCAGCGCCACCTCCAGCCCGCCGCCCAGCGCCGTACCATGGATCGCGGCGACCACCGGCTTGGAGCAATTCTCGATCGCGTCCACGACCGTCGGCAGCCATGGCATGACCGGCGGCTTGCCGAACTCGGTGATGTCGGCGCCGGCAAAGAAAGTCTGGCCTTCGCAGCGAATGACGACCGCCTTGATCGCCTCGTCGCCTTCCGCCTCCTCGATCGCAGCGACCAGTCCCTGCCGGACCGCCGCGCCAAGTGCATTCACCGGCGGGTTGTTGGATGTGACGATCAGCACGTCGCCATGACGGGTGGTGGAAATCGGGCTGGTGGTGGGCTTGTCAATGACATCGGTCATGTCGTGGTCCGTCCGTAGCTTTGATGGTTGAATGGATGCGACGAGGACAGGCCGCCGTCGACGACGATCGCCTGCCCGTTGATATAGCTCGCCTCGTCCGACGCGAGGAACAGCGCGGCATTGGCGATCTCGATCGGTGCGCCGCCCCGCTTGAGCGGGTTCAAATGGCCGATCTGGCCTTCCTGCCCCCTCGCGCGAGCCCGTTCGAAGATGAACTCGGTCATGCCGGTTTCGATCAGGCCGGGACAGATGGCATTGACCCGGATGTTGGCGCCGGCGAGCTGGGTCGCGGCGACCTTGACCAGGTTGATCACCCCCGCCTTGGACGCCGAATAGGCTGGTCCGCCGGCGCCCGAACGCAGCCCCGCGACCGACGCCGTGGCGATGATCGAGCCGCTTCCGCGCGCCTTCATCGCCGGGGCCCCATATTTCACCGCCAGGAACGGCCCGATCAGGTTGACTCGAAGGATTTCCGCCCAGTCGGCCGCGTCCTGGTCGAAGATGCCGTCAAAGCCGCCGGAAATACCGGCATTGGCAAAGAAGATGTCGAGCCCACCCTTGTCGCGAACGGTATGCGCAACCAGCGCCGCGACCTGCTCCTCGTCACCGGCATCGCATTCGAAATCACTGCCATGGACGTCCGCGCCGATCACCGTCGCGCCTTCCTTGCGAAACAGTTCGACCGCCGCCTTGCCGATGCCGGAGCCCGCGCCGGTGACGATCGCGATTTTGTTTTGAAGCCTAGCCATTCGCGCACCTTGTTCCCCCGCGAAGGCGGGGGCCCAGACGCGCCGCAGAGCGGCGCCTAACGGCGCCGGACTGGGCCCCTGCCTGCGCAGGGGAACTCAAAGGCCCACCCCAATCGTGCTGCCGCCATCGACGATCATCGCCTGCCCGGTCATGAAGGTCGAGGCGGGCGAGGCGAGATAGACCGCCGCACCCGCGATCTCATGCGGTTCGCCGATCCGGCGCAGCGGCGTCGAGCGGGTTACCGCCTTCAGCGTGTCGGGATCCTCCCATAGCGCCCGGGCGAAATCGGTCTTCACCAGCCCCGGCGCGATGCAATTCACCCGCACGCCTCTCGGCCCGAATTCGGCCGCGAGGTTCCGCGCCAGCTGGAAATCCGCCGCCTTGGAGATGTTGTAGGCGCCGATCATGGTCGAGCTGGTGAGGCCGCCAATCGAGGACACGATGATGATCGAGCCTTCCCCTCGTTCCAGCATTTCCGGCGCGACCATCGAAATCAGCCAGTGGTTGGCGATGACATTATTGTCGAGGATCTTGCGGAACTGTTCGTCGCTGATACCCGCCATCGGGCCATAATAAGGGTTGGATGCGGCATTGCAGACCAGCACGTCGATCCGGCCGAATGCCTTGCGCGCCTCGTCGACCAGGTGCTGCAGGTCGTCCTTGCTGGAGATATTGGCGGCGACGGCGATCGCGCGCTCGTCGCCGTGCTGGGCGTTGATCGCATGGGCAACTTCTTCGCACGCATCCTGCTTGCGGCTGGAGATGACCACCCTGGCGCCATGCTCCGCCATTGCCGCGGCGATGGCGAGGCCAATCCCGCGCGAGGAACCGGTCACGATGGCGACCTTGTTCGTGAGGTCGAACAGGCGTGGGCAGGTCATAATAGCTCCTCCCTGCGGGCGCAGCTCGTGGGGAGGGGGACCATGGCGTGCAGCGACATGGTGGAGGGGCCTGAGCCGCCTCCATGGCCCCTCCACCACTCGGCTACGCCGAGCGGTCCCTCTCCCCATCGCTTCGCGACAGGGAGGATCATTGGATGGCCTCCGCATGCTTGGCATATTCCATCAGGGCGATCGACCGGTTGTGAACCTCGTCCGGTCCGTCTGCCAGGCGCAGGGTGCGGATCCCCGCCCAGCTGGCGGCCAGCGGCGTGTCCTGGCTGACCCCGGCACCGCCGAACGCCTGGACCGCATCGTCAATGATCTTCAGTGCCATGCGCGGCGCCTTGACCTTGATCATCGCGATTTCGGCCTTGGCCGCCTTGTTGCCGACCTTGTCCATCATGTCCGCCGCCTTGAGGCAGAGGAGGCGCGTGCCATCGATCTCGATCCGCGCTTCAGCCACGCGCTGCTCCCAGACGCTATGTTCGCTTAGGCGCTTGCCGAACGCAGTCCGCGACTGCAGCCGCCGGCACATCAGGTCCAGCGCTTCTTCGGCAGCGCCGATCGTCCGCATGCAATGGTGAATGCGCCCGGGCCCAAGCCGGCCCTGGGCAATCTCGAAGCCCCTGCCCTCGCCCAGCAGCAGGTTGGAGGCCGGTATCCGGACGTCCTTCAGTTCGATTTCCATATGGCCGTGCGGCGCGTCGTCATAGCCATAGACCGACAGGAACCGCTCGACGGTGATGCCGGCCGCATCCATCGGCACCAGGACCATCGACTGCTGCTGGTGCTTGCGCGCCTCGCTATCCGTCTTGCCCATCAGGATGGCGACCTTGCAGCGGGGATCACCCGCGCCGGAGGACCACCATTTGCGGCCGTTAATCACATAATCGTCGCCGTCCCTGGCGATACGGCATTCGATATTGGTCGCGTCGGAAGAGGCGACACCCGGCTCGGTCATGAGGAAGGCCGAGCGGATTTCGCCGCGCATCAGCGGTTTCAGCCACTCGTCTTTCTGCTCGCGCGTGCCGTAGCGGTGCAGAACTTCCATATTGCCGGTGTCGGGGGCCGAGCAGTTGAACACCTCGGCAGACCAGAGGATTCGGCCCATCTCTTCGGCGCAGATCGCATATTCGAGGTTGGTGAGCTGCTCGCCTTCGAACTCGAAACTTTCGTCGACATGCCGGAGGGCTCCGCCCGGGGGCATGAACAGGTTCCACAGGCCCGCAGCCCTCGCCTTCGGCTTCAGATCTTCGATCAGCCGGAGCGGCTGCCAGCGATCGCCGGAGTCGATCTCTTTCTTATAGTCCGCGACTCGCGGACGGACATTCTGGTCGATAAACTGGCGGACCCGGTCGCGGAAAAAAGCCTGACGTTCCGTAAGGTCAAAATCCACCGCTGCCTCTCCCGCTTGCAAGGGCCGTCAGTCTCGTTCCAAAACGGGCTAGGACTCTGGAACAGGAAGGGCAAGTTCGATGGGTGATCTGGAGGCGTTTCGCGCCGAAACCCGTACCTGGCTGGAAGCCAACTGCCCGCCGGAGATGCGCGAGCCCATGCGCAGCGAAAAGGATTTGTGCTGGGGCGGCCGCCACTTCCAGTTCCAGTCCCCGGCGCAGAAGCAATGGCTCGACGTCATGGCGTCGAGGGGCTGGACCGTGCCTGACTGGCCAACAGACTATGGCGGCGGCGGCCTGTCGCCGGCCGAGGCCAAGGTCCTCAAGGAGGAAATGCGCTCGCTCGGCTGCCGGTCCCCGCTGACCAGCTTCGGCATTTCAATGCTTGGGCCGGCCCTCCTCAAATATGGCAAGGAGGAACAGAAGAAGCGCTTCCTGACCGAAATCGCGCGCGGCGAAATCCGCTGGTGCCAGGGCTATTCCGAACCCGGCGCGGGGTCGGACCTTGCCGGCCTCCAGACCAGGGCTGAGGACAAGGGCGATCATTATCTCGTCAATGGCCAGAAGGTGTGGACCAGCTATTCCGACCAGGCCGACTGGATCTTTTGCCTGGTGCGCACCTCGACCGAGTCCAAGCATGGCGGCATCAGCTTCCTGTTGTTCGACATGGAGAGTCCCGGCGTCTCGACCAGGCCGATCCTGCTGATTTCCGGCAATTCGCCTTTCTGCGAAACCTTCTTCGACGATGTGAAAGTGCCCAAGGACCAGCTGGTCGGAGAGGTCAACAAGGGCTGGGACGTCGCCAAATATCTCCTCGGCCATGAGCGTGAGATGATCAGCGGCATGGGGCTCGGATCGGGCATCGGCACCGGCGCATCCGGCGTGACGTTGGGCCCGATCGCCAGGCCGGACGACCCGCTGCTCCGTGCCGAGATCGCGGCATTCGACGTCGACGCGCTGGCTTTCGCGGCAATGAGCGAGCGGTTCATCGACCAGTTGAAGGCGGGAGAAGCGCACCCCGCCCTGCCAAGCATGATGAAATATGCGGGGACAGAGCTCAACAAACGCCGCAACGAGCTGATCATGGCGGCGGGCGGCAGCGATGCCCTGGAGTGGGACAGCGAGCGCACGAAGGGCGGCAAGCCGGCGCGCGACTGGCTGCGCTCCAAGGGCAATTCGATCGAGGGCGGGACCAGCGAAATCCAGCTCGGCATCGTCGCCAAGCATATCTTGAGGTTGCCCGGAGCATGATGACCCTGACCGAAGACCAGCGCCTCCTGGAGGATACGGTCCGCCCGTTCATGGCCGAAGAGGGCGCGATCAAGAACCAGCTCCGCCACTGGCGGGATACAGGTTGTACCGACGGCTATGGCACCGCGCTGTGGAAGCAGTTCGCCGAATTGGGCCTGACCGGCATCATGATCCCCGAAAGCCTGGGCGGTGCCGGCCTCGGCGCAGTCGAGGCCGGTGTGGTGCTGGAGGAAATCGGGCGCAACCTCACCCCTTCCCCCTTCCTAACCACGGCGGTCGCGGCGGTGCGGGCGCTCGACGGATCGGCGCAGGCGGAGCGCTGGTTCCCCGGCATCCTCGCCGGGGAGACGGTTGCGGCGCTGGCAATCGACGAGGGCAAGCATCACGACCCGGCGCGAGTGGCGCTCGAAGCGAAGCGGCAAGGCAATGGCTTCGTCCTCAACGGTACCAAGCAATTCGTGGTCCATGGCAATAGCGCGGACGTGATCCTGGTCGCGGCGCGCACCGCGGGAGCGCCGGGGGAAACCAACGGGATCACCCTGTTTGCCATCGAAAAGGGCGCCGACGGCATGGAGGCGGAAACGGCAACCTTGGCCGACAGCAGCAAGGCCGCGCGGCTCACGCTGGACAATGTCGCGGTCGATGCCGACGCCGTGGTCGGCGAGGTCGATGGCGGTTGGACTCCCCTAAGCGCCGCCCTCAACGCCGGCCGCGCCGGAGCCGCATCGGAGCTGGTCGGCGTTGCCGCGGGCGCGTCGGAAATGACCTTCGAATATTTGAAGCAGCGCAAGCAGTTCGGGAAGCTGATCGGCGAGTTCCAGGTGCTGCAGCATCGCGCCGCCCATCTTTACGGCGAGATCGAGATCGCCCGAGCCGCCGCGCTCAAGTCGGCCCAGCTGATCGACGCCGGCGACCCCAATGCCGACCTGTTCATTTCCGTCGCCAAGGCCAAGGCCGGACGCGTGTCGGCGTTGGCGGTACAGGAGGGGGTGCAGATGCACGGAGGCATCGGCATGACCGACGAGCATGACATCGGCCTGTTCATGAAACGCGAGGCGGTGCTGTCTGAACTGTTCGGGAGCCCGCGATTCCATGCCGGCCGGGTGGCCGAGCTGAGCGGCTACTAAATCATCCCCGAGCAAGCTCGGGGGAGGAACTACCGCTCCAGCAGGAAATTGATCCGGGCCGAAGCGATTGGCCGTCCGGGCTCGCCCTGCCAGGCAAAGGCCTCGACATTGGCCATGCGCTTGCCCAGTCGCTCGATGACCGCTTCGGCATAAGTATCCTGGGGGGTGCCACCGCGCAGGTAATCGACGGTGACGGTCACTGGCTTCTTGGTGACGGCCGCGTCGCCGAGCGCGCGGTCGAGCGCAGTAAATGCCGCGAATTCCAGCAGCCCGGCGATCGCGCCCCCATGCAAAAAGCCCGGCCTGCCGACGACATCGTCGTGAAAGGGCATGATGAAGCGAAGCGTGCCGTCCTTCTCTTCGGTGCGGAGCCTCAGCAATTGGGCATAGGGCGGGAGCGTGGTCACCTTAGCTCCCGTAGCGCGGCGAGCCGCCGGCGTCAGCCCTTCGTCTTGTAGCCGCAGATGATGCCCAGGACGAAGGCGGTGAACAGGGCGAGCTGGACCTTGCCGGTCGGATCAGACCAATGGAAATAGTCCCCGCCCCAGCCGAACAGCCAGACAAACATCATCGCAGCGATTGCGACCATTAGTAGCTGTATCCTACTGCGCCGGTTCAGACGCACCGGCGTGCTATATTAGGCCACCAAAGGGTAAATATCGGGTAAAGCTTGCCCATTCGATGCCCCCAAGGCATAGGGCCGCCAACTCCGCCAAGCGAAAGGCCAAGTCCATGAAAGCGCGCGTGTTCGTGACCCTGAAGCCCGGCGTTTTGGACCCGCAGGGCAAGGCGATTCACCACGCACTGGAGGGCCTCGGCTTCGGCGGCGTGCAAGAGGTTCGCGCCGGCAAGCTGATCGAGCTGGAGCTTGCCGACGGCACCGGCGATGACGAGATTGCGGACATGTGCCGCAAGCTGCTCGCCAACACCGTCATCGAGAATTTCAGGATCGAGAGACTGGAGAAGGCATGAAGAGCGCCGTCCTCGTCTTCCCCGGCTCCAACTGCGACCGCGACCTCGCCGTCGCCATCGAGCAGGTTACCGGCCGCGCTCCGGCGATGGTCTGGCATCGCGAAACGCAGCTGCCCGACGGCACCGGCCTGATCGCCGTTCCGGGCGGCTTTTCCTATGGCGACTACCTCCGTTCTGGGGCGATGGCGGCGCGCTCGCCGATCATGCAGGCGGTGGCCGAGGCGGCCGGCAAGGGCGTCCCAGTGCTGGGCATCTGCAATGGCTTCCAGGTGCTCACCGAGGCGGGGCTGTTGCCCGGCGCGCTGATGCGCAATGCCGGCCTGCATTTTGTCTGCCGGCCAGTCGGCCTCAGGGTCGAAAACAGCCAGTCGATCTTCACCAGCGCCTATCAGGCGGGTGAGGAAATCAGCGTTCCGGTCGCCCATCACGACGGCAATTATCAGGCCGATGCGGAGACGCTCGACCGGCTGGAAAGCGAAGGCCGGGTGGCGTTCCGCTACACCGGCGAAGTCAACGGTTCGGCGCGCAGCATCGCCGGGATTCTCAATCGCCAGGGCAATGTGCTGGGCATGATGCCCCATCCCGAGCGCGTGGTCGAAGCCGCCCATGGCGGCACCGACGGCAGACGGCTGTTCGAAGGCTTGCTCGAAGCGGTCGCCTGATTTTTGTCTAGGCCCTCAAACGCCGGTGCCGGGCATCCGCCCGGCTTGGCTTTCCGCGCAATAAGCGCGGGCGGCCATTCGGCCTTGCGGCGCTTCACGCCGGGACATAAGCCCATGCCATCGCGCGCCCGTAGCTCAGTTGGATAGAGCACGTGCCTTCTAAGCATGAGGTCGCAGGTTCGAATCCTGCCGGGCGCGCCATATCCCATAGCCCTCACCGACGCCTTAGCCAGTGATCAGTTCGGTCCTCGCGCAAGATCGGCGACCGAGGATCGCCTTCAAACTCAGGCCAAAACTCCAGTTGGTTGATGAGGTTTGATTGTCGGAGCGCACTCTCTTCGCCTTCCGGCGCGGCGGCGGTTTTAACCTTTCGCTCGCCGGCGCGCCCACCGTCCCACCTTTTCTAATGGCAGCTTTCGACCCATTGCGGGCATTAGCCTCGCATGGGATGATCCGGTCATGACAACGGGTTCCGACTCATTTCCTGCTGAACAGATCGAAGGGCACAGCTCGTTCGACCCAAGGCCCGTGACCA
>JBJMUA010000058.1:0-89449 GCA_045811425.1 Sphingomicrobium sp. | reverse complement strand
CAAGGACGAAGAACAGAAAGGCCGGCCAGCCCACCGCCGGAGCCGCCAGAGTCGCCAATCCGCCCTCCTTGATCAGATCGATCGCGCTGGCTGAGATAGCCACCCAGAAGGCGATGCCGACCAACGATGTGGCCAGCATGGCGAACAGCTTGCCCAGAAAGATTGCGTCGACCGGTACGGCGGCCGCAAGCACCTCGATCACCTTGCTCGACTTCTCCTCGATCAATTGGCTGAGCAGCATACCGGCGAGCATGATTGTCAGCACGAAGAGCAAGGTCTGGCCGACCCGCGCTGTAACGCCGCGCCGGAAGGCTTCAAGGCCGGAAGAGGTTTTTGTGGTGGTCACGGCGATGCGCACACCGTGCCCCGGGGGTTGGGCCGCCATTTGCCGAGCCTCCTCGATGAACAGGCTGAGCTGCCTGCCGGTGCGTCCCTTTCCGGTAACCGCGCCCGTCAGGTGCGGGGCCTCGAGCCCGCCGTCCAGCACGCCCATGACCGGATCTCGCTGGTTCGAAAGCAGCCGCGCGCGCTGCGCCGCGACATCACCCTCCGGGATAACATGGCGCAGCTCCACCAGCGGCTCATTCTCGACCATTGGGGCCAGTCGCTCGCGCGCAGCCGTCAGCCGCTCGAAATCCTCAACCGAGGAAATCACGGCCAGGGGTGGCGCCTTGGCGTTACGGTCCACCTGCGCCCCGATTCCCACCATTCCCATGCCCAGGAGGATCGGGAACAGGGGACCCAGCAGGAAAAACAGGAAGGTCTTGGAAAGCACCGTCGCTGTAAAGTCACGGCGGGCGATGACGAAGGCCGCGCGGATCGTTTCAGGAAGCTTCATGCCGCCTCCCCCGCGCCTTGCACATGGCCCATCTCGCGCGCTGCTGCCTCCCCGGCGATAGCGATGAACGCATCGTGCAGGCCGGGGCGCTCGATGCTCAACGTCTCGATACCCGCGCCGCCCTCGATCAGCGCCTTGAGCAGCGGCTCCGGGCCGCTTGCGGGAAGCTCGAACCGCCATTCGCCGCCGATGAGCGCCGCCGAATCGGGAAGCGCGGTGCGCCACGGCCCGTCCGCCGACCGGGTACGAAGATGGACGATCGGGCGCAGCCGGCCGCGCGCTTCATTGACATCGCCTTCGAACACCGCACGGCCCTCGGCGATAATGGCGATCCGTTCGCACAGCCGCTCGGCATGGGCGATGACATGGGTCGAAAAGATGACGGTGACACCAGCGGCGGCCTGGTCTCGGATCAACTGCTCCAGCTTCTGCTGGTTGATCGCATCGAGCCCCGCGAAGGGCTCGTCAAGCACGATCAGCCGGGGCTCATGGATGATGGTGCCGAGCAGCTGCACGGTCTGGGCCATGCCTTTGGACAGGGTACGGATCGGCCGCTTGGACCAATCCTCATGGCCCGCGTCCTGAAGCAGCTGGAGCGCACGGCGCCGGCCTTCCTTGAGCGGCAAGCCGCGCAGCGCGCCCAAGAACGCAATCGCCTCGGCGGCCGGCATGGCAGGGTAGAGCCCGCGCTCCTCCGGCAGATAGCCGACCTGCTGCGCCACTTCGAGCGGCCGGTCATTGCCGAGCAGGCTGCGGCTGCCCGAGGTCGGGTCGATGATGCCGAGCATCATGCGAATGGTGGTGGTCTTGCCTGCTCCGTTGGGGCCGAGGATGCCGGTGATGCTGCCCTCGGGCACGGTCAGGCTGACCCGATCGACGGCTCGCTTGCCGTCGAAATCCTTGGTCAGGTCCCGCGCTTCGGCGGCAATCGCTCTTTCCCCCATGGCTCCAATGGGTAAAGGGTCGGCCAGTCATGACAAGCCTCCGGACACGGATTTTCGAAAAGGCGCGGGAACTGGGCTTCTGTGCCTGTGGCATCGCGCGCGCCGATGCCGCTCCGGAGGCCGGCGAGCGGCTGAGGGAATGGATTGCCGCCGGCAACCATGGCGAAATGGGCTGGATGGAGGCCCGGGCTGAACAACGCGCCAGCCCCCAGGGGCTTTGGCCCGAAGCTAAATCGGTGATCGCGCTGGCGATGAGCTATGCCCCGCCGCATGATCCGCTGGCGCTGGCCGACCTGAAGGACCGCGGCCGCATCTCGGTCTATGCGCAGGGCGGCGACTATCACAAGACGGTCAAGAAGGCGCTGAAGGCGATGGGCCGCTGGCTGGCCGACGAGGCGGGCTGCCAATTAAAAGTGTTCGTTGACACCGCCCCGGTGATGGAGAAGCCCCTATCGGCCGCAGCGGGGATCGGCTGGCAGGGCAAGCATAGCAATCTCCTCAGCCGCGAGCATGGCAACTGGCTGTTCCTGGGCGTCATCTACACCACCCTGAAGCTGGAGCCGGACAAACCGGCCGAGCCGCATTGCGGCACCTGCACCCGCTGCATCGATGCCTGTCCGACGGAGGCGATCATTGCCCCGAACCTGGTCGATGCGCGGCGCTGCATCTCCTACCTCACGATCGAGCATGCTGGCCCGATCCCGCATGAGTTCCGCGAGGCGATCGGCAACCGGATCTATGGCTGCGACGATTGCCTGGCCGTCTGCCCCTGGAACCGTTTCGCGTCAGCGGCGCAGGCCAACAAGGCATTCGCGCCGCGGCCGGAGCTGGTCGCGCCGGCGCTCAAGGACTTGCTGGCGCTGGACGATGCCTCGTTCCGCGAGCTCTTCTCCGGCTCGCCGATCAAGCGGATCGGGGTCAACCGGATGATCCGAAATTGCCTGATTGCCGCCGGCAACAGCGGCGATCCCGCGCTGCGTCCTGCGGTTGAGCGGCATGTCGAGAGCGAAGACCCGGTCGTCGCGGATGCGGCGAAATGGGCGATGGAGCGGCTCTAGCGGCCTTCGATCGCATAGGAGCAGGTCTGGGCGTCGACCGCCGCGCCCTGGAAATTGCGCGCTTCGATGTGGGTCACGCGCGGCACGCCGCCGGTGGACGGATATAGGTAGGCATCGAGCACGCAGTTGGTGCCGGCGAACTGCAGCTTCGTCCCGTCGCCCTCGACGATCTGGAGGCGCGGCTTGCCAAAATGCTGGATCAGCTCGCCGGCCGTCATCCCGTTGACCGTGCGATGATCATGCTGGCCAGAGGTTGCGACGGGCTCAATCGGCTGCGGCGTGGCTTCCGGCCTCGGAGCGCAGGCGGCAAGAAACAGGATGGTCAGGGTTAATATGCGACGCATGCAATTGCTTGTGGCTGGACAGGAGTTGGCTGGCAAGCTTGCCGATGCGGCCGACCGCGGCTAGGCGCGCCGCAACTTCATTCCCCGCAGGATTCTTCACTTCATGACCCAGCCCCGTTACGACGTGCTCTGCATCGGCAATGCCATCGTCGATGTAATCGCCGACGCCGACGACGCCTTCTTGAGCAAGCAGAACCTGCACAAAGGGTCGATGCGGCTGATCGACGAGGCGGAAGCCGTGCGACTCTATGATGCCATGGGTGCCGGCCGCGAAATCAGCGGCGGCTCGGCTGGCAACACGGCCGCCGGGCTGGCGGCGCTGGGGTTCAAGGCAGCCTTCGTCGGCCAGGTTGCCGACGATCAGCTCGGCAAGATCTACCAGCATGACATTGAATCGCAGGGGATCGACTTCCTCGTCCCGGCCCGCAGCGACGTCGGCGCGACGGCGCGATCGCTGATCCTGGTGACGCCCGACGCACAGCGGACGATGAACACGTTCCTCGGCGCCGCGCAGCTGCTGGAGAGAGGGTCGATCGACGATGCGGCGGTGGCCGACAGCGCGATCATCTATCTGGAAGGCTATCTGTGGGATCCGCAGGAGCCGCGCGCGGCAATGGAAGCCGCGATCGAGGCGGCGCATGCCAATGGCCGCAAGGTCGCCTTCACTCTGTCGGACACCTTCTGCGTCGACCGGCACCGCGACGGTTTCTGGCAGCTGCTCCGCGATGGGAAGGTCGATATCCTGTTCGCCAATGAGGCCGAGGCAGCTTCCATGGCGATGGTGAATGATGTCGAGGAGGCCATCGCCGCGCTGGCCCAGGCAGTCCCCACCTTGGTCGTTACGCGCAGCGAAGCTGGAGCGACTGCCGTTTCCGGTAGCGAGAGGGCCGACGTCCCGGCCGAAGCGATCGAGCGGCTGGTCGATACTACTGGCGCTGGCGATCTGTTCGCCGCGGGTTTCCTCGCCGGCCAGGCGAAAGGGCTTGGGCTCCAGGCCTCGCTCAAGCTTGGCGCAATCGCCGCGGCGGAAGTGATCCAGCATTATGGCGCCAGGCCCGAGAAGGACCTGAAGGCGCTGGCCGGCGACCTGCTCGCCTAGTTTGCGATAGGGCCTTTCAATTCGATCTGGTTGCCCGACGGATCGCATATGTAGAAGGACATGCCCTCGCCCTTGGCGCCGTAACGGATTCCTTCCTCGACGATATTGATGCCATGGCGGGCGAGATGGGCGCGCATCGCCTGTTCCTCGCACGGCCCGGTCGCGATGCAGACATGGTCCATGTTGCGTCCGCCCTCGATTTCCGGGCGGCCCCATTCGCCTTGCGCCGAGCCAATGTCGACCAGGTCGATCAGCGACGCTCCGGCTCGGAGTTGCAGCATGCCATATTCGGGCAGCTCCCGGTCGACCCTGCAGCCCAGGACCTGCTCATAGAATTGCCGCGCCTCGTCCATGTCGCGCACCAGCAGCACGACGTGGTCGATCCCTTCCAGCTCGAACGGCGGGCGAGTCATGGCGCCGGAATAGGCCTGGATCGTCCAATGAAAAAGGGCGGACCCGTTGCCGGACCCGCCCCCTCGTTTGCGTTTGTGACCGCCGTTAGGGCCGGATGACCGGCTTCCCGGCGTCATCCCGCGGAGCATCTTCCGGGAAATAGGGCGTTTCCGCGTCGGCAACGACCATATGGCCCTTGGCCAGCTCCGAATTGCGCATGCCGTACGCGAAGTAGAGCACGATCGCGCCGACGATATACCAGCCGAAGAAAACCAGCACCCGCGTTTCGACCGTGAAGATCAGCGCAAAGCAGCTGACGATGCCGAGCGCCGGCAGCGCCGGGTAAAGCGGTACGCGATAGCCCCGTGGCAACTCCGGATGGGTGCGGCGTAGCCAGATGACGGTCAGGCAAACGATGCCGAAGGCCGCCAAGGTTCCGACCGAGGTGGCGTCACCAAGGAAGTTGATGTCGAAGAAGCCGCCCGCCGTCGCGACACCGAGGCCGACCAGCAGGGTATTGACCCATGGTGTGCGGAACTTCGGGTGCACCGTCGAAAATATCTTCGGCAACAGGCCGTCGCGAGCCATGGTGTAGAAGATGCGGGTCTGGCCATACATCAGCACCAGAATGACCGAGGTGAGGCCGATGATCGCGCCGACCTTGATCGTCTTGGCAAGCCATCCCCATTGCGGTCCGAACGCATCGACCGCCACCGCCACCGGATCCGGCACGTTGAGCTCGGTGTAAGGGACGATCATCGTGAGGACGATCGACACCAGGATATAGATGACGGTGCAGACGACCAGCGAACCGATGATGCCGATCGGCATGTCCTTGGCCGGGTTCTTGGCCTCCTGTCCCGCTGTCGAAACCGCCTCGAAGCCGATGTAGGCGAAGAAGACGATCGAGGCGGCGCGCAGGATTCCGCTCCAGCCGAACTCGCCCTTCTTGCCGGTCGGCTCGGGGATGAACGGCTGCCAGTTATGCGCGAAGGCGTCGTAGTTCTGGATGAGGATGAACCCGCCGACCAGGATGAAGGCGGTCAACACGGTCACCTTGATGGCGACGATGACATTGTTGAACTTCGCCGATTCAGAGACGCCGACCACCAGCAATAGCGCCAGTGCGATGCAGACCAGGAAGGCCGGCAAGTTGAACACGGTCGTAATTACCGTGCCGTCCGCCAGTTCCTTCGGATGACCATAGGGGCCGGTAAATGCCGCTGGCACATGGATGCCGATGTCGGCCAGCAGGCTGACCATATAGCCGGACCAGCCGACCGAGACGACCGAGGCGGCAAGTCCATATTCGAGCAGCAGCAAGGCGCCCATCACCCAGGCAGCGAACTCGCCGATGGTGGTATAGCTGTAAGTGTAGGCAGACCCTGATACCGGCAGGGTCGACGCCAGCTCGGCGTAGCACAGGCCGGCGAACGCGCAGACAATGCCGGCGATGACATAGGAGATCAGGACTGCCGGCCCGGCATGCAGCGCAGCGGCATTGCCCGTCCGGACGAAGATGCCCGCGCCGATGATGCAGCCGATGCCAAGGAACACCAGGTTCCACGGGCCAAGCGAGCGCTTGAGTTCGCTGGTGGCGGTTTCCTGTTGGATCTGGGCGACGCTCTTGCGCAATCCCATGCGCTTAAACAGTCCCGGCGGAGCTACACTCGCCATTGTCTTCCCCTCAGTGACAGTTGTTTGGGGCAGACCCTAGCCGCTTCGCCCCTTGTTGCAATCCCTTTGCATTTTCCGCCGCGCCGATGTGGCTATCTTGCCAACATCGGGCCCAGCGGCTGGCCGCCGAAGACATGGACGTGAAGGTGGGGCACCTCCTGGCCGCTCCGCTTGCCGCTATTGGACAGGATGCGATAGCCCTGGGCGTCGGCTCCCGTCATCCGCGCGACCTCGCCGATGGTGCGCACAAAATCGGCGATTTCCGCCTCGCTGGCCTTGGCCGTGAAATCGTCCCAGCTGACATAGGATCCCTTTGGAATCACAAGCACATGGATCGCGGCAAGCGGGTTGATGTCATGGAACGCGAAGCTGTGTTCCGTCTCCATCACCGTCTTGCTCGGGATCTCGCCACGCAGGATCCTGGCGAAAACATTTTGCTCGTCATAGGGCTGCTTGGCATCGATCGGCATAGAAACAGGCGACTCCGCTTGACCGGGTAGCTTCGCTCGCTACCACGAAAATCGATGAGTGAGGAAACCCCTGAGTCCCTGATCCCCTACGACGAGATCGTGCAGGAGGCGTTGCGCGACGTTGTCGGCCGCGTCTTGCGCGAAGTCGAAGAAAGCGGCGGGTTACCGGGCAGCCATCACTTTTACATTACGTTCAAGACGAAAATGCCCGGGGTCCAGATCCCGAAGCATCTGGTCGAGCGGTTCCCTGATGAAATGACGATCGTCATCCAGCACCGTTTCTGGGACCTGAAGGTCGCGGAGCGCGAGTTTTCGGTCGGTCTCAGCTTCGGGGGAGTGCCCTCTACCTTGCTCGTCCCCTTTGCCGCCGTGACCGACTTTGTCGACCCCGCAGTCGATTTCAGCCTCAAGTTCCAGGCCAATGCGGCGCCGGACGAAGAGGAACATGACGAAGCGGAGAATGACGTACCCGTGGCCGCTCCCGCCGAGGACGGCTCCAATGTCGTCAACGTCGATTTCACGAAGAAAAAATAGCAGGCCGTCAACCCGGACTTGATCCGGGGCCTGCCTTCCTTCTACCGCCCAGACCAAGAAAAGCGGCTCCCGGGTCACAAGCCCGGGATGACGAAAGGATTTCCATGGTCAACCACACCCGCACCGAAACCGACAGCTTTGGCCCGATCGAGGTCCCTGGCGACAGCTATTGGGGGGCGCAGACCGAGCGCTCGATCGCCAATTTTCCATTCGGCGAGCGGGAGCGGATGCCGGCGGAGATCGTCCATGCGCTAGGCTATGTGAAGCAGGCCGCGGCGCGGGTGAATGCGCGGCTGGGCAACCTCGACGCGGAGATCGCCGAAGCGATCCAGCAGGCGGCCGGCGAGGTGGCGCGCGGTGACCTGGACGGCCAATTCCCCCTGGTCATCTGGCAGACCGGGTCGGGGACGCAGTCCAACATGAATGCCAATGAAGTGATCGCCGGCCGGGCCAATGAACAACTGTCCGGCACCCGCGGCGGCAAGGAGCCCGTCCACCCCAACGACCATGTCAACAAAGGCCAGTCGTCCAACGACAGTTTCCCGACGGCGATGCACATCGCGGCCGGCATAGCCGTCTGTCGCAAGCTCCTGCCGGCACTGAAGACGATCCATGACCAACTCGCCGGCCAGGCAACGCGCTGGGACGCGATCGTCAAGATCGGCCGAACTCACCTGCAGGACGCCACGCCGCTGACCCTGGGCCAGGAGTTTTCCGGCTACGCAGCGATGATCGAGGACAATATCGCCCGCGTCGAAGGGGTGCTCCCTCGCGTGATGCGGCTGGCGCAGGGCGGAACGGCGGTCGGCACCGGCCTCAACGCGCCAAAGGGTTTTGCCGAGGCGTTCGCCAAGGAAGTGGCCAACCTAACCCAGCTGCCGTTCACTTCGGCGCCCAACAAGTTTGCCGAACTCGCGGCACACGACACCCTCGTGGAGCTGTCCGGCGTCCTCAACACCATCGCGGTCAGTCTGTCGAAGATCGCCAACGACATCCGGCTGCTCGGCTCCGGGCCGCGCTGCGGCCTCGGCGAACTGAAGCTGCCGGAAAACGAGCCGGGCAGCTCAATCATGCCGGGCAAGGTCAACCCGACCCAGTGCGAAATGCTGACGATGGTCGCCGCCCAGGTGATGGGCAACCATGTCGCGGTCACCGTCGGCGGGCTCCAGGGGCATATGGAGCTGAATGTGTTCAAGCCCTTGATCGGCGCCAATGTGATCCGATCGATCAACCTCCTGGCGACGGGAATGGAGAGCTTTACGGTCCGGACGCTGGAGGGGCTGGAGCCGGACGAAGAGCGGATCGCCGAACTCATGAACCGATCGCTGATGCTGGTAACCGCCCTCGCGCCCGAAATCGGCTATGACAATGCCGCAAACATCGCCAAGCATGCGCACAAGAAGGGGCTGACCTTGAAGGAAGCCGGGCTGGAACTGGGGCTGGTCGACGAGGAAACCTTCGATCGGGTGGTCAAGCCGGAGAACATGCTCGGCCGCTAGTTTCCTGCTAGGATCAGCCTGTTGGCAGCAGGAGTCATGTCAATGCGGCGCGTTGCAATATCATTGCTTGCCTTATCCTTGGTCCTTGTCGGGGGTTGCGGCGGAGGCGGGGGCGGCACGACCGCCCAGCCCCCATCCGCAGCGCCAGTGGCTCTGGCTTCGCCAATAGCGCTCAGCGCGGCTGCCTATCTCGCGACAGCTTCGTCGATCGACCTTTATCAGGTGAAATCCGCGCAGCTTGCGTTGCAGCGATCGCAGAATCCCGCCAATCGCGCTCTCGCCGAGCGCAGCTTGAGCGCTCACCAGGGCACAAGCGCCCAGCTCTCCTATGCCGGGAGAAGACTGAACCTCCTGCCATCCGCGACGCTTAATCCCGAGCATCAAGCAATGCTCGATGCCCTGGCTGCCACCAACGACTTTGACAACCTCTATCGCGCCCAGCAGAACATCGTCCTGCAGGAGGGCGTCAAGTTGCACTCAACCTATGCGAAAGCGGGCTCCAGCCCGACGTTGCGCCCGGTCGCCGCCAATGCCGAAAGCGTCATGCGGGCCAACCTGGAAGCGCTGCGGAGATCGCGATGAGGTGGTGGGCGCTATCGGCCGCGATGCTGTTCGCAACCGGCTGCGCGACGCTTCAGAAAGAGCCGCCTTATCTGACCGGGAGCTGGGGCGGCCCGCATGTCGGCATTACCTTCAGCGGGGCACTCGGTGATGTCCGGTTCGACTGCGCCTCTGGCTCGATCGATTCCCTGGTCATGGCGGCGCAAGGCGGACCCTTCGAGGCACAGGGAACCTATCGCGCGGGACCTCCCGGTCCGATCCGGGTCGGCCAGGTCTTCATCGTCCAGCGTGCGACTTATTCGGGCCAGGTGACGAAGGACGTCATGACGTTGAGTGTCGAACTCGAGGACGGGACCCAGGTTGGGCCGTTCACCCTGACGCATGGTGCGCCGGCAGAGCTAACGCGCTGCCTATAGTTTCCAGCTGAACCGGATGCCGACATTGTCGATACCCGGGTTCTGATGCCCAAACAGCTGGGCGTGGCTCATGTGGACCCAGCTTCCTTCCAGCGTCGCCCGTTCGCCGACGCGGACGCCAATACCAAGCTCCGGCTCGAACAATATCCGGCTACCGAACTCGATCTCGCCGTCCGTAGGATCCTCGAAATTCTTGGATGATCCGCTGTGCAAGGCGATACCGACGCCCGGCCGTATGAAGATGCGATCGCCGAATTTGGCCGACAGCCCGACCGCGGCATAATGGGTGTCGCCAGCGCTGTTCACGGCGCCGAACAGATATGGCTGGAGCGGAGTGCGTCCGATCCTGTCCCACCGATAGCCGAGCTGCAGGTCAAGTCCCGACTCGATGCCACTTTTGGTCAGCGGCGAATCAATGTCATGGACATAGATTCCTCCGACCAGCTCACCCGCTTCGGCCGGCTGAGCGATCAGCAGGCCCAAAGGTACGAACAACAACCACGCTCGGTTCATGGCGGGCTCAACGAACATGCAGCGCAATGGCTGCCTCAGGCTCCCGCTTGCCAATTGAGGATGGCGTCGTTGGGCGCGAGCAGCATGATGATGTTCAAGGTCAGATTGTCGCGGATGACGATCAGCGGCACCAGTTCAAGCACCAGGACGATCAAGGCGCTCGCCCACACCGGAAGGCGGCGCGCGGCGAAGAAGCCCAATGCCATCATCGCGACATCGCTGAGTGAATTGACGATCGAATCCCCCGAATAACCAAGCGCAATGGTCGCTTCGCGATAGCGGTCGATCACCATCGGCGTGTTTTCGAGCAGTTCCCACGCCGCCTCGACCACAAGCGCCAGGACGAAACGGCGGTCGAAGGATGCCCGCGGCCACAGCCAATAGAGAAGGGCGTAGAACAGGAAGCCGTGGATGATGTGGCTTGGGCTGTACCAGTCGGCCAGCATCTGGCTCTGTTTGGGCCCGACCTCGCCCCATAATTCGACCGTGCCGCAGCTGCAGATCGGCGGGCGGCCCATCGCAGTCATGACGAGGAACGTGGCGACCAGGGCCGCGGCGAGGATGAGGAGCGGCCTCAGCCGCGACGGCGCCGTCATGCCGGAGGCTTAGCAGACGTGCCTTGGTTGCCAAGCATGCGGTGCTCGCCGCCCTTTGTCTTGAAGGCGCAATCTTGCTAGGGGCGCGGCCAACCGCCGCACGCGCACGCGCGCGGCCTCCTCAGCGACGCGATTCCACAAGGACAACACGAATGATCCCGACCGGCCAGGACAGCTTGAACACCCGATCGACGCTGGAGGCCGGTGGCAAAAACTACGCCTATTACTCGCTCGAAAAGGCCGGCGCCGCATTGGGCGATGTCAGCCGCTTGCCCTTCTCGATGAAGGTGCTCCTGGAAAATCTCCTGCGGTTCGAGGACGGCATCACCGTTACCCGCGACGACCTTCAGGCGATGGTCGACTGGCTGAAAGAGCGGCGGATCAACCGCGAGATCCAGTACCGCCCGGCGCGCGTGCTGATGCAGGACTTCACCGGGGTGCCCGCCGTAGTCGACCTGGCCGCGATGCGCGACGCGATGAAGGGCCTTGGTGGCGATGCGCAGAAGATCAATCCATTGGTGCCCGTCCACCTGGTGATCGACCACAGCGTCATGGTCGACGAATTTGGAACCCCGCGCTCATTCGCAAAGAATGTCGAGCTGGAATATGCGCGCAACGCAGAGCGCTATGAATTCCTGAAGTGGGGATCGAAGGCGTTCGACAATTTCAAGGTGGTACCGCCGGGGACCGGCATCTGCCACCAGGTGAACCTGGAACATATCGCCCAGACGATCTGGAGCAGCGCCGACCAGACCGGTGAGGAAGTCGCCTATCCCGACACCCTGGTCGGCACCGACAGCCATACCACGATGGTCAACGGCCTTGGTGTGCTCGGCTGGGGCGTTGGCGGGATCGAGGCCGAGGCGGCTATGCTTGGCCAGCCGGTCTCCATGCTTATCCCGGAAGTGGTCGGGTTCCGCCTGTCGGGCGAGCTCAAGGAAGGCATTACCGCCACCGACCTGGTGCTGACCGTCACCCAGATGCTTCGCGCCAAGGGCGTGGTTGGCCGCTTCGTTGAATTCTTCGGACCGGGCCTCGATGCGCTGTCGCTGGCCGATCGTGCGACCATCGCCAACATGGCGCCGGAATATGGCGCGACCTGCGGCTTCTTCCCGATCGACGAGCGGACCATCGATTATCTTAAGCTCACCGGCCGGGACGATACGCGGATCGAGTTGGTCCGCGCCTATGCCAAGGCGCAGGGCATGTGGCGCGATTCATCGATCGCGGACCCGCTGTTCACCGACACGCTGGAACTGGACATGGCAACAGTCGAGCCTTCGCTGGCGGGACCCAAGCGGCCGCAGGACCGGGTCAAGCTCAGTGACGTCGACGAGCTGTTCAACGCGGAGCTGACCGGCACCTACAAGAAGGAAGCCAAGGACCGCGTGTCCGTCGACGGCGAACCCTACACCATCGGCAATGGCGACGTGATGATCGCCGCGATCACCAGCTGCACCAATACCTCCAACCCATCGGTGCTGGTCGCCGCCGGACTCGTCGCCCGCAAAGCGCACGCACTGGGCCTTGCGCCGAAGCCGTGGGTAAAGACCTCGCTGGCGCCGGGGAGCCAGGTGGTGACGGATTATCTGAACGCATCCGGCCTCAGCCAGGATCTCGACGCGATCGGTTTCAACCTGGTCGGCTATGGCTGCACGACCTGCATCGGCAATTCCGGACCGCTCGCTCCGCCAATCAGCAAGGCAATCAACGACAATGATCTGGTCGCCGCCTCGGTCCTGTCCGGCAACCGCAACTTCGAGGGCCGCGTCTCGCCCGACTGCCGTGCCAATTATCTCGCGTCCCCGCCGCTGGTCGTGGCCTACTCCCTGTTCGGCACGGTGACGCAAGACATCACCAAGACGCCGATCGGCCAGGACCAGCAAGGCAAGGACGTGTTCCTCGCCGATATCTGGCCATCCAATGACGAGGTCCGCCAGCTGATCGACTTGCACGTCAATTCCGACATGTTCCGGTCGCGCTATGCCGACGTGTTCCACGGCGACGACCGCTGGCGCGCGATCGAGGTGACCGGCGGCGACACCTACAACTGGCCGGCGGAATCGACCTATATCCAGAACCCGCCCTACTTCACCGACATGACCATGACGCCCAAACCGCTGACCGACGTTTCGGGCGCGCGTCCGCTGGCGATCTTCGGCGATTCGATCACGACCGACCACATCTCGCCTGCCGGATCGATCAAGCTCGATAGTCCGACGGGAGCCTATCTGATCGACAAGGGCGTGCCGCGCGCCGAGTTCAACAGCTATGGCGCCCGCCGCGGCAACCATGAAGTGATGATGCGAGGCACCTTCGCCAACATCCGCATCCGCAACCGCATGCTCGACGGAATCGAAGGCGGCATGACCAGATATGCCCCGACCGGCGAGGTCATGCCGATCTATGACGCCGCCATGAAATATCAGGCCGACGGCACGCCGCTGGTCGTCGTCGCCGGCAAGGAATATGGCACCGGCTCGTCACGCGACTGGGCAGCAAAGGGCACCATCCTGCTTGGCGTCCGGGCCGTGCTGGCCGAAAGCTTCGAGCGCATCCATCGCTCCAACCTGGTCGGCATGGGCGTGCTGCCGCTGCAGTTCGCGGATGGGGAAAACGCCGCGACCTACGAACTAGAGGGCAGTGAGACCTATACGATCAACGGCATCGCTACGATCGAGCCGCGCCAGGACGTGACCGTCAAGGTAAAGCGCGCCGGAGGTGAAGAATTTGACATCATCGCGCGCTGCCGCATCGATACATATAATGAGCTCGAATATTTCCGGTCGGGCGGCATCCTTCACTTCGTGCTGAGGAACCTGGCGGCCTGACACTGAAGCTGGTCATCGAAATCGTCGGCTGGACCGGCGCGGGCTTGTTCCTCCTGTCCTATGTGCTGGTTTCGACAGGGCGGCTGCAGGGGCAGAGCCGCGCCTATCAATGGCTCAACGTCATCGGCGCGATCGGCTTTGTCGTTAACAGCGGCTGGAACGGGGCATATCCCTCCGCGGCGGTCAATGTCATTTGGGCAATGATCGGAGTGGCGACCTTGTGGCAGCTGGGACGGAAGAAGGACTCGTCCAGCAACGCCATGTGATCGGAAATGGCCGTTGCACGTGCTGCCTACGAGGCCGCTGAAGGAAGGACGGGCTGTCAGGCCAGTGCCGGACTCAGCCAATCCGGGATAATCGCATTCGACGGGATGTCGTCCGCGCGGGCATGGACAACGGCCAGCCCAAGTTCGGGATAGGCCATGCGAGTTCGTTCGCCGCCATCGCCCTCGACCACGACCAGCCGGCGGTTGATCTTCTGCCGCCAGTTCATTCGCGCGGTGTTTTCCTGCCCGATGAAGCAGCCCTTGTTGAAGCTGACCCCGTTGAGTTCGGCGGCGTTGCATTCGAGCCAGAGCAGGTCGCCCAGCTCCTCCCGCCCTTCGCACACACCAAGCCGGAGCCGGTGTTCCAGCCAGCCGGTCGCCGGTTCATCGGCCTGCCCCAGCCATCGCTTGCCGAGCGCAGGCAACCGCGGATCCGCGAACCCCAAATCGCCTGCTGGCTCCCAATGCACGGCAACGGCGGGATCGCGTTCGATGCTGATCGGCCTTCGCAGCCGATAGGCTGAGAGCCGCTTGATGAGGTCGTCGGTCGACCTCGCCTCGCAATCAAGCAGCAGGTCGTCTCCATCGGCCCAAACCAGGAAATCGAACAGGCATTTGCCCTGCGCCGACAGCAGCCCCGCCCACACCGGCAGGCCTCCGCACACATCCTGGGTCACCAGTCCTTGGAGGAATTCTCGCACATCCGCGCCGGATAGTCGGACGATGGCTCGATCGGTTAGGGTGGTCGCGGGCATGGCGCTTAGCTAAGGAGCCGGCGTGACTTTGCAACGCTTGACCATCCGCCGGCCCGACGACTGGCATGTCCATCTGCGCGACGGCGAGATGCTGGCGAAGGTCGCGCCGCACACCGCCCGGCAATTCGCGCGGGCGATTGTCATGCCCAATCTCCTCCCGCCGGTGACCAGCGTCGAGGCCGCTGCCGCCTATCGCGACCGGATTATCGCCGCGGCGGGCGAGGGCTTCACGCCGCTGATGACCTGCTACCTGACCGACAATGTCGATCCGGAGGAGCTCGCATGCGGTTATGCCGACGGGACGTGGGTCGCGGCGAAACTCTATCCGGCAGGCGCGACCACCAATAGCGCCAGCGGCGTGACCGACATCCGCAACATCTACCCGGCGCTGGAGCGCATGCAGCAGATCGGGATGGTCTTCTGCATCCATGGCGAGGTGACCGACCCCGAAGTCGACGTGTTCGACCGGGAGGCGGTGTTCATCGATCGCGTCCTGTCGCCGCTGGTCCGCGATTTTCCGGAACTGAAGATGGTGCTGGAACATATTACGACGAATCATGCTGCGGAATTTGTCGCCGATGCGCCCGCCAATGTCGCGGCGACGATCACGCCCCAGCACCTCCATCTCAACCGCAACGCGCTGTTCAACGGCGGACTGAGGCCGCATGCCTATTGCCTGCCGGTGGTGAAACGGGAGGAGCATCGGCTGGCGGTGCGCAGGGCCGCGGTCAGCGGTTCGCCCAAATTCTTCCTGGGCACCGATACTGCCCCCCATGCGCGCGAGGCGAAGGAGTCGGCGTGCGGCTGCGCCGGGATCTTCAATGCGCCATATGCGCTGGAAAGCTATGTCCAGGTGTTCGAGGAGGAGGATGCGCTCGATCGATTCGAAGCCTTCGCTTCGGAGAACGGACCGCGGTTTTACGGTCTGCTGCCCAACGAAGGCACGATAACCCTGGAGCGGCAGGATGTTGAGGTACCGGATGCGATGGAAGGCCTGGTGCCCTTCCACGCGGGGGAGACTCTACGGTGGAAATTGGTCGGCTAGGCCCGGCCGATTCCCTTTGGCCCCACGATTTCGCTAAAAAAACGCTCGACCCGATCGTAACATTCGCAGGACCGCCGCTCGAGCCCGGATCGATCATGGACTTCGATGATCCCGCGGCGGGTGGTGATCAGCCCCTCGTCCTGCAGTTCGCGGGCGACGGCATTGATGGTTGTCCGCTGAACGCCAAGCAAGCCGGCCAGCGATTCCTGGGTAAGCTCCAGCCGATTGCCGCCGCGGTCGTGGGCAGTGAGCAGCCAGCGTGCCGCCCGTGCCTCGATCGAATGGAAGCTGTTGCAGGCAACGGTCTGCATGATTTGCGCCAGCAGATAATCGGCGTAGCGGCAGAACAGGTTGCGAAGGTGGGGCGACTCATTCTTCGCTTCCTCGATGACCGCCATTGGCACGCGGGCTGCCGGGCCTGCGACCATTACCTCCGCCCTGGTGAAAGCCGGAATGTGGCCGCAGCTTATGATCCCGCCAACCGCCCCCTCGCGGCCGATTGAGCCGACTTCGACCGATCGACCGTCTTCCAGTTCGACGACCATCGACACCATGGTCGTCCCAAATGGGAAGAGTGAGTAGGCAACGTCGACGCCGCGGCGAAGGACGGTCGCCCCAATGTCGAGCTCGACCATCTGCATACGCTTCTGCAGGAGACTGCGAAGGTCGTCCGGGAACGTGCCGAGCAGCCGATTGCCGGCAAAGGCATCGGCGATGGAGGGCGGGGCGTAGCGAAGGTCGGGCATTGGCGGGTGCTCTTTGCAAAGAGGGGTGCACCCCCAATGATCGGATGCCCAATTCGTTGCCTTGGCTGAATTTTGAGGCGGCAGCTCAAGGGCGGTTGAACGTGGCCAAAGGGTTCGCTACAGCCCGCCGACGCCATCGATGCCAGTCCTCCTTCGCGAAGGAAGTGCGCATCGGATCCCGGAGACGTGGGTGAGTGGCTGAAACCAACGCTTTGCTAAAGCGTCATACGGGCAACCGTATCGAGGGTTCGAATCCCTCCGTCTCCGCCAGTTCCAAAATTGCTGAATCCTGATCAAAAAAGGGAGCGATTTCTCACTCCCTTTCTTGAAAAAATCCGACCTTAGCGGGAACCGCGGCTTCCGCCGCGTGAGCCGCCAGATGAACTTCCGGACTTGCTGGAGCCGCCGCGGCTACCTGACCCCTGGTTTTCTTTCAAACGACCGTCATTTTTCGGATCTTTAACCTGACCGCGGCCGTCACTGCTGTTATTTGGCATCTTACTCTACTCCTCTACCGCCCCTGGATGGACAGCTGATTGCCAACGAAGCGAGCGTCTCCGCAGTTTCGGAAAACTCTCCTAACATATTTTAATATATAGGAAATTTGCGACGAACCGTGAGTCAGGAAGGCGACGTGGACGACCGCTTTCGGGGGCTCTTTTCGACGTCCTTCAGCGGTCCACCGGCCATGATTGCCTGGCTCTCGATGATTTCGGCATGGACCAGGGCGTATGCCGATCCCCAAACGGCGTGGGACAGGATCATCAACGCATTACGCGGCGCCGGATGCCGGGTTGCAGGCTTCAAAATTCGAAATGCCGGGATCCATCCCATGTAGCTGCCGAGCCAAATGCCAATTCCCCCGGCAATGCCAAATGCGAGGCTGGGCTTGCGAGCGGGAACAGCAAGCGCCGCACCGCATAATGCGCCATAGGCGAAGTGGGCCGCCATTGCGGTGTCGGGGGCTAACGGTTGCGGGAGTTCAGGCACGACCGACGATGTGATTTCCCGCGGCGGGAGCGGGTAACGGTCCTTCCTGGCTAGCAGCCGATGCAGGCGCCGCATCGCTGCTGTCATCGGCGCGGTTGCGACCATTCCCGCCAGAGCGCCGGCAACGAGGCGACTACGCAAAGCGAAACCAGTGATTGCCTTGTCTCCTTCACCAGCGTGGCTTTGATCTCGACCTCAGCTAAAGTCCCTTGGCGAGCTCAAGGTGTTTGCGGAGCGTAGGCAGCGTTTTTTGCGCGAGCGCCGCCGTTTGGGCATCTCCCGAGGCAGCCTGCTTTTCATATTTCGCTATGTGCTTCTGATGGTCCTGCACCATCATGGTTTTGAACTCTTTGTCGAATTCCGCACCTTTCAACGCCTTGAGCTTGTCGAGATTTCCCTTTGCTTCAGCACTCAGCTCGTCCGTTACCGGCAGCCCGGCCGTTCCAGCAAGCGCGCTCAGCTCTTGTTTGTGAGCTCCGTGATCTTCCGCCAGGACCTTGCCGAAGTCCTTCACTTTCGGGCTTGTTCCTTGCGCCTGTGCCAGCTGCCCAATGGCAACTTCCGCATTGTCGCCCTCCATCGCTTCCTTGATGAAAGCAGGATCGATACTGGCCGCGGTCGCACCGGTAGCCGTGTCGTTGGTCGAAGCCTCGATCGAGTTGGGTTCGGCGAAATTGGCATCGGCCGTATCGGTCCTGTCGCATGCCGCGAGGGACAAAACCAATCCCATGGATGCAAGCCTAAGAATTTTCACGACAATTTACTCCCAATGATGGACTGGCGTAACCTGCGGGGCGGAATGCAGTTCCCAATTGGCGTCGGAAAATCAGAAGACACCGTGCGGGTATTGGGACGTGGGAACGCGATGATCATTCATGCCGGTTGTTGAACCTTAGTCCCAGCCAAAGGGTTCGCGGCGCGGCCCGCTCGATTGCGCCGTCACCGCCGATCCCCGCGACCACCCGCTCGCCAAGAAGGTTTTCTCCGCGCAGCACCAGCTGCAGGTCGCGGACAATGGGCCAGGCGGCGAACGCATCCACGGTCGTTGCCGCGGGCAGTTTGCGCTGGTTGAGGTCATCTTCATACTGATTGCCGACATGGCGCAGCGCCAACGTGATGGCTCGAGAACCACGCTCCCAGCCAACGGTACCAGTCAGGCTGAAGCGCGGAGTCTGGGCTGGGCGAAGACCGTTGAGCGGGCTGGCGGCGCCATGTCCGTCGACCGACGCATCGACCAGGCTCAGTCCGGCCCGCGCCAACCAGGGTCCTCGCTTCAGCTCGGCCGATGCTTCCAATCCCTTGGCTGTCACCGCCTCGAGGTTCTGGCGCTGCCGGAATTCACCCCCCGCCGCGACAAAGCCGACGCCGGGAAACACGCCCGGGCCCTGACCCAATGTCACGTTGGCGATGGCACCTTTCAGCCGGTTGGCGAACGCCGTGAACGACAGCGTGAAGTCCTTTTTCTCGAAATCTGCCCCCATCTCGATCCCGTTAAGCTTCTCGGGATCGAGTTCCGGATTGGCGGCGGTCGCATCAGGGCCGGCCCGAAAAGGCCTGAACAATTCGTTCAATGTCGGCAGGCGCCAGCCGCGATATGCCGCCGACCGCAAGGTGAAGCCTCCTCCGATGGACCAAGTCGCGCCTAATCTTGCCGTTGGAAGCCAGCCAGACCGCGCCCGATATTCGTCGTCCCTAAGTGTCGCGCCGGTGGCAATTACATGTTCGCGAAGCTCTCCGTTGGAAATTCGCCAGCGGTCGAGTCCGCCACCGCCGCTGAGCGTCAGCCGGCCAAATTCAATCGCCATTTCTCCGAAGGCCCCGGCAGTCAGCGCGTCGCCGCCGGCGACACGCCGCCGGGTAGGATCACCGCTTACATAGGCGAATAGCTCCCGGGACTCTCCGGTCGCCCATCGGCCATTTCCACCAAGTCTGAGTTCCAGCCGATGTCCAACCGGTGGCCGTATTTCAAACGCGCCGCCGAACGCATGGGAGGGCACCGAATCCTGCAACGAAACTCTCGTCGCCTCCGTCCGGCCGGGGGTGACGGAGGCGAAGCTGCTTTCGAATTCCCTCCATTGACCATAGCCAAGTGCGGACCAGCGCCAGTTGCCATGGCCGACGAAGCGGATCGCGGCGTCCGCTCCGTCGGTGCGATTGCCGGTGAATGCGAGACCCCGGTCGCGCCGGTCGATGAATCCGCTGGCGCTCAGCTGCAGGTCCAGCTTGTTTGCGATCGGACCGAGCCACTGTCCGCGCAGGCTCGCTTCCCGATAAGGGGCTCGACGATCGGCCGGCCCGCGCGTTTCCTCGGTAATCGGGATGAAGCCGTCGCCGCGGGCGGCGTGCGCACCCATATTGACCGTCCCTCCGGCAAGATTCTCGGCCAGGCGAACCCGCCCCTCTGCCGATTGGCGACCGCCGAAATCAATCCCCGCGCCCACGCCGGGAGTGAGGTCGCTCACCATATCGACGACGCCGGCAAGAGCGCCCGGCCCATAGGTCACGCTTCCGCCGCCGCGAATGACGGTAACTTCCGCGAGCGACGCCGTGTCATAGGCCGGCCAGTTGATCCAGCCGCCAAAGGGATCCGACTGGGGAACGCCGTCCAGGACGACGAGGACCCGGCTCGCTGCATTGCCGCCCAGTGCGCGAAGGGTGATCCCCTGGCTGGTCGGATGACCGCTGGTCGAGTCGGAGCGTCGGAAGAGCTGAAGGCCGGGGATGACCTTCAAGACCTCGTCAAGTTGAGTGCGAGGCGCATTGCGAAGGTCGGTCCCGCCAATCCGCTCGATAGAATAGGCATGCTCCGACGCGGGATCAGGCAATGCACGTGCGGTCACCACGATCTCGACGGCTGGCCCAGGCTCAGGCAGACCGTCCATTTAATCTGCTACTCCTCGCATCACCGATCTCAACCGGCACCGACGATAATTCGCCGGGATCGTTCCACCGGCGAGTGATTTCGGAGGAAATAATATTTGCCCACCATCACGACATCTCGTCGGCCGCTGAGGTGGAACGTTAGAGCGCGGCACCGGTTCTCATGGCCATGTCGCAACGTGCGATTATTGCCCTATTTTTTCTCGCCGGTTGCACGAAGGGACCGGATGCAGATCTGCAATATATCAAGCAGGCCCGCACGCTCGCCGCCGAGTGGGCGATGATCAATGAGCAATCGAACAGGGGTAGCCTGACCGACACTTATTTCCGTTCGATGCACTACTGGCTGCTCGACGGCCTTCGGAAGGCTCATTCGTCGCTAGCCCAACCGCATTCGGCTTACGGCGATGAACTGCAATCGATCCTGGCCGAGCCACCGGATGCTGCGCCAACTCGGCTTCGCGCCCATGCGGAGGCTCTGAAACAGATCGAACAGAAAATTGAATCCGCTTGAGCTGACGCTCGGAATCATGACTGCCGTCGGCGGGTTCGTCGACATCAGCGAGCTTGTGTTCGCGGCCAAGGCCGGCTCGACGTTCGGCTATGCACTGATCTGGGTATTCGCCCTCGCCACGATCGGAATCATGGTCTTTTCCGAGATGAGCGGAAGGGTCGCGGCAGTCGCAAAGCAACCGGTGTTTAATCTGATGCGGCACCGGCTCGGGTTGAACCTCGGCCTCATCACCCTGCTTGCCTCGATCGTCAGCAATCTCATTACTTGCGCGGCCGAGATTGGGGGCCTTGCACTGATCCTCAATTATCTGACCGGCGCGCCCTATATGCTGATGGCGGTGACCATGACGGCGGTACTGATGGTTTCCATCTGGGTGCTGCCATTCCAATGGATTGAGCGAACCTACGGCCTGCTTGGCCTGTTCATGATCGTTTTCGCGGTAGCGACCGTTGCCATTCATCCGCCTTGGCAGATGCTGGCCGGAGGCCTGGTACCCCAGGTACCGGAGGGCCTCAGCACCAAGGAACTGCTGGTCTTCGCCTATTTCACGGTCGCGATCCTGAGCGCCGTCATGTTTCCCTATGAAGTCTATTTTTACTCTTCCGGCGGGATTGAGGAGGGCTGGAGCCCCAAGGACCTGCTGACCAATCGCATGACCAGCATTGTCGGCATGGGTCTTGGTTCGCTGCTTGCAGTATCGATCCTCGCCAGTTCTGCCCAATTGTTCGGGCCGATGAATGTTGATCCAGACATACCGGGAACCGTCGCGCTTGAGGCGGCTATACCCTTCGGCAAATGGGGTCTGGTCCTGGCGCTGCTCGGGATGTTCTTCGCAGTCGCCGGTGCCGCGGTCGAAACCTGTCTGGCCAATGCCTATTCGATCGCGCAATTCTTCGGGTGGATGTGGGGGCGGCACAAAAAGCCGTGGGAAGCACCGCGCTTCACGATGACCTGGATCATCCTGTTCATCGTCGCATTGGCGATCGTTTTGACCGGTATCGACGTGATGACCCTGGTCGGGTTTGCGGTGCTCTTCTCGATCCTGGTGTTGCCGCTGACCTATTTTCCGCTGCTGCTCTTGTCCGGCGACAGGACGTACATGGGGGAGCATGTGAATGGGCTACTCGCAAAGGGCCTGGGCTGGCTCTATTTCGCGATAATAACGGCGGCCGCTTTCGCCGCCATGCCGCTCTATTTCCTGACATCGGGAGGAAATGGATGACCCCGGACGGCCCGATCAAGCTGGTCAGCGAACTCCTCGATCTGCCGTTGATCGACAGCGAAGATAAATATTGCGGGATCGTCGATGACGTCGAGCTGAAGGGTTCGGTCGGCAAGGCACTTGAAGTCACCGCGCTGCTGGTTGGACCGGGTGCTTATGCCGGCCGCGTACCGGCCTGGGCGATGCCGCTGGTTCGTATCATGGCCGGCAGCCGCGTTACGCGCGTTCCCATGGGGGAGGTGGACACTATCGGCGCCGCCGTGCACTTGCGGTGCGCCGGGCGGGAATTGGGGCTGGACAAGAGCGAAAAAGCGGCGGGCCGCTGGATCCCCCGGAAAGGTGCCTTGTGATGCGGCTTTCCGACCTTCGCGGAAAGAAAATTTGCTCGGTTGACGGCAAGCTCCTCGGCCGGGTGCATGAGGTACATTGCGACGCGTTGCATGTGACCGCCCTGATATGTGGCCCCGGCAGCGTCATCGAACGATGGACGGCCCGCAGCAAGGGGCGCCGGATCCCCTGGGAGGCCGTTCACCGCATCGGCGATGACCGCTTGATCGTCGCCGGGGACCGTGCCGAACAATGACCGTGACGAGGCGTTGCTGCAGTGCGGCAGCGCCAACTGGAACTTCCTACAGCCCGATCAATTGATGCCCCGCTGAACTGCTGTTGGCATTTCCATGGACGGCGGTTCCCAGGCTGGGGATGGTCGATGCGGCGTACGCTCGCGGTGATTGGCGCACTTGTCGTGGTGGCGCTGATTGCTGCCGTCATGCTGTGGGGCCTGCGAGGCCGACCCGAAGCCGTTGAGCATGATTCCGCTCGGACAAGCGCTCAAAAGGCGTTGCCGGCCGCCGCCGCATCCCCTCCGGACGACGGCAACTGGGCGATGCCAGGCAAGGATTATGCCTCCACCAGGTTCAGCGCGCTCAATCAGGTCACGCCTGCCAATGTCGGCAAGCTGGCGGTCGCCTTTACCTTTTCCACGGGCACGACCGAAGGGTTCGAAGCTCCGCCGCTGGTCGTAGGCTCGACGATGTATGTGATCAGCCCTTGGCCGAACAATGTATTCGCGCTCGACCTGACCAAGCCCGGCGCACCGGCGAAGTGGATGTATGAGCCCAAGCCGGCCGCCGCTGCCAAGGGCGTGGCCTGCTGCGGACCGGTCAACCGCGGCGCTTCCTATGCCGATGGCAAGCTGTTCCTGAACCTGCTCGATGGCCACACGGTCGCGGTCGATGCCGACAGTGGCAAGGAGCTGTGGCGCACCAAGCTGGCCGACATCCAGAAGGGTGAAACCATGACCATGGCGCCGCTGGTCGCTGACGGCAAAGTCCTGGTCGGAAACTCGGGCGGTGAAATGGGCGTGCGCGGCTGGCTGGCGGC
The DNA here is from genome assembly GCA_045811425.1 of Sphingomicrobium sp. GTDB lineage: Bacteria > Pseudomonadota > Alphaproteobacteria > Sphingomonadales > Sphingomonadaceae > Sphingomicrobium. Next base: position 65,875 of record JBJMUA010000058.1, on the reverse strand, counting down.
GCTCGACGCGGGCAGCGGCAAGCTGGTTTGGAAGGCCTATAGCACAGGCCCCGACAAGGACGTCCTGATCGGCCCGGGCTACCGGGCATTCTATCCGCAGGACAAGGGCAGCGACCTCGGCGTAAGCAGCTGGCCTCCGGAATATTGGAAGATCGGCGGTGGCACCGTGTGGGGCTGGATCAGCTATGATCCGGAGCTGAAGCTGATCTATTACGGCACCTCAAATCCCGGCCCATGGAACGCCGAGCAGCGGCCAGGGGACAACAAATGGACCGCCGGCGTGTTCGCCCGCGACGTCGCGACCGGCCAGGCGCGCTGGTTTTACCAGAGCACGCCGCACGATCTGTTCGACCATGACGACATCAACGAAATCGTCCTGGTCGACTGGCCGGCTCCAAATGGGCAGCGGATTCCGGCGCTGATCCGGCCCAGCCGCAACGGCTATTTCTATGTCCAGGACCGCCGTACAGGCCAGATCCTGTCGGTCGATCCCTATGCTTATATTACCGGCTACAAGGGCGTCGATCTCAAGACCGGGCGGATTATTCCGGCGAAGGACAAGGAGCCAAAGAAAGGACGAGTCGTCCGGAACATCTGTCCCGGGCCGCCCGGCGCGAAGGATTGGAATCCATCGGCGTTCAGCCCCCTGACCGGACTGCTCTACATTCCGCACCTCAACATCTGCATGGATATGGGCGTCAAGAATGCCAACTATGTTCCGGGAACCCCTTTCGTCGGCGCCGATGTAAAAATGTACCCGGGGCCCGGAGGCAACCGCGGCGTGTTCACCGCCTGGGACCCGGTGGCCCGCCGAAAAATATTCGAGATCAAGGAAGATCTGCCGCTGTGGAGCCCGGCGCTCGCAACCGGGGGCGGGATCGTATTCTACGGAACGATGGACGGCTGGTTCAAGGCGATCGACGCCGGGACCGGCAAGCTGCTGTGGCGGTTCAAGACCGGCAGCGGGATCATCGGCCAGCCGATCAGCTATCGCGGCCCGGACGGTCGCCAGTTTATTGCGGTGCCATCGGGGGTAGGCGGCTGGGCAGGCGCCATCGTCTCGGCGGACCTGGATCCGCGCGACCCGACCGCTGCGCTCGGCTTTGTCAACGCCACGAAGGACCTGAAGCAGCGGACGTCGAAAGGCGGCATGGTGTATGTTTTCGCGCTTCCAAAATAGGTTGGCGGCAATCGCGGCGCTGGCGCTCCTGTGCGGCTGCGAGCGCGAGACTCGCCAAACGCCTGACAAGCCGCTGAGCGAGACAGTTCCTGCTGCGGCGAGCCCCGACACCATCTTCCCGCAAACCGGCATGTTGCCGCCGCTCGACCCCCGGGCGGCAGCCTACCAGGGCAATGCCGAGGCGATCGCGAAGGGCCAGCAATTGTACAGCTGGATGAACTGCGCCGGATGCCACAGTCACGGCGGAGGTGGAATGGGCCCGGCGCTGATGGACGACAAATGGCTCTACGGCGGCCGGATCGACCAGATCGCCACGTCGATTGTTGAAGGGCGCCCGAACGGAATGCCGGCGTGGCGCGGCAAGCTCACCCAGCAACAGGTCTGGCAGCTGGCGGCCTATGTCGGGAGCTTGTCCGGCCAGGCGCCCAAGGATGCGGTCGGCGCCCGTGCCGACGAGATAAGCAATACGCCGCCACAGACGCAAACCAAGACCGAGCCCGTGCGCCCGGCGGATTCGGCACAGCAATGAGACGGGCCTGGGCCGGCGCGCTCATCCCGCTCTACATTGGCGGCTGTGCGGGGCATCAGAATGCGCTCGGCGGCCAGGGCGCCGAGGGCGCGGGCTTTGTGAACCTGTTCACGATCTTCATGGTCGTTTGCACCATATTTTACGTGCTGGTCTTCTCCGCCCTGCTCATCGCCATGTGGCGCCGGCCAAAAGGCGAGCTCACTCTGGCCGATCGCCAGCATCACAAGACCTCGCCGATCATGCGGCCCGCGCTGATCGCATGGACGATTTTGATTGTCGCCGGGCTGACGGGATTGACCGTGGCGAGCTTCTTCACCGACCGGTCCAATGCAGCGAATGTCCGCGACGCCCGGCTGACCCTTACCGTCACCGCCAACCAATGGTGGTGGGATGTCGTCTATAATAGCCCGGACGCATCGAAGACCGTCCGCACCGCGAATGAAATCCACCTGCCGGTCGGCGTGCCGACGCAAGTCAGGCTGGTTTCCAGCGATGTCATTCACAGCCTTTGGATCCCCAACCTTGCCGGCAAGCAGGACCTCGTCCCGGGAAGGGAGACCGATCTGCAGCTGCTGCCTCGCAAGACCGGCCTCTACCGCGGTCAATGCGCGGAGTTCTGCGGCATCCAGCATGCCCATATGGCGCTTGATATCACGGTCGAAAGCAAGGCGGATTTCGACCGCTGGCTGAGCGCCCAGCTGACTCCTGCCAGGCCACCGGCCACACCGGCCCAGCTTGCCGGCTATGGCTATGTCACCGGTCGCGAGTGCAGCTCATGTCACAATATCGCGGGCACTCCGGCCGGTGGACAGGTCGGGCCCGACCTCACTCATCTTGCCAGCCGGCGCAGCATCGCCGCGGGCACCCTGCCAATGAACAGGGAAAACCTTGCCGCCTGGGTTGCCGATCCGCAGGCGCACAAGCCGGGCAATCACATGCCCGCAGTCGGGCTGCCGCCTACCGATTTGCAAGCCGTCACCGCCTATCTTGAGACGTTGAAATGAGCCTGGCGGCGAAAAAGGCAAAGGCGCCGCCGACGAAGGTCCCGCGGGACGGCCCTGACCTTACGGGCTCCGAGCTGGACGCGCGCCTCGCCACGACATGGAGGACTCCGCCAGGGTTTATCGGCTGGCTGTCGAGCGTCGACCACAAGGACATCGGCCGGCGTTACATCGTCACGGCGCTCACATTCCTCGCGCTTGGCGGGGCGCTGGCGATTGCCATGCGACTGCAATTGTCCAGGCCGGACAATGATCTCATTTCTCCCCAGCGCTACAATGAAATCTTTACCATGCACGGCACGACGATGATGTTCCTGTTCGCCGTGCCGGTAATGCAAGGGATGCAGATCTACCTGACGCCCCTGATGGTCGGGACCAGGGCAATCGCCTACCCGCGGCTGACCTCATTTTCCTACTGGATGTACCTGGCCGGTGGCTGCCTGCTGTGGGTGGCATTCATCCTCAATATCGGACCCGATGTTGGCTGGTTCGCTTATCCGCCGCTGTCGGGGCCGCAGTTCGGCATCGGCAAGCGCGCCGATATCTGGGCGCAGATGGTGACCTTCACCGAAATCGCCGCACTGGCGGTAGCGGTGACCTTGACCGCCACCATCCTCAAGCAGCGCGCGCCGGGCATGACCCTGGCCCGGATGCCTTTGTTCGCCTGGGCGACCTTGGTCACCTCGTTGATGGTGATCTTCTCGATGCCGTCGGTAGCGCTGGCATCGACCTTCCTTCTCTCCGACCGGCTGGTCGGCACACATTTCTACAACCCGGCGGAGCATGGCGACGCGCTGTTATGGCAGCATCTGTTCTGGTTCTTCGGCCATCCGGAAGTCTACATCATCTTCCTTCCCGCGACTGGCTTTGTCAGCGAGATCGTGGCCACCTTCTCGCGCCGTTCGGTCATGTTCTATCCGGTCGTCGTGCTGTCGCTGGTCGCGACGGGGATCCTGGCGTTCGGCTTATGGGTCCATCACATGTTCGCGACGGGCCTGCCGAGAGTAGGGTATAGTTTCTACACGGCCGCCAGCATGGCGGTGTCGGTGCCGACCGGCCTGCAGATATTCTGCTGGATCGCCACCCTATGGGACGGCCGCCCCCGGATGCAGGTGCCGATGCTTTATGTCATCGGCTTCATCATCACCTTCGTCATCGGCGGCTTGACCGGGGTCATGATAGCCGCCGTGCCGCTCGACCTGCAGCTGCACGATACCTACTTCATCGTCGCCCATTTCCACTATGTGCTGATCGGGGGCGCGGTGTTCCCGCTGCTGGGCGCGATCACCTACTGGTTTCCGAAGTTCACCGGCCGGATGATGTCGGACGGGCTAGGCAAAATCGGCTTCTGGATGATCTTTCTTGGCTTCCAGCTGACTTTTTTCCCGATGCATCTGAGTGGCCTGATCGGAATGCCGCGGCGGGTCTATACCTATCCGGCCGGCATGGGGCTCGAGCTTCCAAACCTGTTGTCGACCATCGGCTCGCTCGTGGTTGCGCTCGCCGTCCTGCTGTTCGTCATCAACATGGCGATATCCCTGCTGAAAGGACGTGGGGCAGGGCCGAATCCCTGGGATGCGCCGTCGCTGGAATGGGCAATCCAGTCGCCGCCGCCGCCCCATAACTTCGCGCACATCCCCATGGTCGACAGCTCAACGCCACTATGGGACGCGGGAGAAAAACTGCCGGTCGTTCATGGCTTGCGGGTCGAGGACCGCGAGCTGCTGCTGACCACCGTTATGTCGGCCGTGCCCGACACGCGCGAACCGAGCGCCGAGCCGAGCATCTGGCCGCTGGTTTCGGGCATTGCCGTGGCGGTGATGTTTATCTGCTCGATCTTCAGCCCCTGGGCGGTGCTGTTCGGCGCCTTACCGGCAATGATCGCGTTGATTGCCTGGTTCTGGCCGAAGAGTCCCATCCCCGATCCGGAGCCGACCATCTCATGAGCCTGCAGCCTAGCTTCATTGACGATGTTTCGCCGCTGCCGACCCACGCGTTCAGCTATCGCAGCCTGACCTGGTGGGGAATCATCGGCTTCATGGTCATCGAGGGTTCCGCCTTCATTATGACCATCGCCACGTATTTCTTTCTGATGAGTCACGAGCAGCAATGGGCACCGCCGCCGTTCGAACCGCCGAACCTGATTGCCGGCAGCTTGTTCACCCTGGTCATGCTGCTGAGCGAAATCCCCAACACGATGATCAAGAAGGCCGCCGAATCTTACGATGTTGCCTCAGTGCGCCGACTATTGCCGTGGATCGTCGCCATCGGCCTATTGCTGTTCGTCCTGCGCGGCTTCGAGTTCAATTCGCTTAACATACTCTGGTACGACAATGCCTATGGCTCGGTGCTGTGGGCGCTTCTGCTGTTGCATACGACGCACATTGTTACCGACTGGGTCGACACCGTGGTCCTCTGGCGGCTGATGAGGACCCCGCATGGCGAAGAGCCACGACGACTGGTCGATACCGATGAGAATGCGCTTTATTGGCGGTTTGTCTGGCTCGCCTGGTTGCCGATTTACGTCCTCATCTACTGGGTTCCGCGGTTGTTCCAATGAAGCGACGGCACGCATTGATTGATACAGTGATGCCTTGGACCGGGTTGGTCTTCGGCATTTTGGGCGCCGGATTTGTCCATCAATATGGGTCGGAAGGGGTGTTCGATCACTGCAACCTGGCCAGCCCCGGGCCCTTGTTGATCGCCGCCGTTCTCGGCCTGCTGGTTTGTCTGGCCGCGGGGTTTGTTTCCTGGCGCAGCTTCCGTCGGTCGGACAATGATGCCCGGAGGGTCGTCGGTGCTATCTCCGCGGGATCGGCCGCCTTGTTTTGCCTCGCGATCCTGTTGCCGATGATCGCGGCGCTGCTGCTCCCGCCATGTTTCCAGTAAAGAGCATTGCGCTGGCGACGGCGCTTGTTGGAGCGGCGCCGGCCCTGGCCCATGACGATAGGCTGCACGCTCACGCGCCGAGTTGGAACCTCGACCCATGGATCATGATGCCGATGGTCATGCTCCTGGCTCTGTTCGCCCTTGGCAGTTGGCGCTTGTCGCGCAAATCCCGGGTACCCCGGCGCCGCCATCGTCTGTTTCTCGCCGGCTGGTTGGTACTGACTCTGGCGCTGGTGTCGCCGCTGCACGAGGGCGGGGAGCGCAGCTTCACGCTGCATATGGCGGAGCATGAACTGATCATGCTGGTGGCCACCCTCCTGCTGGCCGCATCGCAAGCTGGCGGAAGCCTTGCCTGGGGACTGCCGGAGCGCATCCGCCGGGCATTGCGCGGCAATTGGAAAGCGCCTCTCGCTTCGGTGTGGCGGTGGCTGACCGAGCCGATCACGGCCACCATCATTCAGGCAGTGACGATGTGGGCGTGGCACGCACCGGCGCTGTTCGACCGTGCCCTCGACAGTCGCGGTTGGCATATCGCCCAGCACGCCAGCTTCATCCTGGCCTCGCTGTTGTTCTGGACGGCGATGCTCAAGCCGCGGCGCGGCGGTTATCTGCTGTCGGCGGCGTGCCTGTTTCTGACGTCGCTTGTCGAAGGAGCGCTGGGAGCACTAATGGCTCTGTCGGAAAGCCCCTGGTATTCGGCCTATGCGGCAATGGGCCTATCAGGAATCGGGCTCGATCCGACAACGGATCAGCAACTGGCGGGCTTGCTGATGTGGATTCCCGGCGGGCTCGTCCATGGTACCGTCGCCTTGGCCCTGCTCTATCGCTGGCTTCGGGAAGAGGATCGTGCCGCTTTTTATCCCCATTTGGGTCGGCGTTGATCGCGCGTTCGGCTGCCTTACCAGATATCGTTGATCGTGGCCGCGACCGTAACAAGGCTGGTCACGACAACCGCGATCGCTGCCCAGCTAGCCCATGATGGCCATCGCAACTTTCCTGATTCGGAACTCATCCAGGGATAACTCCAGTAGGGACGATAGGTTCAGGCTGCCGACGTACGGCAAACCGGCCTCCGGCCTATGTTCGATCGAAGCTGTGTTTCGGGACATGCGTGATGCGGCAGGCGAGGTCGGCCTCTCCAGATGCGACAATAAAATGATCCCCAGACTCTGCGATGCCGGTCGTGAACACCACGTCGCGAACATACATTCTGTCTTCCAGCGGTCGGGTGAGCTCGGGCGCGGCTTCGAGTAGCGGCCGGTCGCTTGTTGCAACCGTTCGCGAAGGCTCCTCGACATCTAGAATGGACCAGTAGGTGCGATAGATTCCAACCACCTCTTTCGGCTCGACGCCATGCCATAGAGTCAGCCAGCCGTCCGAAGTTCGGATCGGCGGGCTGCCCCCGCCCATACGGGCCGTCGCCAGGGTGGTGGAACGTGACCTGATTCCGGGCTTGTCATATGGCCGCCAGTGAATCGCATCCGGTGATACAGCGAGATTGATGGATGGCCCGGCGCGCCACTCGCTCCCGGGAGGATAAGCAAAATAGAGGTCGCCTAGCGGGCGCGTCTGGGCCCAGTAGTCGCCGCCGATCTTGCCCTCGAAAATCAGCATGTCCTTGTTCTGGTGGTCCAGGATCATACCTTCCAGCGTCCAGTCGAGCCCATTGGCGGAGCGATAGAGAGTGGTCGAGTGACGCTCCGGGCTGACCGAGCAGGTGGTCATCAACCACTCTTCGTCGATCCGGCTGATGCGCGCATCCTCCACGCCATAGCATTGGTACGGCGCTCGCGGCGCAATCGCTCGATCATAATGGATGGCAACGATATCCAGCCCGTCCGGGCTCATTTCGACGGGCAGCAGCCAGGAAAGAGATGTCAGGGCCATCACCCGCCAGCGCCCGCCCCGGATGAGGAATTTGCGCGGGTCAGCTGTGTCCACAAGGTCGAGCGGCCAAGGATCGAGGACATACCGGCCATCATCCCACCTTATGGCGTGGATATGGCCATCATGGACCGGATGGCTCAGCGCCTCGGCAATCCTCACCATCATCAGCAGGTTGCCATTGGCCATCCTGGTCAGTCCCGGGTTGAAGGCGCCGAGCACATATGTTTCGACGCCTAACTGGCCGGCTAGCGGCGAGCGCGAAAGGTCGATATCGTCCGGGGTCAGGACAAGCTGGTCGACGGCAAAGTTGGTCATTCGTGCCGGAGGCGCGTTTCCACTCGCATCAGTGAGACTGCGGTCCGGCGCGGCTGCGTCAGCATGAAATGAACCGAGGCTGCGATATCTTCGGCGCGCAACATTTTATGCTGGTGGATTTGCTCGCGCTGTTTCTCGGGCGGGTAATCCGGATATTGCAGGTCGGCGCCAGTAAAGCCGGGTTCGATCAGCCCAACCTTGATGTCCTTTTCCGCGAGCTCCTCGCGCAGCGCCTTGGCGAATCCCTCGATGCCCGATTTCGCCGCGACATAGATGGAGGAGCCGGCCTCTCGCGAGACTGCCGACATCGACCCGATGATGACAATATCCGCACCTTCCGACATTCGCTCAAGTGCGGCTTTGGTCGTTGCGAGGTAGGCGGTGAAGTCGACAGCCGTCTGATAGTAGAGATCGTCCTCCGACGTGTTTTCCAGATCTTCGGCTGACACGGCGGCGTTGATCACCGCAATGTCGATCTTGCCCAGAAATTTATCAGCCGCATCGAACAACTCTCCAACGCTTTCACGATGGGCGAGGTCGAGTGAAACACCACCACCATCGCCGACCTCGCGGATTCGTTCCAGAGCATCGTCGAGGTGCTTGCTATCCCTTCCGCAGATGAAAACCTTTGCTCCTTCGGAGGCCAGCAGCACGGCAATAGCCCTACCGATACCGGTCGTCCCGCCGGTGATCAGCGCCTTGCGACCGGCAAGGGAAGGCTGCTCGGTATGGGCATCGGACAGGTCTTCGGGCGGGCGTTCGAGGACGTCGTCGTTCACTTGATCAAACTCCTGAACATGATGTTTCGGGCGGCCGCCTACCAACGCAGGGCATATTCCTCGGTTGCGGGAACCAAATATTCGATGCGATCAGCCTTTCGCGATGCGGGACGGATTTGCTCGCCACTGGCATTGGTGAGGTTGATCCGCGGTAACTTGGTCCGGCCCGTCCGCAACAGCATCAGCTTCGCGGTCCTTGTCTCGGCGCCATCGACCTGGAAATTGATCTGCCGTTCCGTCGGACGCTCGCTGCGGGTCAGGAACTGATCACAGAAGATTTGGAACGGTGCCCCTGTCACGAGATGAAAGGCTCGGGTGGCGAAGACAAATGCAGCGCCCGCACCATACACCTCCTGGCCCACCTGGCCGGCCTGCTGGCCATCGATGTAAACATCTTCCACCGGGAAGGATAAACTGCGCTTGACCTTGCCGTTGGGTTCGCGCTGCTTGGGCGAGATCGCGCCGCGCGGAAGGGCGTCGGGATAATAGAACCATGTTCGATGGAGCGCGTAGCGGCAATATTCGCTCAGCAGTGTTCGGACCGCGCGGTTGAGATCGGGTCCGCCATCCCGCAGATATTCTTCGAAGGCCGCATAACTGTCATAGCATTCGAACAAGGCCATATAGGGAGCGTCGTGGAGTGCCGAGGCCCCCAGGAAATTCGAATAATAGCGAGCCCAGCCGATCTCCGATTCCCAGATCGCCGAATTGTGGAAGAAGCTCGCCAGATAAACATAGCTCTGGCGGAGATATTCCTCCCGGTTGTCGATCCGCCATAGCCGCATGCAAGCTGCCGCCCCCCAGGCGGTGAGGTTGGCCTGATAGTTGAGCTCGAACCTCATGTCCTTGAGTGCCCCGATCGCCTTGCGCGCTTCGCCAAGATATTTGGTCTTGCTGGTCAGCTCGAATGCCTGGAGCATGACATATGCGTAGATGCCGGCGCAGTCGGTCTGGCCCAGCCCGTCACCACGCTCCTTGGTGATGATCGAATAATCCCTGATGTCGAACTGGACGGGGAATTTATAACCGAAGTGGCGCGCCGCCCTGATCGAATAGTCGAGCGATTTCAGGAACAGCCGCTCGGCCGGCTTGTCACCGTCAAGCGCCAGCCGGCCGAGGTTCAGCAACGGGTGGAAGAGATACCAGCTGTCGACCGCGTCGGCATTCTTGTCCTTGCCGACATTGGGCAGATATCGCCTGAGCGTTCCCAGCCGCTTGTCGAAAAACTTCGGGAGGCCGCGCTGCAGCTCCCTGCGGAGCGGCACCGGCTTGCCGCACCAGGCCTCATAGTCGCGCAGCGCCGCGATTAGGGATAGCTGAACCATCACGTCCGGATATTCGGCGCCCGTGTAGGGATGGATATACCGGCAGCCATAGTGGGAGATGGTGGCCTCGTCGGACTGGTCGAGATCCTTCAAGGTTTGCTCTGCGCGCCGGGGCCAATCGCGAAATTCGGTCGGTGGAGCCTCCAGCAAATAAAGGACCGCCGCCAGTTGATTGAGGAAGCATTGGGCCAGCGATTGCTCATCTCCGTCTGTCGCGTCGTGAAAGGACAGGAAAGCATCGCTGATCGTTACCGGCCTTCCCGGGCGGATGGGCTTTTTGGGAGGCGTGGGACTTTGGCGTGGAGTGGGCGGCAAGAAGCCTAGTTCCGGCCACAAGCCGCCGACCGCGCCGTCCGGCTTTGTGTCGGTCTGGTGGAAATAGTCATTAAGGGCGGTCAGGTTCTGAAGGTAAAGCGTGCTGCCGAAGCCGCCGTGTTCGCTGACAAGGAAGCAAAGTCCCGTGTTGAGGCCGCGCTGCGCAGCCTCGACCTTGCCACTGCACCCCATCGGATCGTCATTTTCGTCCAGCGGGTAGAGATCGCGCGGGAAATAGGGGACCAGCAAGGGTTCCGCGGCCGTAAGCCTCGTCGTCACCCTGAGCACGGGCATTGAAGAAGCCGGCGTCGCGATGCTGACGTCGTGAATGCCGATTTGCGATTCCACCCGCAGCCGCAATCGTTCGCCCTTGCGCGGCCGCGGCCGGCGAATCGAACGGCAACCGCCGGGAGTATAAGCGGCACGAAGCGCCAAGCCGCCTAGCCGATCGCGCCGGATCATCAGCCAGACGGAGTCCGCACCTGCGACGACCTCCACCCTTCTGCCATCGAGCTCGAATGAGGTGATCGATCGCATGCGTTTGGACGCCAGCTCTTGCCTCAGCAAGATGACGTGCGGACTAAATCCGCGGGCTTCCACCGTTTCGTGTTTCACCGAAGTAAAACATTCCGCCGAACCGCTCGTTTCCTGCAAACTACTTAACTTATGTTGGAGGGTTGCGCTGATTGACTGCGCTCGCGCCAGGCTTCCGCGGAACCTCCACTCCGGCGGAGATTTGGGTTTCCCATGCCCGACACTGCTGATCAGTCCCTCGCCAACCGCAAAGTCCTCATTACCGGAGGAGCCGGCGGAGTTGGCCGCGCGGTGGCGACAAGAATTGCGGCGGGGGGCGCCCAGCTACTGCTGACCGATCGAAGCGAAAACGACCTGCGCAAGCTGGCCGATGAAATCAAAGGCAATGGCTCTTCCGAAATCCATTGGATCGCGGCCGACCTCGCCACGCGGGCGGGGATCGCCGAGCTATTTGACCGCGTGGACGGCTGGCTTGGCGGCCTGGATCTCCTCATCGCATGCGCCGGCGTCGGTTCGGGCCCGCTGATGGAAATGGACGACGCGGACTGGCGCTTCGTGATGGAAACCAATCTCGGCAGCTATGTCGCCTGCACTCGCTTCGCCATCGAGCGCATGCGCCAAAGCGGCCGCGACGATTGCATGGTCATCCTGGTTGGCTCCATCAGCGTCCACATCAAGGCGGTTGGGGAAAGCGTCTACAACGCCGCCAAGGGCGGTGTGGCATCATTTGCCGAGACGCTGCGCAAAGAGATGATGCCGGAAAGGATAAGGGTGACCTTGATCGAGCCCGGCGCCATCGGATCGGCCATGCAGCCATTTTCGCCGGAAGACCGGGCGGCCATGATTCGCGAGCATAAATTGCTTCCGCCGGAGGAAGTGGCCGATGCCATCATATTTGCTGCGACCCGAAACGCGGGAGTTGATGTGGTTACGCTTCGGATCGAGCCTTTAAATCAAAAGATTGTTTGATCTGCAAATGGGCCCGCCGGAGCCTAGGCCTTCCGGCGGGCCCTTCGATGAAGGCATTCAAGGCAAAACTTCGCGGCTATCGGCTAGTCGCCTATATTGTTCGGCCAAAGCCAGGTGGACGTGTCTCGCGTTATCATCTTTCGCCTTCGCCGCCATTTCACGCTCTTGAGCTTCCCGCATACGGTAGTAGCCATGCGGGCCATCCAATGGCTGCATGCCTGCCTCCTCGGTTCTCGGAATGGCCATGCGAGAGGCAGAGCCTCCGCACCACGCGGCCCCTGCCTCCCGTCCTATCGATCAGGCGTCGACGGTTTCCTTCGCGGTCGCCTCGATCGCTTCCTGCCGGGGATGCGTGCCGCCGATAGAGATCTTCTTGGGCCGCATTGCCTCCGGAATTTCGCGGATCAGGTCGATAGACAGCAAGCCGTCTTTCAGATCAGCCTCCGAGACCTTGATGAAGTCAGCAAGACCGAACCGCCGTTCGAACTGCCGATTGGCGATCCCGCGATGAATATAGTCGATACCTTCATCTTCGGCCTTTTTGCCGCTTACGATCAGCTGGTTTTGCTGTGCGGTAATATCGATCTCATCCTTACCGAACCCGGCTACCGCCAGGCTTATGCGATAACGGTTGTCATCGACCTTGATGAGATCGAACGGCGGGTAGTTTTCCGAACCCTGCCCAAATGAGCTGTTTTCCAAAAGGTCAAACAGGCGATCAAAGCCAATTGTGGAGCGCCGATAGGGCGCAAAATCAAACGCACTGCGCATATCTGTCCTCCTCTTGAGCAACGTTACGGAAGCCAAGGCCCGAACAGGCCCTCACCTCCCGTTTTTACCGGCCAGTGGATGGCCGGCGCCGAAAATCTGGTTTTGGAAAAAAGCTTTTCAAGGGGTCAGTAGGTGGCTGATTCATGTGACCTTTCGTCGAGCGCTGAACCTTGACTGGTTCCAGCTGCGACTGTCGAGGATTTCGGCGCAGCGTTCGACCGCGGTCCATACGTCTTCGAACCGCAGGTAAAGCGGAGTGAGACCGAACCGGACGACGTCGGGCGCCCGGAAATCCCCGATGACTCCGGCGTCGATGAGCGCCTGGCAGATTTCGAACGCATTCGGATGTTTAAACGAGATGTGGCTTCCTCGCCGCTCGGCTTCTCGTGGCGAAATGCAGGCCATCTCCGGACAGCGCGCGGCCATCAAGCCGATGAACAGATTGAACAGAGCGATCGACTTCTCCCAAACCGCCTGCATCGAAGTGCCGTCAAAGACGTCGATGCCGCATTCCAGAGCGGCGAGGCTAAGGATCGGCGGGGTGCCCGCCAGGAAGCGGTCGATGCCAGGAGCGGGCACATAATCGGCGGCAAAATCAAAGGGCGCCGCATGCCCCATCCAACCGCGCAAGGGTGACAGCAATCGATCCTGCAAATGTTCGGCGACATAGATGAAGGCCGGCGCGCCAGGTCCCCCATTCAAATATTTGTAGCCGCACCCAACCGCGAGCTCGACCTCGTCATTGTTGAGCTGCAACGGGACCGCTCCGCTACTATGGCAGAGATCCCAGATGGTGAGCGCGCCGGCGCCACGAGCGCGCTTCGTTATGGCCGCCATGTCATAGCGTTCGGCGGTGCCATAGTGGACATGTGTCAGCAGAAGGAGATTGGTGTCGGAGTCGATGCTGTCTCCGATCTTCTCGCGAGAAACGGTGCGGAACTGGAGATCCGTGATTTCCGCGGCTCCGCTCGCAATGTAGCGGTCGGTGTGGAAGTTGTCGGTTTCCGTGAGCAACATGCCGCGCGACGAAAGGCGTGAAGCGGCGACGAGAAGCTTGAACAAATTCACGGATGTGGAATCGGCAACAATCACCTCATGCGGCTTTGCGCCGATAAGGCGGGCAATCTTGGCGCCCACGCGTTGCGGCGCATCAATCCAACCCGCATTCCAACCGCCAATAAGCTGTTGGCCCCATTGTTTCTCGACGACCTCGCGCTGATTCGTGATCGTCTGGAGCGGAAGTGGCCCCAGCGAATGGCCGTCGAAATAGGCGATGCCGTCCGGCACAAGGAATCGACCGCGCAGTGCGCGTAGTGGATCCGCACGGTCAAGCGCCTGGGCTTCGGATAAGGTGATGGAAATGTTCGACATTCCGCAAACTTGACAAGTGAAAGGGCAACAACGAGGCTAAAGGCGTGACGGAATTTCGCGCTCTTGCCAATTGCTTCCAGCCTGCCGCAGCGGGCTCGGCTTGGCTTTGGTGGCACGAAATGACCCTCGCGGCGCGATGGCGCGGCTGGTGAGCTGATCGACCTACCCGACACTCCCTGACCGACCTTCGACCCGCCTTCTGGCGGGTTTTTCATTGCCGCGAGGATTACCCCATGCTGACCCAATCCCAATTGACGGCTCCGCCCGTTCGCCACGCCGTCGCCGATACTGGCCCGGTACCCAATCCATTGCCGCGCCTGCTGGCGGGGCAGGACCTTGCTGCCGGCGATTCAGAGCATTTGTTTGAGCGGCTGGTGCTCGGACGGCTCGAGCCTGCCGAGATCGCCGGCATGTTGATCGCTCTTCGAATGAAGGGTGAGACCGCCGATGAGATGATCGGGGCCGCGCGCGGGTTGTTCGCGGCGGCACAGCCCTTCGAGCGGCCTGACTATCTGTTCGCGGATTGCTGTGGAACCGGCGGCGATAGTTCGGGGCTGATCAACGTCTCGACAGCCGTTGCCTTTGTCGCGGCAGCATGCGGATTGCCTGTTGCCAAGCATGGCAACCGCAGCGTGAGCTCGAAATGCGGTTCCGCCGACGTGCTTGAAGCGCTTGGTGCAAGGATCGAGGTTGATCCGGCGACTGCCCGAATGGCGCTCGACCAGACCGGTTTCTGTTTCCTGTTCGCGCCCGCCTACCACCCCGGCATGAAGCATGCGGCGCTCGTCCGCCGTCAGCTGCATGTGCGAACGGTGATGAATCTGCTCGGGCCCTGTATCAATCCGGCGAGGCCGTCGGTTCAACTGCTCGGCGTGGCCGATCCCAAAATGTTGCTTAGGATCGCGCAGACTCTCGATGCGATGGGCGTCGATGAAGCATTGGTCGTGCATGGTTCGGGCCTCGATGAAGTTGCGCTCCATGGGGAAACCAGGGCGATCCGGCTGTCGAACGGCGAACTGACCGATCTGGTGATCGTGCCTGAGGATGCGGGGCTCGAACGAGCTCCGCTCAGCGTCGTGACTGGCGGTGACATCCCGGAGAATGCCGTGCGGCTGCGCGCATTGCTGGACGGTGGCGGCAGCGCCGCCGAACAGGACATCACCGTCCTCAACACGGCCGCCCTGTTGCTGACCGCCGGCATTGTCTCGAACCTGGGCGAAGGTGCGGAGTTCGCGCGAGACATGCTGCTTGCCGGGCGGCCCGGCGCAATACTCGATGCCTATGTGGAGGCATGCCGTGGCTGACAGCGTCCTGGCTGAGATTGTCCGCCGAAAGCGGCAAGATGTCCGAGCCCGGCTTCAAGGGCTAACTCTCGATCCCGAACCAACTCGGCGGAGCCTGCGATCGGCGCTTGCTCAACCCGGCGCACGCTTCGTCCTGGAAGTGAAACGGCGATCGCCATCGGGCCACCGAAGCAATGCCGGAGTCATTGAAGCGGTATGTGCCTACGCACCTGTCGCTGACGCCATCAGCGTCCTCACCGATGAGCCATATTTCGGAGGATCGCTCGACGACCTGAGGGCCGCTCGAGCCAGGTACGATGGCCCTATCCTGGCCAAAGACTTCGTCATCGATGCCCGGCAAGTCACCGAAGCTCGGCATTATGGGGCAGACGCCGTGCTCGGAATCCTTAGCGTCCTTAACGATCGCGAGGCGGCCTCCATCATCGCGGAGGCGCGACGGCTCGGCATGGACGTCGTCATCGAAGTCCATGACGAGGCAGAAATGAAGCGCGCGCTTGCGCTTGGATCGACGATTATCGGAATCAATAACCGGGATCTCAACACGCTGAAGACCGACCTGACGGTATCGGAACGGCTGGCTGGCATCGTTCCCGAGGATGTCGTCCTTGTCAGCGAATCCGGTATCCGCACACGTGCCGATGTTGAGCGGCTGTCAGGAAAGACCGACGCTTTCCTGGTTGGTTCATCGTTGATGGCAGCAGACAATATCTGCTTTGCTGCGCGTTCTCTGGTGAGTGGGGCAGTCAAGATCTGCGGGCTCACTTCCGCTGAAGATGTCGCGGCCGTCGCTAGCGCGGGCGCAACTCACGCCGGCTTCATATTTGCGGACGATAGCCCGAGGAAAGTGGGCCGCGATGCCGAGGACTTGACGGCGCAGGCTCGTGAAAGCGGAGTCAGGGCCGTTGGTGTCTTTCGTGACCAGGATCATGAAACCATTGCAGCCGCAGCGGATGCCTGCAGTCTTGATGCCGTCCAGCTTCACGGCAGCGTCGTCGACCTTGCGCGGCTCCGAGCCAATCTCCCGCATGGCTGCGAGATTTGGCTGGTGTGCGGCGTCGACGCCATGGCCGATCCTGCCCGGACCGGTACGGACCGCACATTGTTCGACACGAGACTAAACGGTCGTAGCGGAGGCACGGGCCGCCCGTTTGATTGGAAGCTGATTGCCGGTAGATCCGACCTTCCAAGCGCATTTTTGGCCGGAGGCATTGGCCCGGACAATGCGCGTGCCGCTCAACAGGTCGGCACATTCGGGATCGATATCGGCTCGGCATTGGAATTGGAGCCTGGACGCAAGGACCGATCCAAGCTGGCGGCCGTCTTCGATGCGCTTCGGCCGCAATGCCGGAGGAGTGTCGCATGCGCATGACCGGCCGTTTCGGCCGCTTCGGTGGCTGCTTTGTTCCCGAAATCCTGGTCCCGGCGCTGGAGGAACTCGAGGCTTCTTTCCTCGACGCTGAATCGGATGCTGCGTTCCACGCCGAACTCGACGGGCTTCTCACCACCTATGCTGGCCGGCCTACGCCGCTCACCCGCTGCCGCAACGTCGGCAGGAAGGCTCGCATCTACCTGAAGCGTGAGGACCTCCTTCATGGCGGCGCGCACAAGACCAACCAGGTTCTCGGCCAGGCGCTGCTGGCACGGCGAATGGGCAAGCGACGGCTGATTGCGGAAACCGGGGCAGGTCAGCATGGCGTAGCGACGGCCATGGCCGGCGCGCTGTTTGGGCTCGAGACGCGCATTTACATGGGCGCCGAAGATGTCGACCGGCAGCGGCATAATGTGTTTCGCATGGAGCTGATGGGCGCCGAGGTGGTCGCGGTTGAAAACGGCAGCCGCACTCTGAAGGACGCGATCAACGAAGCCCTCCGTGACTGGAGTGCGAGCTTCGCTGATACACATTATCTGCTCGGCACGGCGGCGGGACCACATCCGTTTCCAACGATGGTCCGCCAATTCCAACGAGTGATTGGACGGGAGGCGCGTGCCCAGATCCTCGACGTCGAGGGGTGCCTGCCCGATGCCGTTGTCGCCTGCGTCGGTGGCGGATCGAACGCGATCGGCATCTTTTCCGAATTCATTGCCGATTCTGACGTCAGACTGGTGGGTGTCGAAGCCGCGGGGAAGGGACTCGACAGCCCAGATCATGGAGCGACATTGCTTCGCGGCACGCCGGGGATTCTTCACGGAGCCGAGACGCTCCTACTCCAGGACGCGGACGGGCAAATTTGCGATACCTGGTCGGTGTCGGCAGGCCTCGATTATCCCGGCGTGGGTCCGGAGCATGCGTACCTCAAGGAAACCGGCCGCGCGGAATATGTCGGCATCGGCGACAAGGGCGCGCTCGAAGCCTTTGTCGAACTGGCGAAGGGCGAAGGGATCATTGCCGCATTTGAATCCTGTCACGCGGTCGCTCAGGCATTGAAGATGGCGGAGCAAGACGAAGACGCGG
Organism: Sphingomicrobium sp.; assembly: GCA_045811425.1. Lineage (GTDB taxonomy): Bacteria > Pseudomonadota > Alphaproteobacteria > Sphingomonadales > Sphingomonadaceae > Sphingomicrobium. The sequence goes on along the minus strand of JBJMUA010000058.1, from coordinate 48,254 downwards.
TCATTGTCGTCAACCTGTCCGGACGCGGCGACAAGGACGTTATTCAGGCGGAAGCCCTGCTCGGAGCCCGGCCATGACCCGATATTCCGCCATGTTCGATCGGCTGAGCCAAACCGGCGAGGGTGCGTTCGGGGCGTTCCTGATGCTCGGTGACCCTGACCTGGCTACCAGTGCCGCCCTGCTCGATGCGCTGGTTGAGGGGGGAGCCGACATGATCGAGGTTGGCATTCCCTTTACCGATCCGATCGCCGATGGACCAGTAATCCAGGCGGCGGCGAACCGCGCACTCAAGGCTGGAGCGAGGGTCGACGATTGCTTTCAGCTGCTGGACGAGTTTCGCCAGCGCCATGCGGCGATACCCGTGGGTATTCTCACTTACGCAAACCTTCTCGCGGCCCGCGGGCGCGATCGTTTCTGCATTGATGCTGCCCGCGCCGGCGTCGACAGCCTGCTGGTCGCCGATGTTCCGGCGCTCGAAGCCCAGCCATATGCCGCTGCAGCGCGAGCTGCCGGCGTCGATTTGGTGATGGTCGCCGCGCCAAATACGCCTGGGCAAACGCTCACCCACATTGCTCGCCTCAATAGCGGCTATACCTACTGTGTGGCTCGGACAGGTGTGACGGGCGTTCAGGACCAGCTTTTGCTCGACCACCAACGGCTATTTGCCGATCTCAAACGACTTGGCGCCCCGCCGGCGATTCTCGGATTTGGCATTTCGACACCAGACCATGTCCGTGGGGCCATGGCGGCCGGCGCGGCCGGCGTGATCAGCGGCTCAGCGATCGTTCGGCTGGCCATCGAATCCGGATCTCCCGATTGCGTCGCGAATTTTGTCGCCGGGATGAAAGCAGCCACTCGCCCTAGTTCACGGAAGGTGTTCGCCAACATGCATGCTAAGCAGGAAGCAGCCGGGAGCATCCCATGTTGATTGTCTTGTTGATTTTGCTTGGCGTTGGGATCCTTGCCTATCTCCTCGCCCTGATACGCGCAGCCCTCGCCCAGCGCGTTTGGCCCAATGCCGAGGCGATCGGTCTCGGCGCAGTCGTCAACTTCTTCGATACGCTCGGGATCGGCTCCTTCGCGCCGACAGCAGCCTGGTTCAAATTCCGCCGCATGGTTCCTGATCGGCTGATTCCGCCAACGATGGTGGTTGGGCTTACCCCGCCGGTGATGGTCGAAAGCATTATCTTCCTGATCCTGCTCGGCGTCTTCGTCGACCCTCTGCTGCTTATCAGCTGCGCGATCGCAACGATGCTGGGCGGGCTCGTCGGGGCGCCGCTCGTCGCAAGAGCCCGGGTGTGGATCGTCCAGCTGACGGTTGCCATCGGCTTCGTCCTAGCAGCGGCAGCTTATGCGATGACCAACCTTCACCTGTTCCCCGGCGGCGGCACCGCAACGGGCCTTCCGGTCGCCCAGACTATCGTCGCCGTGGCAGCCAGCTTCGGCTTCGGGATTCTGGCTAACTTCGGGGTTGGCAATTATGCGCCGACGCTGGTCATGCTAAGTCTGATGGGGATGGATCCGAGACTCTGCTTCCCGATTATGGCCGCTGGAGGCTCCTTGATGGGGGCCGGTGCGAGTGTTCGGCACTTCAAGATCGGGGAGGTCGATCTGCGCATCGTTCTTGGCCTGGCGCTGGGCGGGATTCCGGCGGTGATCGTCGCGGCCTTCATCGTCAAACAGATGCCGCTCGAGATGTTGCGCTGGATGGTCCTGGTCGTCGTCCTTTATGCCGCAGCCGTGATGTTCAGGGCGGCATTGGTTGGACGGCGAGGGCAAGCAGCCAAACCGGCGACGGCGACGGTTGCGATCCTATGACCGACCTTAATTCGCTCAATCGCGATTTCGAAAAATATGACCAGGTGCGCAAGTCGCATACCTACCGTCTGGCCGAGCACGAAGGTGACGAGTTCGACGAGGAATATGAGATTGCGACGCTCGACCTCGACCCATTTTTGCGCGGAGACGCCAGGGCCAAGGCAAGGTTCGCCGAGGAATTTGGCGCGGCACTGCAGGAGATCGGCTTCGCGATCCTCGTCGGCCACGGCGTCGATCCCGCGCTATACGACGACATGCATGACAGCGTGGTTGACTTGTTCACCTCGACTGCGTTGGCCGAAAAAATGCGTTTCCGCGCCCGGCGCCATGGCAGCGTCAGCCAGGGCTATTTCCCGATCGAAGAGACCAGCGACATCCATCCTGACCTGGTCGAGGGCTGGGTCTGGTGCCGCCGCGCGTTCGATATTCCCCAACAGCGAGATGGTCCGTTTCGACCGGAGGATTATTGGCCGCGAGCGGAGCTCGAGCAGCAGTTTCGGCGGCTGGTGCTTGCCCATGAGCAGCTATTCAAGCCGATCACCCAGGCCATGTTTCAAGGGATCGGCGTAGAGCCCCATCTCTACGACGCCAAGCTCACCGGCACCAATTTCGGACTACGCCTGAACTATTATCCACCGATGACCGACGCGCAGGATAAATCGGGCGCTGGCCGTTTGCTCGGCCATGAGGATGTCGACCTTTTCACCATCCTCCCCGCTTCGCGAGCGGAGGGGCTGCAGGTTTGGAACCATCGCAGCGGCAAGTGGGTGCGCCTGCACGCTCCGCCGGGTTCCATCATCATCAATACTGGGGACTATATGCAGCGGATCAGCAATGACCGCTTGCCCTCCACAACTCATCGTGTGGGCAAGCCGGCCGACGGGTCCCACCACAGGATGGCGAGGGTCTCTTTTCCGATTGCGGTTTATGTGTGGGAAAATGAGATGCTCGAGGTGTTGCCCGGTCTCGGGCCGCCTGCCTACCCGCCGGTGAAAGCCATCAGTTTCCATACCCGGAGCACCAGCAAATTCTATGGCGACGACTATGCCGTTGAGTCGCCCTGAACACCGAGGCCCTATCGATAAACCTACCGATCGTTGCGGAAAGCCGCCTCTCCGGCATCCGATACCTCGACCCATTTCTTGTCGGGCGCAGCGCCCTCGGCATAGCTGTCGTGCCAGTTCCACCATTTGTAGGTTGGCGTCTGCGGATAGCCCTCTGGTGAATCTTCCCAAATCTCCTGGCGGCCAAGCGGCGTGATATCGAGGTAATTCCAGGTGCCGCCCATCTGCTCGTCGCCGCGATTGTTGATGAAATGTGTCCGGAAGATGCTCCCGCCATTGCGGATGAAGACATTGTGGCCGTGCCATTCATCGACGCCGAAATCCTTGTCGAAGCCATCGGTGATGGTGAACCATGGAATATGTTGCCAGCCCATGCGCTCTTTAAGGCGAGCGATGTCGGATTGCGGCGCTCGCGAGACAAAGACCAACGTCGTGTCGCGCGCATTCAAATGGGCGAGGTGGGCGACTTGGTCGGCGACCATCGAGCAGCCGCGGCATGCATGGTCGGGCCAGCCGAATACGCCGGGTTCGTGGAAAGCGCGGTAGACGATCAGCTGGCGCCGCCCCTCGAACAGGTCGAGCAGGCTGACCTTCCCGTCGGGTCCGTCGAATATATAATCCTCCTCGACCGCCAGCCAGGGCATCCGTCGCCGCTCCGCCGCCAGCGCATCCCGGGCACGGGTCAGGCTTTTCTCTTTCGCCAGCAGTTGCTGCCACGCATCCTCCCATACCTGTCGCGAGACAACAGGCGGGTGTGAATCGGGCAGCTCGTTGGCGGCCGCGGCCGGTTGGTCATTCATTTGTCTTCGTCCTTCGGCTTGCGGCGTCGTACCGCCAGGATCAGACCGGCGAGCGCCCCGCCCCCTGTTCCCCCGCCGAGCGCAATCCAGCCCAAGGTCGAAAGGCACATCGGGCACATATTTCAGTCTCCGAAATCGGCCGGCAGGCGATCGTCATATTCACCGCGAAGGGCTTCCAGGTGGGGCCAGAAGTCTTGGGGCGCCCGCTCGAAGGCGAGGGCTTCGAGGGCGTCGAGGTGCGCATGCCAGCCCGCGGAATGGCCGATGAGGCTGGATCGAGTCTGGAAGCCGGCGTGGGTGAGGGTCAGCAACACGCCTTCGCCATAAGGCTCAAGCTCGAAGGTGACATTGCCGGTGTTGTTCCAGGCAATAACAAGCTTTCGCGGCGCATCGGCGGCAATGACCTGGCTCTGCATGCGGTGTTCCTCGGACACATCCTTAGGCCGCTCACCCTTCGCGCCGGCACGCTCGTCGTTGCGCCAGACAAGCTCGAATGGAGCGCCTTCGACCAGCTCGATCTCGCCGTCGGCGAACCACAGTTTGCGAAGCTCGCTGTCGACCAGATACGACCAGACCCGCTCGATCGGTCCGGGTAGCAAACGCTGGATCCGGAGAGTGTCGGGCCCGATCAGCGTGCCATAGGCATCGATCTGCATCAGCTCAGTCATTTCTTTTCTCCAACACTGGGTTTGTGCGCTTCCTCCTGGCGAAGCAGTCGCTCCAAACCGTCGAGGCGTTGCGACCAAAAGACCGCGTAGCGGGTCATCCATTCAAGCATCGGCTCAAGACCCTGTGGGTTGGCACGATAAAAGACCTTGCGACCTTCGGGCCGCTCGGAAACCAGCCCGGCCTGCTTCAGTGTCTTGAGATGCTGCGAGACCGCGCCCTGGCTGACACCGCTGCCATGGGTCAGTCCGCCAACAGTGATCTCCTCAGCCGCGGTCACCCGTTCGTACAGGCCGCGCCGAGTGGGATCGGCCAGCGCCCTAAGGACAGAATCGAACTCGGTCGTCTTGAGCATGGGCAACACTTTAGTAGCGGCTAATAAATTAGTCAACACTAATAGATCGGCTTTTATCCTGGACGGGTCGCCAAGCTAAGGCGTCGGTATTTCGGCAGCGCGGGGCGCCTCCGCCAGCATGCGCTAGGCCTTCAGCTCCGCGGCCCTCATCTCCGCCTCGCGTTCAAACAGGCGCGCCATTTGCGCCATGCCTCCAAGATAGGGCGGCGGCACCCACTGGTCGCGATAATTGGCCATTGCCGCGGCCCGCAAGGTCCACATCGGATCGACCAAATGAGGGCGGGCGAGCGCCACAAGATCGGCGCGGCCAGCGGTGAGAATGGCGTTGGCCTGATCGGGGTCGGTGATGTTGCCGACCGCCATGGTGGCTAGCTTCGCCTCGTTGCGGATCTTGTCGGAAAAAGGTGTCTGGAACAGCCGGCCATAGACCGGCTTGGCATCGGCCCAGGTCTGCCCGGCTGATACGTCAATCAGGTCCGCGCCCGCCTGCGCAAAGGCCTCGGCTATGGTTACCGCCTCGTCCGGCGTTACCCCGGCTTCCCCTGCCCAGTCGTTGGCGGAAATGCGTACCGACATCGGCCGGTCCGCCGGCCACGCCTCGCGCATCGCCGCGAAGACCTCGAGCGGATAACGGAGCCGGTTTTCCAGGCTGCCGCCATATTCGTCGACGCGATTATTTTGCAGCGGCGTGATGAAGCCTGAAAGCAAATAGCCATGGGCGGCGTGCATTTCGATCATGTCGAAACCGGCCTCGATGCCCATCCGCACCGCCGCGACGAACTGATCGCGAACCTCGTCCATATCCGCACGGCTCATTGGCCGCGGCGTTGCGTTGGCAGGCGCCCAGGGCACATCCGACGCGGCTATCAGCGGCCAATTTCCCTCAGCGAGCGGCGCGTCCATTTCTTGCCAGCCAAGCTGAGTCGATCCCTTGCCGCCCGAGTGGCCGAGCTGCATGCAGATCTTGGCCTTGCTGTTGGCGTGAATGAAATCAGTAATCCGCCGCCAGGCCGCGACATGGTCCTCGTTCCACATTCCGGCGCAGCCAGGCGTGATCCGCGCGGTTGGCGAAACGCAAGTCATCTCCGTGAACACCAGCCCCGCGCCCCCCTGCGCGCGGGCGCCGAGGTGGACGAGGTGGAAATCGCCCGCCACCCCGTCGATCGCCGAATACATGGCCATGGGCGACACGACGATCCGGTTCTGCAGCTCCATTTCGCGCAACTTGAAGGGCGCGAACATCGGCCAGGCGGCCTTGGCCGTGCCGGTCGCCTTCTTCCAGAAGGTGCGCTCGGTCTGCTCCAGCCAGTCGCGATCGCGCAGGCGGAGATTTTCATGGCTGATCCGCTGCGAACGAGTCATCAGCGAATAGGCGAACTGCCATGGTTCAAAATCGAGGTAGCGTTCGACCGTTTCGAACCATTCCGTCGAATTGCGTGCGCTGTTCTGCAGCTTCAGCACCTCGAGATTCCGCTCCGCCTGATATTCGGCCAGCGCCTCGGTCCGTTCGACTCCCGGACGGTTGAGCACCTCCGCCAGCTTGATGGCATCTTCGAGCGCCAGCTTGGTGCCTGATCCGATGGAAAAATGGGCGGTATGAGCGGCGTCACCCAGCAGGATCAGCCGGTCAAAATGCCAGCGTTCGCAAATAATCCGCCGGAAGTTGAGCCATGCCGCGGAACCGCGCAGGTGAACCGCGTTGGTAAGCAGTGGCTGGCCGTCCAGATATTTGGCGAAGATTCGCTGGCAAAGTTCGATGGTTTCGGCCTGGTTCATCCGGTCGAAACCAAGGCCTGTCCAGGTTTCTTCCGAGCATTCGACGATGAAGGTCGAGCAATCGGCCGCGAAGCGATAGGCGTGCGCCCAGATCCATCCGGCATCCGTCTTTTCAAAGGCAAAGGTGAATGCGTCGAACGTCTTGGGCGTGCCCAGCCAGACAAACCGGTTGGACCGCTCCTGGACGTCGACTCCAAGATGCTCCGCATAGGCTTCGCGGAAGCGGCTATTGATGCCATCGGCGGCAACTACCAGGTCCCAGTCTCGCCACGCTTCAAGGTCTGGTTCGCATTCATGCTGGTAATGGATCGTGACGCCAAGCTCGCGGGCGCGGGTTGCCAATATCTCGAGCAGGCGCTTGCGGCCGATGCCGATAAAGCCATGCCCCGATGAGCGTACGCAGTCTCCGTGAATGTGGACGTCAATATCGTCCCAATGGGCGAATTCGTCGGCAATGACCCCGCCGGACACCGGATCGTTGGCCATGAGGTTTTCCACGGTCTGGTCCGAAAAGACCACGCCCCAGCCGAACGTCACTCCCTCCGCGTTGCGTTCGAAAATATGCACGTCATGGCGCGGATCCAACAGCTTCATGGATATGGCGAAATAAAGTCCCGCCGGTCCTCCGCCGATGCATGCGATCTTCAAGCCATCCCTCCACTTTTGCCCCCATGCTAGCCGCCTTGGCTGAGCGATGCATCACCCTCGCTGCGACACAGCTCGAGTCGGTCACCCGATTCCCAACCGGCTCCGAGTCGGTGCAAATCCCGGCGCTGTGCATGGCGGATTTTCCCAAACCGGGACGGTCAGCCCACAATTTTTTCCACAGCGCCCAGTGGCATGGGATTCGCCGTTGAATCGTGGCTAATCCCGTTCGGCCCCCTGTTAACCTTTTGCTAACCAAAGTCGTAAAATTAACACGAATTAACTTTTCGGCTATTCGCTGAATCTATTCGTCTACCTGCTCTAGGTTATTTCAGCCAACTCCTCTCATCTCATTCCCTAATTTCGATAATTATCCATAGGTAAGCTAAGTGATTACTTTGAAAAAGCCTATCGGTTAACCAATGTAATCTTGAGCGATTGTCCAAAAACCGTTCGACTTATCCTTACTGCGGCTCCATCAAACTTGATAATTCGAGAATAGAGGTGTTTCTTTTGCATTGCGAGCGCGGGGGCGATCTCGACTATTCGCGGTTGCATTAACCGAATGAGGTTAACTGCCGCCCCCCGCCATGAAGGTTGAACGCGTCGCGGCAACTACCGCGCGCAAAATGTAGAGGTGGTTATGCGGTACGAAGATACTTCGGGTGCTTTCCAGGCTTCCGGTCCAGTCGCCAACGACGATCAGGACACACTGACCGCGGGTCAGCGCGGGCCAGCCACCGGCAACCTTATCACGGGCGAGGGCACGCAATATGGCTCCGCCGGCGCCGACAGCGCGGCTGGCGCCCATATCACCGGCATCGCCGGTCAGGGCGGAGAGGATGGGAGCTTCTCCGGCGGAAGGCTCAGCGTCACCGGCGCATATGGTCAGCTCAGCGTGGATGCCGAGGGCAACTACAGCTATCTCGCCAACAAGGGCGCGCCTGAAAATGTGCGCGACCGCTTCACCTACACTCTTGCCGACAACCAGGGAAACACGGACACGGCCGCGCTGATCGTCGAGATCGGCAAGACGCCTGCCGTCATCAAGGCGAACGCAACGCAGATCGTCCCGGGACCGGACGGCGTCGTCACCCTGCCGCCGGGGGTTGAGCTCAGCGATATCATGGTCGTCGGCCGCAACCTGGTCGTCAATATGCCCGACGGCACACAACTGATCATCATCGACGGCGCAGTGTTCGTTCCGCAGTTGTCGCTGGGTGGAGTCGACGTTCCCTCAACCAACGTCGCGGCGCTGCTGATCGGCCAGGAGCCGCAGCCGGCGGCCGGCGAATTGCCGCCGTCGTCCGGCGGTAACTTCGCGCTTCCGCCGCCTCCGCTGGACCCCGGCGTTCCGCTGGGCGACCTGATCCCGCCGACCGAATATAATTACATCCCGCCCGAGCCGCAGCCAACGTTCCCGGTGGAAAACAAGCTGCCCATCGATTTCGGGAATCTGGATATCCTGATCGACGACGACACTCTGCCGGCCGGTCTGGCGGGCGGTCCTGGGGACGGCCCCGACGCCGTCAACATCCACGGCTTGCTTTCAACGCTCAGTCTCGCCGACATCGGCGGTGACGGTCCGCTGACCTTCTCGCTGGAAATGACCGGTGCGCCCGCGGGCTTTGCGCTCGTTTCGGGTGGTCCGGGGATCGCTTTGTTGACGCAAAACGGCGTTACGGTCCGTACGATCACCTTCGATCCCGCGACCGGCCAGTATGACGTTACGCAGAATGCGCCGATCCTTCACCCGGCCGGCGGCCAGGAAAATAACCTGGTGTTCGTACTGACCGTTACCGCGACCGATCAGGATGGCGATACTGCCCACGGTACGATCACGATCACCTACAACGACGACACGCCGGAAGCCACGAACGCCCAGGTTGGCGGAACGGTCGATGAAGACGGTGTGCCCGGCGGTATCCCGGGTGGCACCGACGACGTCGCGGGCGAAAGCACTGTGGTCAACGGCAGCGTCACCGGCCTGTTCCTGGCTGGTGCCGACGGCCCGCTGACCTATGGCCTGTCGAGCAATACGTCAGGCTTGCCCTCGCTTACGTCGCACGGCGTTGCGGTCACCTATGCGGTCGCCGGCGATACGCTGACCGCTTCGGCTGGCGGAACGGCGGTATTCACGCTCGTTGTCCATGCGGACGGCAGCTACACCTTCACCTTGCTGGATCAGCTTGATCATCCGACCCTGAATGGCCAGCCGGGTGACGATACGGAGAATGATCTCAGCTTGGCGCTGGGCTCCGTGGTCCAGGCGACCGACGTTGATGGCGACCCTGTCACCGCACCGGCCAATGGCCTGGTCATCGTTGTTGATGACGACACGCCGCTTATCGGTCGTGCCGATATTTCGGCTCCGCACCTGACGGTCGACGAGACCAACCTGGCGCAAAATGCCAGCGGCGATTTCTCGGTCCTGTTCAATGGCAATGTCGGCGCCGATGCGCCCGGCGCGATGCACTTTGCGGTCAGCACCGTTAACGGTACCGACAGCGGCCTGGTCGATGTCGCGACCGGGCAGAGCATTCTTCTGTTCAACAACAATGGCGTGGTCGAAGGCCATGTCGGCAGCCAGAACGGCGCTCTCGCCTTCACGGTCAGCGTCAACGGCACCACTGGCGTGGTGGCGCTCGACCAGGTGCGCGCGGTTGAACATCCTGACACCAGCAATCCCGACGATGCGGTCAGTCCGAATGCGGGTTCGATCCAGCTTGTCGCCTCGATGGTTGACGCGGACGGCGATGCTGCAAGCCTCACCGTCAACATCGGTCAAAGCATGGTGTTCGAGGACGACGGTCCGACGGTCAATCCGACGCTCAACGCCAATGCGACCGTGACGGTCGACGAGAGCCTGCCCTCCGGCACTCCGGGCATTGATACGGGCGCGATCGTCAAGGGTGACGATCCCGATCTGTCGGGCGGCCTTGCCATCGGCCAGGCCAACTCGGGCTCGGCAATCGTCAATGCCAATGCGGTGTTCGGCGCCGACGGTCCGGCCGCGGGCGGCGGTATCGGCTACGCACTCAGCATTTCCAACTCCAATCCGGGCGTTACGCTGACGGATGGCACGACCATCACCATGCAGCTGGTGAATGGCGTTATCGTCGGCGTGGTCGACGCCGGCGCGTTCGCCGGGCAGGCAGCGTTCGCCATTGCCATCAACGCCAGCACCGGCGTGGTGACGGTCGAGCAATATCTGAGCCTCGATCATCCGGTGAACCCGGATCCCAATGATCCGCTGAGTCTCGGCGACAATTCGGTGGCCGTCACGGTCACTGCGACCGACGGCGACGGCGACTCCATCACCTCGGGCGCTGTCGATATTTCCCACCAGATCACGTTCCTGGACGACGGTCCCACGATCAATCCGACGCTTAATGCTGAAGCGACCGTGACCGTCGATGAAAGCCTGCCGTCAACTGTTCCGACGCTCGACACGGGCGGCATCGCCAAGGGCGACGATCCGGACCTGGCCGGCGGCCAGGCGCTCGGTTTCGGCACATCCGGTTCGGCCGTTGTCGATGCCGCTGCGGTGTTCGGCGCCGATGGCCCACAGGGTCAGGGCGGTTTGACTTATGCGCTAAGCATCCTTGGTGTCAGCTCGGGCGTAACCCTGACGGATGGCTCGGCGATCAACCTGCAGCTCGTCGGCGGCGTCATCGTCGGCGTGGTCGCCTCCGGCGCCTTCGCGGGCCAGGCAGCTTTTGCAATCGCCATTGATGCCAATTCAGGCGTGGTCACGGTCGAGCAGTATCTCAGCCTCGATCACCCGGTGAATCCGGATCCCAACGATCCACTGGGACTCGGCGACAGCACCGTTGGCGTGACCGTCACCGGTACTGATGGCGACGGCGACCCCGTCACTTCGAATGCGATCGATATTTCGCAGCAGATCACGTTCCTGGACGACGGGCCTTCGGCCGATCCGGTCCTGGAGCAGGAAGCAATCGCGCAGGTCGACGAAAGCCTGCCATCGACGGCTCCGGCTATCGACACGCTGGCCGTTGCCAAGGGCGACGACCCCGACCTCGCGGGTGGCCTCGCCATCGGGCAAGGCAACAGCGGCAGCGCGATCATCGACGTCAACGCCATATTCGGGGCCGACGGTCCCGCGGCCGGCGGGGGCATCAGCTATGCACTGAGCGTCCTTAACGCGTCTTCGGGCCTGACCCTGACGGACGGCTCGGCGATCAACCTGCAGCTGCTCGCCAATGGCGTCGTGGTTGGCGTGGTTGCCAGCGGAGCATTCGCTGGCCAGGCGGCCTTCGCCGTCGCCATCAACTCGACGACCGGTGTTGTCAGTGTCGAGCAGTATCTGTCGCTCGATCACCCGATCAATCCCGATCCCAATGACGTGCTTCACCTCGGCGACAATACGCTTGGCGTGACGGCGACCGTGACCGACGGCGACGGCGACAGCATCACGACGGATGCGGTCGACATCTCGAACAACCTATCCTTCTTTGACGATGGACCGACGGTGGACCCGGTGGTCAATGTCAATGCAACGGTGACGGTTGACGAGACCCCGCCATCGAGCGCTCCGGCGATCGACACCGGCATCTATGCCAAAGGTGATGATCCCGATCTGTCCGGCGGCCTTGCGATTGGCCAGGCCAATTCTGGATCGGCGATCGTCAACGCCAACGCGGTGTTCGGTGCCGACGGCCCCGCTGCCACCAACAGCCTCACCTACGCGCTGAGCATCTTGAACATATCGTCGGGCCTTACCCTGACGGACGGCTCGGCAGTCAATCTCGTCATGCAGGGCGGGGTGATTGTCGGCGTGGTGTCTGGCGGTGCATTCAACGGCCAGGCGGCGTTCGCAATCGCGATCAATTCGTCGACCGGCGTGGTCAGTGTCGAGCAGTATCTGTCGCTCGATCACCCCATCAATCCGGATCCCAACGATCCGCTCAGCTTCGGCGTGGACGTTGTCGGAGTTACAGTAACCGCGACTGACGGTGACAATGATCCAGTGACTTCGGATGCGGTCGATATCGGCGGCCAGCTCACCTTCCTCGACGATGGCCCATCGGCTCAGAATGACGTTGATGTGATCGTTGGCGGCAATGGTCCCGCGACCGGTAACGTCATCACGGGCGTCGACTTTGGAGGCGGAGACGCCAACGCCACGGACGGCACGGCGGACTCGCTGGGCGCGGATGGCATCGGCGCAATCACGCACATCGCGAGCAACAATGTTCCGGGCAACGTTGATACCGACCCCGGCGCCAACTTCGTCATTGCCGGCCAGTATGGCACGCTGACTCTCCTTGCGAATGGCAACTACAGCTATGTGCGTACGACTGCGGTCGGTGGCGTGCAGGATGTCTTCACTTACACGGTGACGGACGGCGACGGCGATCCGGTCACTGCTACGCTGACCATCAGCATCCAGGACAATTTCCCGAACCTGCCGGATCCGACGCTGGTTCAGCTCGATGACGACGCACTGACCGGCGGCAATCCGGGCGGAACCGGGGACGACCCTGACTCTGCCGGCCTGCCTGGCCAGCTGAGCGGCACGGGTGGCGATGCTCCCCTGACCTACAACTTCACCGGCGACGATACGGTCCCGGCCGGGTTCACGGTCAATCCGCTCAACGCCACCACGGTGCAGATCCTGCAAGGCGCGACGGTGGTTCTGACGGTCACGCTGAACCAGGCGACTGGCGCGTTCAACGTCGTCCAGAACCATGCAATCGACCATCCGGCGGGCAGCAACGAGAACAATCTCCAGTTCTCGATCGGCGTCGAGGTTGAAGATGTCGACGGCGATGTAGAGCCGGCGCATATCAACATCGACGTCGACGATGATACGCCGACGGTCTCCGCCAATGCGACAGTGCAGCTCGATGACGACGCACTGGCGGGTGGAAACCCCGGCGGCACCGGCGACGATGCTAACGCCACCAACACCAGCGGCACCTTGGCGCATTCCTACGGCGCGGATGGCGCGGGCTCGATCGTGTACCTGACAACCGGCGCTCCTGCCGGGTTCAGCTATTCGCTGCAGGGAAATGGCGACCTGTGGGTCTTGCAGGGTGCGACGCACGTCCTGACCCTGACGGTCAATGCCACGACCGGCGCCTATTTGGTGACCCAGGTCGCACCGATCGACCATGCGGCAGGCAATGATGAGAACAATGCGTTGTTCACCGTCAACTACCGCGTCACCGACCATGACGGTGACACGGTCGACGGCTCGATCGTCGTAAACGTCGATGACGATACGCCGACGATTTCGGCCAATGCAGCGGTACAGCTCGACGACGATGCACTGGCCGGCGGCATTGCGGGTGGCACCGGCGACGTCAATCCTGACACCGCCAATACCAGCGGCACGCTTGGGCACTCCTACGGTGCAGATGGTGCGGGTTCGACCGCCTATCTGACGACCGGCGCTCCAGCTGGCTTCAGCTATGCACTCCAGGGCAATGGCGACCTGTGGATCATGCAGGGCGCGACCCATGTCATCACGCTAACGGTCAACGCCTCCACCGGCGCTTATAATGTCGTCCAGGTGGCGCCGATCAATCATCCGGCGGGCAGCGACGAGAATGACGTTGCATTCACCGTCACCTATCGCGTCACCGACCACGACGGTGATACGGCCGATGGCTCGATCGTCATTAACGTCGACGACGACACGCCGACGGCGACGGTTGTGACGACCGGTCAGGCGGTCAGCGTTGACGAGTCCGTGGGCATCCAGGTCGACTCGAACGACACCACGAACGCAGGCGTTATCGCCCTCTTCGCGACCGTCGCGAATCCGGGCACCGATACCGACCTCCCGCAGTATGCGCAGAACGCGAGCGCGATCGTTGCCTCCACTGGATCGGCCTATGGCGCCGACGGTGCGGGAACGACGGTGTTCAGCCTGAACGTGTCTGCGGCGGGCGTCGACTCCGGCCTTAACACCACCGGCGGACAGGACATCCTTCTCTTCAAGGAAGGCGCGCTGGTCGTCGGTCGGGTGAGCGGCGGTGCCGATGACGGCAAGGCGGCATTCGCGATCGCGATCGACCCGTCGACCGGCGTCATCAGCATGGTCGAGTATCTCTCGATCCAGCATCCCATCGCCGCCAACGCGGACGATATGGTGTCGATCGCGAACGGCGCGGTCCTCGCGGTCGTAACGGTGACGGATGCTGATAGCGATCCGGCCACCAACTCGGTGGCCATCGGCAGCCAGCTGCAGTTCCAGGACTCCGGGCCGGTGATGACCGCGGCGCAAAATATGAACATCCAGAATAGCGGGGACGTTGCCCATACCGGGCAGTTCGCCTTCAACCTGGGTGCCGATGGCGCCAACGCTTCCAACGACGTTATCACCAACGTTACGGGCAGTGCGACGGTCGGCGGTGTTGCGGTAACGGGCTGGTCACTAACTCCGGTCTCCGAAAACGCGACGACCGCCAGCTACTCGTTCCAGTTCGATTATCCGATTGGTGGCGGCAATACCGCGCACGAAACCGGCACGCTGGTGTTCGACAAGGTAGCCGGCACTTACACGATTGATCTTCTGAACCCGATCCAAGGGGTCACCACCATTCTCCAGACGGCGACGGGTACGTTGTTCCAGGGATATGAGCCTGGAACGTCGACACCGGATGGCTCGCAACCGGCGATCTCGGTCACCCAGATCCAAGACCTGGCGGGAACTGCGAACGACATCTACGTGCAGTTCACCGGCGTGGCCGAGCCGAGCTCGGGCACCGGCGACAACAATCTGGAGTTCTCCACTTGGGTCCCGGGCGCCAATAATCCAGCTCCGGTCAACGGTGGTGGCGACACCACCTGGAACGCCGGTGACGTATTCAATCAGACGGATAGCTGGGTTTCGACCTCGAACGACGCCAATGGCGTTGCGGGTGACACGATCCAGGGCGGCGAGGTGCTCGATTTCAACCTGGTCCAGGGCGCCAACCCGACCGGCACATTGGCCAGTCCGGCAAACTATGCCCAGGCTTCGTCGATGTTCCTGAAGTTCGACGGCATCGGGGCCGGGGAAGACATGATTGTCCTCGTCAAGGTCTATGACACCGTTGCACACACATACTCGACCGTAGCGCTGATGGTTCAGAACTCGGACATCCAAAAGGGCCCAGGTACGGGTCCTGGGATCTACTCGAACATCACGCTCGACCAGAATGACGGCCTAATCGTCATCGAACCTAATGACTATCAGCAGGGCAACACCAACCTCGTGATCGTCGGTGCGCAAATCTCGGGCAGCGACGAAGGGCTAACCGGCACGGCGATCGACTTCACCTACGGCGGCGTCTTGGGCGTTGCCAGCACGGGGACACAGTCGTTCGCTACTGACGTCAACGACGGGCCGTTCAAGATTTCGTCCATCGGCTTCACGACGGTGTCGACCACTCCCCAGAACGCGCAGTTGGACTTCAACGTCACGGTGACGGATGGCGATGGAGACTCGATCACCCAGGCCATCTCGGCGACCGTGACTCCAGCAGCAGATTCGACGAGTGCAGCCACCATTCCGGCGGCAAACACCACGGTCGCACCGGTGGTTGTCGATCTGGACGGTGATGGCGTGGAGTTCGTCAGCAGCTCGGCTGGCGTCCACTACGACTATGGTTCGGGTTCGGTGGCTACCGGCTGGGCAGGTCCGAATGACGGCATCCTGGTCCGCGACGCGAACGGCAACGGCACCGTCGACGGCGCCAGCGAGTTCGTGTTCGGCTCCGGCAGCCAGACCGACCTTCAGGCGCTTGCTTCTCAATATGGCTCGACGCTCGATGTAAACGATGCGGACTTTGCCAAGTTCGGAGTGTGGCAGGATGCCAATTCGAACGGCGCCGTGGATGCCGGCGAGTTCCAGAGCCTTACCGCTCAGGGGATCGCCAGCATCAACCTTGTCAGCGACGGCGCCTCCTACAGCGCCGCCGGCGGCGACGTTGAAGTGGCGGGCAGCTCGACCTACACCCGGGCCGACGGCTCGACCGGTGTGGTTGCCGATGCGTCCTTCCTGACCGGTCGTTCGGCCGATGAGGGACGGGCTCTCAACACCTCGAGCAGCAATATCGCCCTCGCGGCGGCAATCGCGGCGGCCGGCCTGATGTCGGATGCGGCGGCTGCACAGCATGCCGTCGGCGATGATGGTAATGGGCAGAACGGCGAGCAAAGCAACTTCTACATGCCGGAAGTGGTCGAGCATCTCTCGGCCGCGGACGATGGCGACAGCTCGTCTGCCTCGCTACTGGCGGCTGAGCCGCAGGCCGAGGCATCGGCTCCGGCAAGCTCGTCGGGCAGCTCGGACGATAACTCCAGCTCGAACCAGGGTCTCGATGACAGTTCGGTCTCGGCGGCATCTGACGCGAGTGATCAAACACCAGTCGCAAACGACGATGGTCCGGCGCCGGCTGCCGATAGTATCGGACCGGTGGCGCCAACTGTCGCCATGGTTTCGGCTGAGGCGCTGGAGGCAGCCAAAGCGGGCGTTGACGCCAATGCCCAGCATGGCGGCGCGGTCGAGCAGATCTTGGCCGACGCGCTTGGCGAGGGCGACGCCCCGACCGTGGACGCGGCGCTGGCCAACCTGCCCGGCGGAAATGGCGAGCTTTCGGCACTTGCCACTATCGCAAGTCCGGCCGAGGCGCTTGTATCGGGTTGGGACATGGGTGGCCAAGGGGCTATCGGCACCATCCATGACATGATGTTGAGCATGCATGCACCAGGCATGCATCACGACGCGGTTCAGCCGGCTGTTAACGGCTGACGGGGCATGGCCCTCCCTGGTGGACGGGGAGGGCCTTCCGCCCATGACCAGAAGGGGGAAGACATGAATAGGAAGCACTGGACGATGATCGTTCCCGGGGCGGTGCTGCTGTGCACCACTCCGGCGTTCGGCGTAGAATTGAAGGACGCGATCCAAACCGCGCTCCAGACCAATCCCGAAATCCGGCAGGCGGTGCACAACAAGCTGGCCACCAAGGAAGAGCGCAAGCAGGCCGAGGGCCTGTGGTATCCGCGCATCTCGGTCGAGGGTTCGGCCGGTATGCGCAAGTTGCGCAATCCGACCCGCCGCGACCTCGGCATCGCCGACGGAACGCTGAAGCCCGTGGAAGGCTTTATCGTTGCCGACGAACTGCTGTGGAACAGTGGCGGCCGCCAGGCGGAAATCAAGCGCCAGGCGTCGCGCACGGATGCCGCCGCGGCACGCGTCGAGGAACGCAGCGAATTCGTCGCGCTGAACATCAGCCGCGCCTATATCGACTATCTGCTGCAACAGCGGCTGGTGGCGATCGCCCAGGACAACGTAACCTTCCACGAACGGCTGGCCGGGGACCTGCGCGAAGGCGTCGCCCGCGGCTCGATTTCGATCGCCGACCAGCAGCAGGCTGAAGAGCGGCTGCAATCGGCCCGCGCTCGCGTGACCGAGACGCAGGAAGATCTCGATACCGCTGCGATCCAGTTCCAGACCCTGACCGGCGTTCCGATCGATGCCGTCTCCATGCCGCCCGACCTGTCGGCCGCGATGCCGGCCTCACTGCCGGAAGCGGAAGAGATGGCACGGCAGAACAACCCGCGCGTCCAGGAAGCCCTCGCCGATCTCAATACCTCCCGGGAGGAGGTCAAGTCGGCCCAGGCAGAGCTTGGCCCGCGTTTCAACCTCGAAGGCACGGCTCGCTACGGTGACGACATTGACGGGTTCGAAGGCCGCACCAGCGATCTTCAGGCCCGGGTCGTCATGCGCTGGAAGATCTTCGACGGCTTCGCCAACACGGCCAATGTCCGCGAACAGAAGTCGCGCACTGACGAGGTTCACGCACGACTGTTCGAGCGCACTCGCCAGGCCGAGGAGGATGTTCGCTCGGCGTGGAGCCGCCTGACCAACCAAAGCAGGCTGGTTACCGAGCTCGAGACGCAGAATCGCGTCGCCGACGACCTGCTCCTCTCCTATCGCGAGCAGTTCAATGTCGGCCGCCGTTCGCTGCTCGACGTGCTGGATGCGCAGAATACGCGCTTCAACGTTCAGTCGTCGCTCGATACGGCGCGGATGTCGAAGGTCTATGCGCAATATCGGATCTTAGCGGCGACCAACCGCTTGATCGAGGCGCTGGGCCTGACCGTCGCGACCGAGGCCCGGATGGACCAGCGTGACAAGTTCAACGTCAATCCGATCCCGCCCGAGGACCGGCTGGAGAATAGCTTCCCCTATCCGCGCATGGGTCCACCTGCGCCGCCGGAAGATCCTTCTCCGCCGCCTACGGGCAGCAACTGAGTGAGCATGAAGGGGACAGGTGTTGAGTATCATGCATTGGCTGGATTCCTCGCCGTCGCGTGAGATTGACCCTGTCCTCGATTGCCTGACCTTCCTCGCGCGTCGCTCAGACAGGCCGTCTTCCCCTGTCTTGCTGCGCGCGGGGCTGGCCCTCTCGGCAACGGGTACCTTGCCGTTCCACCAGGTCGAGCCTGCGCTTGAACAGGTCGGAATGCGCGGCGAGCCCGTGTCGCGCCGCCGCTTCTCCGGCTGGCGGCTGCAACAGCTTCCCGCAATCGTCGAGCTGACCGAGGATCGGGCGATCGTCCTCCTCGAGATGAAGGCCGGTGATGCGCTGATCTATGCGCCCGGCACTGCCGAGCCCATGTGGGTTTCCGTCGACGAGGTGGAGCCCGTCTTCACTGGCCATGCGATCGTGGTCGAGCCCGATCCGACGCAGGAGCGCGCCGGCGAGCGTCCCTGGGACAAGCTCCGGCGGAGCCATTGGTTCTGGTCGGAGGTCTGGAAGGTCCGCCGCGAATTCTGGCCGGTCCTGCTCGCGGCCCTGATCGTCAACCTGCTGGCGCTGGCGGTGCCGCTGTTTACGATGAACGTCTACGACCGGGTGATCCCGAACAAGGCCGTTCCCACCCTGTGGGTGTTGGCGATCGGCGTTTTCCTGGCGCTGGTTTTCGATTATACGCTGCGCCTTGCCCGGTCCCAGCTGATCGACGAGATTGGTCGCCGGCTCGACGCCAAATACTCGCAAAAACTGTTCGAAAAGGTGATGAACCTGCCGATGGCCGAGCGCCAGGGCAGCACGGGCGCTTTTGCCAAGCGCGTCAGCGAATATGAAGGCGTGCGCGACTTCTTCGCATCCACTTCGGTGGTCCTGGTTGTCGATATCTTCTTCCTGATCATCTTCCTCGCCCTGATCACGGTCATCGCCGGCTGGCTGGTGCTGGTGCCCTTGTTCGGCATTGTGGCGATGCTTGCCGTTGGCGTGACCCTGCAACGGCGAATGGCGGGTGCGGCGCTGGATGCCCAGGCGGACAGCTCGCTGCAGCATTCGGTGCTGGTCGAATCCATCTCCGCGATCGAAACCTTGAAGTCCGCTCGCGCCGAAGGGCAGATGCTCGGCCGCTGGCGCCGCTATGCCGCCATGTCGGCCGCGACGCAGGAGAAGCTGCGGCGCCTGACCGCCGTCGCGGTCAACCTCGCTTCGGTGTGCCAGCAGGGGATCAGTGTCGGCCTCGTGGTCGGCGGCTTCTACCTGTTCCAAAAGGGCAACATCAGCATGGGCGCGATCATCGCCATTGTGATGCTTGCCGGGCGCGCGATGTCGCCCATTGGCCAATTTGCTTTCCTGCTGACGCGGGGCAAGCAATCGCTGACCACACTGGATTCCTTGCAAAAGATGATGGAGGCAACCGACGAGCGGCAGGTCGCCGCGCGGAGCATCGTGCCGGAAATTCGCGTTGGCCATCTAGAGCTGAAGAACGCCAGCTTCCGTTATCCAGGCGCCAGCGTCGACAGCTTGAACAGCATCAACCTGAAGATCAATCCGGGTGAGCGCATCGCGATCATCGGGCGGGTTGCCTCCGGCAAATCGACTCTCGGCCGCCTGATGTGCGGCCTCTATGCGCCGACCGATGGGGAGATGCTGGTCGATAGCCTCGATAGCCGCCAATATCATCCGCACCAGCTGCGCGAATCCTTCCGTTTCGTCGGCCAGGACGCGGAACTCTTCTCCGGGAGCGTACGTGACAATCTGATGCTTGGCGCGGCCAAGGCCGAGGACCAGCAGCTGATCGACGCCGTGGTCCGCTCCGGCGCCGATATTTTCCTGTCGCGCGATGCCGCCGGTTTCGACCGGCCGGTCGGCGAACGGGGCGCCTTGCTGTCGGGCGGACAGCGATCGCTGCTGGTCCTTGCGCGCGCCTTGGTCAGCCCGTCCAGGTTGCTGTACCTCGACGAGCCCACCGGCGCGATGGATACCCAGACCGAGCTTTATTTCATCGAAAAGCTGAAGACGGCGCTTGGCAAGGAACAGACGCTCGTCGTCTCGACCCATCGTCACAATATGCTTTCGATTTGCGACCGGCTCCTGGTGATCGATGGCGGCCGGATCATTGCCGACGGCCCGCGCGACGACGTGCTGGGCCAGCTCAAGAATTCGGGCAAGAAAGAGGCCGCCCAGTGATGGCGCTTGCTCGTCCCTCGGGCGCGGATCGCCGCCACCTGGCTTTCGCCGCCATCGCATTGCTGGGCGCAATCGTCGGCGGCGCCACCTTGCGCGTCGCGCCGACCCTCGCCTCGACCGCCACGGTCATCATTCCGCCGGCCGCGGCCGCTTCGCTCATCGCCGCGACGTCAGGCGAGCAGCTGGTTCACAACCGCGCGGTTGGGGAGCAGGCGCGGCTGATCAACGCGGCGATGCCGTTCAGCACCGCGCCAATTGGCGCTTCCCGGCCGTTCGATCTGTCCAATTCCGATCCGCTCGATCGGCGCCGGGCACTGCTCTGCATGACCCAGGCAGTCTATTACGAAGCGGGTTTCGAGCCGCTCCAGGGTCGCCGCGCCGTGGCGCAGGTCGTGCTCAACCGGTTGCGCCATCCGGCATTCCCCAAGTCGCTCTGCGGCGTGGTCTATCAGGGCGCGCGCGACCCGGTTTGCCAGTTCAGCTTCGTCTGCGACGGCTCGCTCTATCGCCGCCCGGCGCTCGACGCATGGCGTCAGGCGGAAAAAATCGCCGCTGCCGCGATCGACGGATATGTCGAAAAATCGGTCGGGTCGGCGACCCATTATCACGCCGACTATGTCGCACCCTATTGGGCGCCGCAGCTCGCCAAGATTTCACAGATTGGCGCGCATATCTTCTACCGCTGGCCGGGAGCCTGGGGATCGACCGCTGCCTTTACCGGCCGCTACGCCGGCGAGCCCTATGATCCGGCGGCGCTGCGTCCGCCATTGCGCCAGGCCGTATTGACGGATGGTTCGGTCATACCTGCCGATCCATCGCTGGCCGGGCCGCCAATTTCGCGCGCCGAAAATGACGTCGGCGGCTTGCTTGACCCGTCAAAGGGCTGGACACTGAACATCCCGATGCCGTCGGATTCCGCTGCGGCGACCAAATCGATCTCCCAGCAACAGGCGAAGCCGCCGGAGGCGGCCAAGCCCGTAACGCTGGCGGCGAGGGAGTAGAAGAGTAACGACCATGGCAACGCTTCCATTCTTCCAGCCTTCGTCACACAAGCGCCGCGAACCCTTGACTGGAGCGCGGCTGATCATCGTCGCGGTCGCGATCGGATTTGCGATTTTCCTGTTGTGGGCTGCGCTGGCGCAAGTTGACGAGGTCACGTCCGGCCAGGGCAAGGTCATTCCGTCGAGCAAGGTGCAGCTGATCCAGGCGTCCGAGCCTGCGACGGTCGCGGAATTGCTGGTCCGGTCGGGCCAGCGCGTCAAAAAGGGCCAGCTGCTTGCCCGTCTCGATAACCCGCAAAGCCGCCAGATTCAGGCTGAAACCGAAGCGCTGGAAGCGCGGTCGGCGCGGCTTTCGGCCGAGGGCACGGGCTCATCCTCGTCGGCCCTGGGAGGCGAGGAAGCAACCTTGAGTGCCGTTCGCCACCAGGCGCTGTCCAGCCGGGTTGCGGCATTGCGGTCATCGGCGGAGCAGCGGCGACGCGAAGGCGCAGAAGCGGCCGCAACGATCAACTCCCTGTCGCGCAGCCTGGTGTTGGCACAGGAAAATGTTGACCGGCTGGCACCACTGGCAGCCAAGAACATCGTGCCGCAGACCGAGCTTGCCAACGCGCAGCGCGAGGTCGTTGATTTGCAGGGACGGATCGCGGCGGCGCGCGAGCAGCAGGGCCGCGCCGCGGCGGCGGTCAGCGAGGCGATGAGCCAGGCCAATGAAGCCTCGTTCAGCTTCCGCCAGGAAGCGCTCAACGAACGCAGCCAGGTCAATCAAAAGATCGCGATCAACGCCGAGTCACTGCGCGGCGCGCGCGGAATGGAATTGCGATCCCCGGTCGACGGCGTCGTCAACGACCTTCAGCTCAATACCATCGGCGGGTTCGTCCAGCCGGGGGAGAAGGTGATGGAAGTCGTACCGATGGGCGACAAGCTGCTCGTCGAAACCCGCGTCATGCCGAAGGATATCGCCTTCATCAAGGTTGGCGACAAGGCGCTGGTCAAGGTGACGGCTTATGATTTCTCGACCTATGGCGGCCTGGACGGCAAGGTGGTCCAGGTTTCGGCCGACAGCATCTATGACGAGGCTGAGCGCCAAGCCTACTTCATCGTCATCGTCGAAACGCAGAGGGCTTATCTGGCAAAGGCGGGCCGCCGCTTGCCGATTACTCCGGGTATGATGACCGACACGCAGATCATCACCGGCCGCAAGAGCGTACTCACCTATCTGCTGAAGCCGGTGCTGAAGGCACGCAGCGACGCGCTGCGCGAGCGCTGATCAGAGATTGATCGCCGTAGGGACCAGGCTGGCGGTTTCCCGCGCAACTGCCGGCAGCTCTTCGGCGCCGAATGCGGGTTCTACCGTGGTTTCGGCCAATACCACCGGCGCGCTGGCATAAATGACCGGCGGCACGTCGCGGCGGTAGCCATGCGTGTAGCTCTTGCCGTTGGCAGCGAAGGTCAGCATCGGCTTGTAATCGGCAACATCGGCTGAATCGACGATCCGATCGGTACCATTGTCGAGGACCAGGAAGCGGCCGCCAGCACGCACCACCAGCACCGCATGGTCGGCGCGGCGGGACAGATCCTTCAGCACCACCAGATAAAGATCGCGTTCGGGCACACCCGCAGCGCGGAGCATCGCGCGCTTGGCAATCGCGAAATCCTCGCAATCGCCACGGCCGTGCGACAGGGTTTCGGACGGCATTTGCCAGCGGTCGGCCACGCCGAACTGGATACGGTCGTCAACAAAGCGAACGCGCGCGTTCACATAGCCGTTCACGGCCTCCAGCTTGGCGATGACGCCGTCATCCCGAAGCGACGAGGCGAAGGCGGCGGCGCTGCCGCCGACACCCGCCCCGGAGACATGGTTCCAGCGCGCGTCGAGCGGGGTGCGCCCGATCGACAGGGCCACGCTGTTGAACACGTCCGGCCGGTCGCTTGAAACGGCTGGGCGGACATAGTTGCTGACCGCCGGGCTAAATACCGCGTTGCGGGCGGCTGGCACGACATATGAACTGTAAAGCGGACGATCGCCCTGTTGCGATGTGATTGCCGCCAGCGCACTTGGCGCGCCGCCAAGGATCGCGTCGGTCTTGGTCATCGACCGGTAGGATCCGCTGACCACTTGCGCCTGTGCCGACGCGGCGAGCGCGGTCAGGGCCAGGCCGGAAAATATGCGACAGGCAAGGCGGGCTGCGTTGTTCATGCCCCGCTTTTCGCAGGACAAGGAAAAAACAGCCTTAAATCACATAGTTAACAGGTCGCTAACGCTGTTCGGAGAGAAAGGATTCAATCGCCCGGTTAAAGGCTTGCGGTTGCTCGGCATTGGTCAGGTGACCCGCGGCACGGATCCGCTCCAGTCGCGATCCAGGGATCAGGCGAGCCAGTTCTTCCGATAGCGCTGGCGGCGTAATCCCATCCTCTTCGCCGACGATGATCAGTGCCGGAACATTGATCGCCGCAACCCGCTCGCGCTGGTCGGCCAGCCACACGGCGGCCGCGCCCAGTCGGTAAGCAACGGGATCAATCGCGGCCATGGTCTCGATGATCTCGGCGCGCAGTTGGGGGGATGCCATCCCACCAAGCAATATGCCGGACCGTGCCTCGGCCAGCGCTCGCATCGTCATCGCCTCGCTAGCGGCGACGGAACGGTCATGGATCGCATAGCCCTCAGGGTGGACGGCAAAGCTGTCGGCGATGATCAGCGAGGCACAGCGCTCCGGCGCGGCGGCATGCATGGCAATTGCGATTACGCCGCCCAGTGACAAGCCGCAGACATGGGCCTTGCCGATGCCCAGCTCGTCCATGGCTGCCAGGATGGCGGCGGCAAAATCGTCGCGCGTTGCCCCATCGATCCGTTCGCTCTCACCATAGCCGGGATAGTCGAATGCGATCGCCCGCCGTGACCGGCCGAAATGCTCCAACTGCGGCCGCCAGACACCCTTGTCGGACCCGACGCCATGAAGGAAAATAATGGGCGTGCCGCCGCCGCTTCCGGTCTCCAGATATCCAATGCGTCCCCGCGCAGTCTCGACTTGCCCCATTGCCGCTCCATGCGCTGGCGAAGGGCAGCTAGGCAAGCTTCGCCTTCCGCCCTAGGCTCCAGGCATGACGCGTATGACGGTCAATGGCGAAGCGGTCCGTTACAAGCTCGATCCCGAGACACCATTGCTGTTCGCGCTGCGCGACGCCTCCAACCTTACCGGCACCAAGCATGGTTGCTACAGCGGCGACTGCGGCAGCTGCACCGTGATTGCGGACGGGCGAGCCATATTGTCCTGCCAGCTGACAATCGCGGCCGCGGAAGGGGCGGACATCACCACCATCGAGGGCCTTTCGGCCGGCCGCGCTCATCCGCTTCAGCAGGCCTGGGCGGCGGAACAGGTCAGCCAATGCGGCCGCTGCGATCCGGGATTCATCATGGCACTGGCGGCGCTGATGCGGGCCACACCCAACCCGACACCGGAACAATTGGCGAGCCTTCCCAACATCTGCCGCTGCGGCGCCACACCGCGGATCCTGAAAGCCGTTGCGCGGGCCGGCACGATTGCGGCGCCCCTTGTCCCGGCAGCGACGGCGGCCGTCGCGCGGACGGATAAATGAATTCGTCGCGGTTCAGGAACGGCTCATCGACGGAAATGTAATTGCCAAGTAACGACTCATGAAGTCGCATTGCTTGTGGAGTTTGGGTGATGCGTAAATATTTGATTCCATTGCTGTTCGCAACAGCGCTCACGCCTGCGATGGCTCAGGCCCGACCCGACCGGTCCGACAGTGATTCCGATTCGCGCTCAGAACGTTCGGTCCAGCGGGCGGAGCGTCAGGCCGCCGATCGGCCCGCACGCGCCGAGCGCAACGGCAGCGTCGATCGTTCCTCGCGAGCCGACCGAGCACCGCGCACCGAGCGGTCCGTGGGCGTCGATCGCGCCAACCGGGCCGAACATGGTCAGCGCGCGGACCGCCCAGCACGGGTCGATCGGGTCCAGCCCGTCGACCGTGACGTGCAGCCGGTCCAGGAAGCCGAGGCTCCGCAGCCTGTTCAGAACAGCCAGAATAGCCAGACCAACGAGACGCGGCGAGGCGGACTCGCCGGAGCCTTTACCCAGATCGGCCGCGACATGATCGACGGCCGAACCCACGATGGTGATGATAACCATGACGGCCATCACGATGGCGACCATCACGATGGCGACCATCATGACGGCGATCATCATTGGAACCATGATTGGCGCCATGATCACCGATATGATTGGTCAAGCTACCGCAATCGATATCGCTCGCTGTTCCATCTCGGCAGCTATTACGACCCTTATGGCTGGGGTTATCGCCGGTGGTCGGTAGGCTTGAGCCTGTGGCCTAGCTATTATGGCTCCAACTATTGGCTGGACGATCCGTGGAGCTATCGTCTACCGCCGGCGTATGGGCCATACCGCTGGGTGCGTTACTATGACGACGCCGTGCTGGTGAATACCTATACTGGCGAGGTCGTGGACGTGGTCTACAACTTCTTCTGGTAGACATCGACAGACGGTTGGTCGAAGGGGCGTTGCGGCACTTGCTGCGGCGCCCTAACCGTTTTATGCGCTTAATACACCTAGACCCCGGGGGTTTTCATCAATGATCCGCCGCACGACGACTATTGCCATTCTGCTGTCGACTACCCTGTTTTCGATTTCGCCCGTCGCAGCCCAGAGCGCCCAGCCGGCGCCTTCCGCAGCTGCGGCCGAAACGGCGCACGATCGTCTGTTCCGCCTGTTCAAGGAAAGCGACGAGGCCCAGCTCAAGCGCAATCCGCTGTTCGGTATTTTCCGCGGTGACCTTCGCTATGCCGACCAGTTCGGCGACTTCATTACGGACGAATATCTGGCCAAGGAAAAGGCGGCGTCGGAAGCGGATCTCGCCGCGCTTCATGCGATCGACCGCGCCTCGCTCAACGAGACGGATCAGCTCGCCTATGACGTGTTCGAATTTTCGACCAAGGACACGCTGAAGGGCTATGAGCCGCAATATCTGAACGTCACCAAGGTCCGGCCCCTCAACCATTTCTCGGGCTTCCATACCTTCTATCCCAGCTTTTCGAGCGGCGCTGGCGGCGCTCCCTTCAAGACCGTCACCGACTATGAAAATGCGCTGAAGCGTCACGCCGGCTATGTGGTGCTGCTCGATCGTGCGATCGGCCGCTTCAAGGAAGGCGAGGCCGCGGGCGTGTTCGAAACCAAGATGACGATCAAGAATGTCATCGAGCAGTTCGATACGCAGCTGAAGCAGCCGATCGAGGAGTCGCCCTTCTACCAGCCGATCAAGAAATTCCCGGCCGGCTTCAGCGATGCCGACAAGAAGCGGCTGGAGATAGCCTACCGCGCGATGATCGCCGACGACATTTATCCGGCGATGAAGCGGGTTCGCGACTATCTTGCGACCAGCTACCTGCCCAAGGCGCGCGATGGCTATGGCCTCCTGTACATGAAGGGTGGCAAGGATCTCTATGCGTACATGGTCCAGTCGACCACGACCCTGCCGCTGACTCCCGAGGAGATCCACGAGACCGGCCTCAAGGAGGTCGCCCGGATTACCGGCGAGATGGAGAAAGTGAAACAGGAAGTCGGCTTTAACGGCACCTTGCAGCAGTTCTTCGAAACTCTGCGCACCGATCCCAAATTCAAGAAGCCGACCCGTGAGGCGCTGACCCAGGGCTATTACGACGTCGGCAAGTCGGTCGATGCGAAGCTGCCGACCTATTTCTCGACCGTGCCCAAGGCCAAGCTCGATATCCGTCCCTATGAGCCGTTCCGCGAGAAGTTCCAGGCCGGCGGCAGTTATGAGCAGGGCACGCCCGACGGATCGCGGCCGGGCATCTTCTATTTCAATGCCTATGACCTGCCGTCGCGGACCACGCCGGGCATGACCACCCTTTACCTGCATGAAGGGTCGCCCGGGCACCATTTCCAGATCAGCCTGGCGCAGGAGAATGCGGCGCTTCCGGCGTTCATGCGGTTCGGCGGCAATACCGCGTTCGTTGAGGGCTGGGCGCTTTATGCCGAGACACTCGGCTATGACATGGGCTTCTACAAGGACCCGTATCAGCGGTTCGGCACCTTGTCGGATGAAATGCTGCGGGCGATGCGCCTGGTCGTCGATACCGGCATCCATTCCAAAGGTTGGACCCGCGAACAGGCGATCGACTATATGATGGCGCACAGCGACATGGGGAAGACCGACGCCACGGCCGAGGTCGAGCGCTATATCGCCATTCCCAGCCAGGCGCTGGCTTACAAGACAGGCGCGATGACCATCCAGCGGCTCCGGCGCAAGGCGGAAGCGGAGCTTGGCTCCAGGTTCGACATCCGCGAATTCCATGCCCAGGTGCTGATGACCGGCGCGCTCCCGCTGTCGATCCTGGAGCAGAAGATCGACCGCTGGATCGCGTCGAAGAAATCCTAGGCGCCTGGCGTTCCCGTTCAGTTTCAAATCCAGGAAGCAAGAATGAAGCATCTCGGAATATTGGCCGCTTCCCTGGCGGTCAGCGTCACGATGACGGCGGTGCCCGCCGAGGCCCAAGCCGTCGCTGCTGCCACGGCACCGTCGCCGTCACAGGCGCTGGCGGCGCTGTTCGCGGCCAGCGATGAAGCCAATCTGAAGCGTAATCCCATCTCCGCGCTATTCCGAGGGGACCTTCGCTACGCCGACCATCTCGGCAATCCGCTGTCGGACGAATATTTCGCCGAAGAGCGGACTGCGGCAGTGAACGAACTCGCCGCGCTGGCGGCTATCGATCGAGCGGCGCTGACCCGGGAAGAACGCATCTCCTACGACGTCTTCAAATGGCAGCGGACGATCGACCTCAAGGGACTTCAGCCCGACATGCTCGCGCTGACGGCCGTCCGGCCGATCGACCATTTCAACGGCATCCACGCCTTTTTCGCGGAGCTCAGCACGGGCGAGGGCGCCGCGCCGTTCAAGACGGTCAAGGACTATGACGATGGCCTGTCGCGGATCGACGATTTCGTCGCCATCGCCGACACCGCCATCGTTCGCATGCGCCAGGGGATGGCAAGCGGCGTGGTCCAGCCCAGGCTGGTCGTGCAGAATGTCGTCGAACAGCTCGACCAAATGCTCGCCGACGGGGTGGAAGAAAGCGCCTTCTTCAAGCCGCTGACTGCATTCCCCGCGTCGGTCCCGGCCGCGGAGCAGGAGCGGTTGAAGACGGCCTATCGCCAGTCGATCTCGCAGAAGCTCCGGCCGGCGCTGCAGCGGCTGCGCGACTTCATGGCCAATGATTATCTGCCCGCTGCCCGGACCACGGTTGGCCTGCAGGACATGAAGGGCGGGGCGGAGCTGTACCGCTACCTTGTGGAGGTCAACACAACCACCAACCTGACCCCGGCCGCGATCCATCAGATCGGGCTGGATGAGGTCAAGCGGATCCATGCCGAGATGGAGAAGGTCAAGGCCCAGGTCGGCTTCACCGGGACGCTCCCGCAGTTCTTCGAGCACATCCGCACCGATCCGAAGTTCAAGCCCTCGTCGCGCGAATGGCTGCAGCAAACTTACGTCGGAATCGGCAAGCGGCTGGACGCGACTCTCCCCAACCTCTTTTCGACCTTGCCCAAGGCTCCGCTGGAAGTCCGGCCGGTCCCGGCATTGACCGAAAAGGGCGCGGCGCGCGGTTCCTACAATCCAGGCACGCCTGACGGCAGCCGGCCCGGCATCTTTTACTTCAACGCCTATGACCTGCCGTCGCGCACGACGCCCTCGATGGAAACGCTTTATCTTCACGAAGGCGCCCCCGGCCACCACTTCCAGATCAGCCTGGCGCAGGAGAATGAGGCGCTGCCCAGCTTCCAGCGCTTCGGCGGCAACACGGCATATGCCGAAGGATGGGGGCTCTACGCCGAGACCTTGGGGCGGGAATTGGGTGTCTACACCGATCCGTACCAATATTTCGGTTACCTCGATTCCCAGCTGTTCCGCGCGATCCGCCTGGTGGTCGACACCGGCATCCATTCCAAGGGCTGGACCCGCGACCAGACCATCCAATACATCCTCGACAACAGCTCGCGCGGACGCAGCAATGCGACGGCGGAGACCGAGCGCTACATCGCCATGCCGGGACAGGCGCTCGCCTACAAGATCGGCCAGCTCAAGATCAGCGAGCTTCGGGCGAAGGCCGAACGCGAGCTCGGCCATCGCTTCGACATCCGCGAATTCCATGCGCAAGTGCTGATGAGCGGCGCGCTGCCGTTGGCGGTGCTGGAGCAGAAGATCGATGGCTGGATCGCGAGCAAGAAGGCATCCTGACCCTAGGCGGCGCGAGGCAAGTCGCCAGAAAAAATGGCACGCGCGCCAGCCCTCTTGGCTACCCTCGTCGGCCGAAATGTCGTACAGGCGGCCTCAGGATCACGGAATATGATCAAGCTTGTCGCCAATTCGGTCACCGCCCTGTCGCTGATGCTGTCGGCATCGGTCGCGTCGCCCGCCTGGTCGGCCGGCAAGGCGGGCCACTCTGCCAATTGCCCCCATGCCAAGCAAAAGCAGGCCAAGCAGCAGCCGGTCGCCGTCAAGCCGCAGCCGGCCCGTGGCGTTGCGCTTATCGACAAGCGCAAGCTGGACGTGCAGGTCCTGAGCTTCGGGCCTTAAGCTTCCGCCATCTCCAGCGCTTCACCGATCAGCTTCCGGCTGTTGTCGAGCCCATAGAGCGCAATGAAGCTGCCCATGCGCGGGCCCTGGGGCGAACCTAGCAGAATCTCGTAAAGCGACTGGAACCAGTGCCGCAGCGACTCGAACGGGTGTCGCTTGCCGACCTCGAACAGGACATTCTGGATCTCGTCGCCGGGCGTGTCGGCTTCCAGCTTGGCCAGTTCCGCATCGAGGTCCCTTAACGCTTCGGCTTCGGTCGCGGTGGGTGCGCGCCGATGTAGGCTCGGCGCGACGAAATCTCGGGCATAATTGACCGCCAGCTGGATCAGCTTGTCCAGTTCCGGATGGGTTTCCGGCGAAGTGCCAGGCGCATAGCGCTGGACGAACCGCCAGGCCGTATCCTTGTCGCCGACGCCGGGCAGCGACGCGAGGTTCAGCAGCAGCCCATAGGTGAGGGGCAGCGCATCCGTCGGCACCTTGCCGCCGTGGATGTGATGGACCGGGTTGCCGAGCTTCTGCTCGATCGGTTGGTTCGGATAATTACCGCGGAACTGGTAATATTCGTCGACGGCACGCGGGATGACACCCATGTGCAGGCTCTTTGCCTTCTTCGGCTCACGATAGGCAAAGAATGCCAGGCTCTCTTCGCTGCCGTAGGTAAGCCAATCCTCCAGGCTGAGGCCGTTGCCCTTCGACTTCGAGATCTTCTCGCCTTTTTCGTCGAGGAACATCTCGTAGTTGAAGCCCTCGGGAGGCCGTCCGCCGAGGATGCGCGCGATCTTGCCGGACTGGACGGTGGAATCGATCAGGTCCTTGCCGGCCATTTCATAGTCGACGCCCAGAGCGACCCAGCGCAATGCCCAGTCGACTTTCCACTGCAACTTGGACTTGCCGCCCAAGGCCGATTGCTCGACCTCGTCGCCATCATCATCCGTGAAGGCGATGGTGCCAGCCTCCGCATCGACCACGCGTACCGGAACTTGGAGCACCTTGCCGGTCGTCGGCGATAGCGGAAGCACCGGCGAATAGGTCTGGCGCCGCTCCTCGCGCAAGGTGGGCAGCATGACGCCCATCACTTCATCCCATTTGCGCAGGACCTGGCGAATAGTCTCGTCGAACCGGCCGGATGCATAATATTCGGTCGAAGAGGCGAACTCATAGTCGAAGCCGAACCGGTCGAGGAACCGCCGCAGCATCGCATTATTGTGATGGGCGAAGCTTTCATATTCGCCGAACGGGTCCGGGACTCTGGTGAGCGGCATGCCAAGATATTGGGCGAGCATCTCCTGCTGCGGGACATTGTCCGGCACCTTCCTCAGCCCGTCCATATCGTCGCTAAACGCAATCAGCCGGGTCGGCGCAGGTTTTCCATCCCTGGCGCTGAGTTCCTCATAGGCATGGCGGACCATCGTGGTTCGCAAGACCTCATTGAAAGTGCCGATGTGCGGCAAGCCCGATGGGCCGTAGCCGGTTTCGAAAACCATCGCGTCCGGCTTGCCGTCAGGCCAGCGCTTCAACAGCTTGCGCGCTTCCTCATACGGCCAGGCCTTGCTGGTCATGGCCGCATTCCGGATCGGGTCGTCGCTCAACTGTTGCCCTTTCGTTCCGCCGAAGCCATTGATTAAATTGCCGTGCGCGCTCCTTTGCCTCTTCCCGCTCTCCATGCAACCCATGCCGGCATCTGGATTGCCGAAGGCGGAGAGGTGCGTGAGGCGTCGCGTGGCGAGGCGATCGCCCGGTTGGCCGACACGCCGCACATCATCCTGAATGCGCCGCTGATCGGGCAGCGCCTTGGCTATGCCGAGGTGTCCGGCCTCGATCTGCTGGAGCTGTTCGCCTTCATTCATCCGGCGCGGTTCGCCGTGCCGACCGTTGCGGGCCTGGCGACGGCGGCCGGAATCGATCGGCCGGCGGGCGAGGCCGAAGCGGCGGCAAGCCTCGTCACAATCGCTGAAACATTGCTCGCCAGGCTCGAAGATGCCGAATGGCCGGAGCGGGAAGGCGCCTGGACGTCCAACGCGACGCTGCATCGCCTCGGCTGGGGCTGGGCGCCGTTCGTTGGGCAGCGGCTGGCCAGGCCGGAGCGAGGCGAGCGCATGCTCTTTTCGCGCCTGGAGCAATGGGAGGAACAGGCGGAGCGGGCCCCGCCCAAGACCGTCTCCATTCCGCCCGGGGAAGCGCAAGCGAAGCTCGACGAGCTCACCGGGTCCGGATCGGAACCGCGCGAAGGCCAGCGTGCCATGGCGGGCGAGACGGCCGGCATCTTTGCTCCGCGCCGCGCCGCCGGCGACCCCAACATGTTGCTCGCGGAGGCCGGAACCGGGATCGGGAAGACATTGGCCTATCTCGCTCCTGCATCGCTATGGGCGGAGCGCGCGCAAGGCACCGTGTGGGTGTCGACATTCACCAAGGCCCTGCAGCGTCAGCTGGACGCGGAGGGCTGGCGGCTGTTCCCTGACGCCGAAGAGCGCAAGCGGCGGATCGTTATCCGCAAGGGGCGGGAAAATTACCTCTGCCTGCTCAATCTCGAAGATGCGATGCAGGGGGCCTTTTCCGGTCGCGCCGCTGTGCTGGCGCAGCTAGTCGGTCGTTGGGCGGCTTATACAAAAGATGGAGACATGGTCGGCGGCGACCTGCCCGGCTGGCTACCGAGCCTGTTCCGCCGTGCTGGCGCGGCCGCCCTCACCGACCGGCGCGGCGAATGCGTCTATGCCGGCTGCCCGCATTACCGGAAATGTTTCATCGAGCGCGCGGAACGGGCGGGGCGCGAGGCAGACCTTGTGATTGCCAACCACGCGCTGGTGATGGTCAACGCCTCGCGAGGCCGGCCCGACGCGCCCAACCGGATTATCTTCGACGAAGGCCATCATCTGTTCGATGCGGCCGACTCGACCTTCTCCGCTGCGCTGACGGGGCAGGAAGCCATCGAAATGCGCCGCTGGATCGTCGGACCGGAGGGCAAATCGCGCGGGCGGCGGCGCGGGCTCGCCGCACGTCTGCTCGATGTCGCCAGCTATGACGAGCAGGGCGCTCAGGCGTTGGATGCCGCGGTCGAGGCCGCGAAAATGCTACCATCGGACGGTTGGCTGGCGCGGCTGGGAGAGGGTGATCCGTTCGGTCCGGTCGAGGCGCTTTTGTGCGAGGTGCGCGGCACCGTATACGCGCGGGCCAAGGCGCAGGAGGCTGGCTATGGACTCGAGACCGAGCTGGCCGAGCCCGACGGCGCGCTGATTTCGGCATCGTCGGCGGCCATGGAGTCGCTCGAAGCCTTGGCCAAGCCGCTCGCCGCGCTGGGCCGCAGGCTGGAGGCCGTCCTCGAGGATGCGCCCGATTGGCTCGACTCGCAGGCACGTGCCCGGGTCGAAGGTGCGATCAGTGGGCTTAGCTGGCGTCGCGAAACCCTCGCTGCATGGATTGCGCTGCTTGGCCGGGTCGGCGGGGTTCCCGATCCTGACTTCGTCGACTGGCTGGCGATCGATCGGATCGAGGGCCGCGAATTTGACGTCGGCCTTCGTCGTCACTGGCTGGATCCGACCAGGCCGCTGGCCCGCGCCGTGCTGGAGCCTGCCCATGGCGTTCTGGTCACGTCGGCAACCCTGCGTGGAGCGGAGGGCTGGCCAAGTGCCGAGGCGCGTACCGGCGCGCTGCACCTGCCCGGTCCGGCGGGGCATTTCGAAGCGGCCAGTCCATTCGATTATGGCCGGCAATCCGAAGTGCTGATCGTGACCGATATCGGCCGCAACGACATCGCGGCGCTGGCAGGCGCCTATGCGCGGCTGATCGAGACCGCGGAAGGCGGGACGCTCGGCCTGTTCACCGCCATCCAGCGACTCCGCGCAGTCCATGCCCGCATCGCCGATCGCTTGGCGCGCGCGGGCCTCCCGCTGCTCGCCCAGCATGTCGACCCGATCGATACGGGAACCTTGGTCGACATCTTTCGTGACGATCCGCACGCTTCCCTGCTGGGCACCGATGCATTGCGCGACGGCGTTGACGTCCCGGGCGAATCGCTCAGGTTGGTCGTGATGGAGCGCGTGCCCTGGCCGCGGCCTACCGTGCTGCACGCCGCGCGCAAGCTGGCCAACGGGGGCAGCGCCTATGATGACCGAGTTGTCAGGGCGCGGCTGGCACAGGCATTCGGCCGGTTGATCCGACGGCAGGGCGACAAGGGGGTTTTCGTCATCCTGTCCAGCGCGCTCCCGTCCCGATTGCTGACCGCCTTCCCGCCGGAGGTGGCAGTATCGCGCGTGACGTTCGATGTCGCGCTGGAGCGGGTGCGGGCGAAACTTTTTGGGCCCGCAGACGCTTCCATTCCCGCCATGGCTGGGAGCGATCGATGAAAAGCCTGACCTTGTTTCGCCATGCCAAGACCGAGCGCGAGTCGTCGACGGGCCGAGACTTCGACCGGAGGCTTGCCGAGCGCGGCCTTAGGGACGCGCCGCGGATGGGCGACGAAATCCGCAAGCTGGGCCTCGACTATGATCTTGTCCTGTCGAGTCCGGCGGCTCGCGCGGCTGAGACGGCAGAACTGGCCGGCCTGTCACCTCGTTACGACGATCGAATCTATGACGCCTCGGCGGGCGAATTGCTTGCGATCGTTCAGCAGGCCGAGGACTCCGTCAGCCGCATGATGATGGTCGGCCATAATCCGGGTTTCGATCGGTTGGCCTCGCGCCTTGTCGCTCAGACGGTCGAAATGCCAACGGGCGCGCTGGTGGAGATCGATTTGCCCGTCGACCAATGGACCGAGGCGGGTGACGGAAATGGCCGCCTTGTCCGCTTTCTGAAGCCGAAGGAGCTAGGCTAGTCCCTCAGCGCCGCCGCGAGCTGGTCGCGGACGAACTTCAACCGGTCGATGTCGATCGGTTGCGATAGGGCAGGGCTGGATGTTTCCCGGCCATGGTAGGGCTGGGGTGCGACAGCAGCTGGCAGCGTGGGTAGCGATGGCTCGTCCGAATCCTTCGACCGAAGCAACTTCTGTACGCCCTTCACCGTATAGCCCTGCTCGTTGAGGAGGCCGTGGATACGTCTCGCCAGCGCCACGTCGGCGGGCCGGTAATAGCGACGGTTGCCGGCGCGCTGCAGCGGCTTCAGCTGGGGGAACTTCGTTTCCCAATAGCGCAGGATATGCTGCGCGACTCCAAGCTCGGCGCTCAGCTCGCCGATGGTTCGGAAGGCGTCCGGAGCCTTTTCGCCCGTCGCCATCGCAGCCGCTATTTCGCGATCCGGTCGCGCATGATCTGGCTGGCACGGAAAGTCATTACCCGCCGCGGCGCGATCGGCACCTCGATACCGGTCTTGGGGTTGCGCCCGACGCGCTCACCCTTGTCGCGCAGGATGAAGGTCCCGAAGCCGGAGATCTTCACATTGTGGCCACGCGCGAGCGCGTGGCACATGTGGTGGAGCACGCGTTCCACGATGCCGGCGCTTTCGGCGCGTGACACGCCGAGCCGGTTATGAACGATGTCGGACAGGTCGGCACGCGTCAGCGTACCAGCATGCAAACCGTCCGTCGAACGGGCTATCCCCGCGTCTGCCATGTTAAAAATCTCCGCCCCCTAAGAATTCGTTATGTGAGCGGGTTGTTACGCTATCGTAAAGCCCCGCCGTCGGCAATTCGACTTTTGCCGCATTTTCCTTGGGTTTCAATAGCGAAGGGTGGCTGCACCCCAGGTAAATCCGCCGCCCATCGCTTCCAGGACCAGTAAATCGCCCCGTTTGATGCGGCCGTCCCGCACCGCGACGTCCAATGCCAGCGGCACCGAAGCTGCCGACGTATTGGCATGCCGATCGACCGTCACCACCACCTTTTCCGGCGGAAGGCCAAGCTTTCTGGCGGTGGCGTCAAGGATTCGGGCGTTGGCTTGGTGAGGCACGACCCAATCGATATCGGCAGTCGTGAGGCCCACTTCCGACAGCACCTCCGCAAGCACATCGGCTAGGTTGACCACCGCGTGCCGGAACACCTCCCGACCTTTCATGCGCAGCTTGCCGACGGTGCCGGTGGTCGACGGGCCGCCATCGACGAAAAGCAGGCCATTATGGCGACCGTCGGCGTGCAGCTTGGTGGACAAAATGCCTCGCTCGCCCTCCTCGGCTTCCAGTACGACCGCGCCGGCCCCGTCGCCGAAAAGGACGCAGGTCGTCCGGTCTTCCCAATCGAGAATGCGGCTGAACGTTTCCGACCCGATCACCAGCGCGCGCTTCGCGTTCCCGCCGCGGAGCATCGAATCGGCGATGCTCAGCGCATAGAGGAAGCCGGTGCAGACGGCGTGGACGTCAAAGGCAATGCAATCGTCGATGCCAAGCAATGCCTGGGCCTTGGTCGCCGACGACGGGAAAGTCTGGTCGGGCGTGGCCGTCGCCAGCACGATCAGGCCGATGTCGTTGGGCTGGAGTCCGGCGGCTTCGAGCGCCTTGCGGCAGGCCTCAACCGCCAGGGTCGCCGTGGTCTCTCCATCGGCGGCGACATAGCGGCTGCGGATGCCGGTGCGCTCGACGATCCATTCGTCGGAGGTGTCGACCTGCGCCGCTATCTCGGCATTGTCGACGCGGCGGGCAGGAAGCGCCGATCCGGTACCCTTGACGACGGAACGAAGGGTCATTCGGCGGCTTCTCCGGAAAAGGCATGGGCGCGGAAATTGTCGAGATCGTCGCCAATCTTGCGGGTGATGTCGTTGCGAACCATCGAGGCGGCGACGCCGATCGCATTGGCGAGGCCCTTGTAATTGGCACTGCCGTGGCTCTTCACCACAAGGCCGTTCAGCCCGAGGAAAACCGCACCGTTGTGGTTATTGGGATCGAGATGGACCTTGAGCAGGTTGAGCGCCGGTTTCGACAGCGCGAACCCGGCTTTAGACCGGAGGGAGGAGGTGAAGGCCCGGCGAAGCAGGTCGGTGACGAAGCGTGCCGTGCCTTCCGCGGTCTTCAGGGCAATATTGCCCGAGAAGCCGTCGGTTACCACAACGTCAATGTCCCCGCGGGAGAGCTTGTCGCCCTCGGTAAAGCCATCGAAGCGCAGCGGAAGATAATCAGCCTCGCGAAGCAATGCCGCAGCTTCCTTGAGCTCGTCGGTTCCCTTCAGTTCCTCGGTGCCGATGTTGAGCAGCTTGACCCTGGGCTTGGCTATTCCGAGCACCGTGCGTGAATAGGCCGAGCCCATCACGGCGAACTGGACCAAATTCTGCGCATCGCATTCGGTGTTGGCGCCCAGGTCGAGCATGACGCAGTCGGTCGAGCCCAAGGTCGGCAGGAGTGCGGCCAGCGCCGGGCGGTCGATCCCCGGCATGGTTCGTAATGCCAGTTTGGCCATGGCCATCAAGGCACCGGTGTTGCCGGCGGACAGGGCAGCGTCGGCCTGGCCCTCCTTCACGGCATTGATTGCCATGCCCATGGAGGTCGTCTTGGCGCGGCGAATGGCCTGGCTTGGCTTTTCCGAAGCGCCGATCGCATCCGTCATATGATGGATGCTCACCGCTTCGATCAGGGGCCGATGCTTTTCGAGTTCGGGCCGGATCAGTTGCTCGTCGCCGAACAGCTCAAAGCGGAGCGCACGATCCCTGCGGCGCGCACGTGCCATGCCGGCGACGATCACCGCCGGGCCAATGTCTCCACCCATGGCGTCAATCGCGATGCGTGGGCTCACGTCCATCCGTGTATCGCCCTCGTCCGCGATGCCGCTCAGGCCTCGGTCGAAACGATCTCGCGGCCGTTGTAGTGGCCGCAGGCCGAACAGAGGTTGTGCGGAAGCTTCAGCTCACCGCAGTTCGGGCATTCCTGAAACGATGCCGGGCTCAGCGCGTGATGGCTGCGGCGCATATTCCGCTTCGAGGGCGATGTTTTTCTCTTAGGGACGGCCATCTCGGCACTTTCCTATTCCGTCGGGTCAAAAAAATTGGCGACTATCCTCGCCCAGCTCATCGGGAAAACCCGCGGCGGCGGCCGGATCGTCGCGAACGAAGGGGCCCTATAGCGAAATGAGCGGGCGACGCAAGCGATTCACGCCCGCTGCAAAACCTTGTCCGCAACGAACGGATTGGTGGCCCGCTCATGGCCAAAGGTCGACATTGGCCCATGCCCGGGCACGAAGCGGGTGTCGTCGCCCATCGGCCACAGGCGCAGCGTAATCGAATCCAGCAACTGCTGATGATTGCCTCGCGGGAAATCGCTCCTGCCGATCGAACCCTGGAACAGTACGTCGCCGACCAGCGCCAATTTCGATTCGGGATGATGGAAGACGATGTGTCCCGGGGTGTGGCCCGGGCAATGCCGGACGTCGAAGATCAGCTTTCCGACGGTCACTATGTCGCCATCCTCCAGCCACCGGCTGGGCTCGAACGGCTCACCTTTGACGCCGTAGCGCATGCCATCTTCCTCAAGCCGCGATATCCAGAAACGATCTTCCTCCTGCGGCCCCTCGATCGGCACGCCAAGCTCGCGGGCGAGGATTCCCGCCGACCCGCAATGGTCGATGTGGCCATGGGTGATGAGGATCTTCTCGACGGTCACGCCGGCTTGCGCGGCGGCAGCCTTCAGCCGGTCGAGATCGCCGCCCGGATCGACGAAGGCGCCGCGCATCGTCTCGGTGCACCACAGCAAGGTGCAATTCTGCTGCAGCGGGGTCACCGGGACGATCGCTGCGCGCAGCGGAGGGTTGCTAGCGGGCTCGGGCATGGCCGCCGGTTATGGGCTGGCGGGCAGCTTGTCCATCGCCGGCGCGACATCCTTCATCGCCCTGGCGGTCGATTCCGCTCCTCGCAACGCGCGCAGCACATTGCCGCCCGCCAGCTTGGCCAGATTCTCGTCGCTCCAACCGCGGCGGATCAGCTCGGCGAAGACCTGCGGATAGTCCTCGACGCCATCCAGCCCAGTCGGAGCGAAGGGTATGCCGTCGAAATCGCCCCCTATTCCGACATGATCGTGGCCCGCCATGCCAACCACATGCTCGATATGATCGGCGACGTTGCTCACGTCGGTATGTGGGCGCGGATGAGCAGCTTCCCAGGCCTTGAGGCCGGCGTCCACCGCCGCCTTGCTGGCGCGGTGGATCGCCTTCAGGCGCGCTTCCTCGGCGGACTGCGCCGCGCCCCACTCCCACACCTCTTTCGACAGGAAGGGCGGGACGAAATTGACCATCACGACGCCCCCATTCGCAGGAAGCAGTTTCAGGATGTCGTCGGGAACGTTGCGGGGATGGCCATTAAGGCCTCCGGCGCCGCTGTGCGAAAAAATGACTGGAGCGCGGCTCGCGGCGATCGCATCGCGCATGGTCGCCGACGACACATGGCTGAGGTCGACGAGCATGCCGAGCCGGTTCATCTCGCCCACAACCTTGACGCCGAAGGGGGACAGGCCGTCATATTTGGGCTCGTCGGTCGCGCTGTCGGCCCATTCGGTGGTCTGGTTGTGGGTGAGCGTCATATAACGCGCGCCCAGCCGGTAGAATTGGCGCAGCGCGGCAAAGCTGCCTCCAATCTGGCGCCCCCCTTCGATTCCGATCAGCGAGGCTACCTTGCCCTTCTTGTGGATGCGGACAACGTCATCGGCGGTGAGTGCGCGCTCCAGGTCATTGGGGTAGGCGGCGATCATGCGATCGACAATGTCGATCTGCTCAATGGTTCGGC
Source organism: Sphingomicrobium sp. (assembly GCA_045811425.1). Lineage (GTDB taxonomy): Bacteria > Pseudomonadota > Alphaproteobacteria > Sphingomonadales > Sphingomonadaceae > Sphingomicrobium. The sequence continues at coordinate 8,424 of JBJMUA010000058.1, read as the reverse complement.
GGATGGCCTCGTCACCCTTGTAGGTGCCGTCGATATAGACGGACCAGAACTGGCCCCCGACTTTTCCCGCATGGAGCCGCTCCATGTCGGTCATCAGCGGATGGTCGGACCATTTGTCCGTGCCGCTGCCGAGGTTGGCGACCTTATAGTCATGACTTTCCGCCAGCTGTTCCGCGATGTCGTTGTGGCCATCGATCAGCGGGGTCTGCTTGAGGACGCGATCGATGCGCGCCTGGACCTTGGGGTCGATCGGCTGCTGGGCGAGCAAGGGGCTGGCTGTAAGCATCGCGGCAATCAAAACGAACGAACGCATTGGCAGGCACCCTCCCAGGACTGGATCGTCGAGGGGTTTACGGAGGCCGGGATGTGGGAGCAATGGCCGAATATGCGGCTTTTATTCGATGACGCTCGCGACGGTGGTGCCAGTCCGCGACTCTATAGCGAGCCGCTCGAGATCGTCGCGGCGCGAGAAATCGATGAAATCCTGCCCGCGCTAGAGAAAATTCGCGCCGGGCTGCAGGCCGGCCGGCATGCCGCCGGGTACATGGCCTATGAGGCGGCGCACGCGTTCGACCCGATGCTCCGCGACAGCTTCCGCCAGGGCGACGGCCCATTGCTTTGCTTCGGCCTCTTCGAGGGATTTCAAACGCCGGAACTCGCCGAGCTGCTGCCGTCGCCTGAAGGCGCATATATCGGCCCGATCCGGCCCCGAATCAAGCAGTTGGACTATGAGGTGGCTGTCGAACGCGTGCGCGATCACCTGTTCGCCGGCGATTTCTACCAGGCCAATCTGACCTTTGCCTGCGCCATCGCCGTGGCTGGCGATCCGCTCGCGCTGTTTGCCCGGCTGCGTCGGTCGGCCCGGGCCGGTTGGGGCGGTGTGCTGGATCATGGCGAGAACAGGATCATTTCGCTGTCGCCGGAGCAATTCTTCACCATCCGCGATGGCATCATCGAGGCACTGCCGATGAAGGGCACGGCTTCGCGCCGGGCCAACCCGGTCGATGATCGAGCTGAAGTGGAACGGCTGACCGCGGATGAAAAGCAGCGCGCTGAAAACCTGATGATCGTCGATCTGATGCGCAACGATCTGGCGCGTGTCTCCGTCGCCGGCAGCGTTGAAGTGCCGGAGCTCTTCGCGGTGCAGACCTTCCCGACCCTTCACCAGATGGTCAGCCGCATCAGGTCCCGACTCCGCGCGGAATGCGACGCGATCGATGTGCTGCGGACCATTTTCCCGTGCGGGTCGGTTACAGGTGCGCCCAAGATCGCGGCGATCGAAGCGCTGACCCGGCTCGAGCCCGAACCACGCGGAGCTTATACCGGGTCGATGGGGTGGATCGAGCCGGCCACGGGCGACAGGCCGGGCGATGCGGCGTTCAATGTGATGATCAGGACGCTGGAATGGCGCCTCGGCGCGACAAAAGCGCGGTTGGGATTGGGCTCGGGGCTTGTGGTCGACAGCGTGCCAAGCGATGAATGGGCCGAGTGCCTGCTGAAGGGGGATTTCGTGCGGCGGGAAGCGCAGGATTTTGATCTGATCGAGACTATGGGATTTGATCCCAGCGAGGGTATTGTCGAATTGGAGCGGCACCTCGACCGGATGCGGAATTCCGCCCAGGACCTCGATTTCATGTTTGATCGCCACGCCGCCCGCAACGAGCTGCAGGCGGCGACATTTGGCCGCAAGCATCGCGCCATGGTTCGGCTGCTCTTGTCGCGAACGGGCACCATGGCGATCCAGGTCAAACGATATGCCGATCCGGAAGTCTTGCCCGTGCGGGTTGCGGTGCGGCCACTTCCGGTCGATCCGGCTGACTTCCGGTTGCGTTACAAGACGACCGACCGGCGATTTCTCGACCTGACGCGGCAACAGGCGGGGGAATATGAAACGCTGTTCATCGACCCGGATGGGCAACTGACCGAGGGCAGCCGTACCAGCCTGTTCGTCGAGCGGGAGGGAAAATTGCTGACACCCCCGCTGTCGCGCGGACTGATGCCCGGCATCTTGCGCGCCAAGCTGATCGAGGAGGGGCGGGCCGAGGAGGCGGAACTCACTCCGGACGATCTGCAGGACGGCTTCTTCGTCGGCAATATCGTACGCGGGCTAATTCCGGCGAAGCTCGCCTAGGCCGCGATCGGGAAGCGCAACAGGCGGTCGGTCGAAGGAACGAGCGCTGAAGCGCCGGGGCCGACCTTCTTCATAATTTCGGGATGACCGGCATCGAGACCGCCGGTGAAGGCGCCATAGGCCGGCAGGATCAGCTTGCTCACGCTGGCAACGAAGCAGCGGCGCGATACGCTGCGGCCCCGCAGGCTCAGGCGAAACTTGGGATGGAAGTGGCCGGACATTTCAGGCCGCACATCCTGCTGCTCGGCCTCGTGGCGAAGAATGATTCCGCCGACTTCGCATTCCTCTTCGATCCGCCCGCCGCAATGGTCGATAAAGCCGACGTCATGGTTGCCGACGATCCATATCCAGTCGAGCCGGGCCGTCATCGAACCGAGCAGGTCGCGTGCCGAGGACGGCAGTCTGTCGCAGCCAAACCGGTCATGGAAACTGTCGCCGAGGCAATAGAGTCGGCGAACGCCGGTCCGATCGATCTCCTGTTCGAGCGCCTGCAGGGTTGCCAGCGAATCATAGGGCGGCAGGAATTGGCCGAGCCGGGCGAACCAGCTCGCCTTCTCGAGGTGCAGGTCGGCGACCAGCAGCGCCGCTTCTGCCGGCCAGTGCAGCGCGCCTTCGGGGCTGGCGAAGAAATCATGACCGGCGAACGAAAGAGGAACCATCAATCCGGGCTGTAGCCCGAACTTTGCTGCTATTCCAAATGGTTCGTGACATGATCGCGCAGCGCCCGCGCGTCGTGCAACGCATTGTGGGGCACGGTGCTGTTGGCCGCGGTCGAAAAGCCATGCAGCGGCACGAAATGGAGGCTGAGCGGCGGAACCGGCAACATCATGCCCGGACCGGTCACCAACAGCATCGCGAGCTGGGCCAGATCTTCCGGCCAATCGGCGACAATGTCCGGCGCCTCGTCATGCGCTAGCCAGGCGGCAAGCGCCTCCGCCGCACCGAGGCGGGACAGGCGGGGACTGATCATCCCCTCCGGCACCATGTCGAGAAAGGGGATGACATGGCGCTCGACCCAGGGATCGAGCGGGGCGTCGCAAGCTAAAGTGACATAGAATTCCTCGCTGCCGTCCTCGGGCACCAGGGCGAGGCTCAAAAGCTGGCCGCCGAAGCCATTATATTCGGTGTCGAGAAAATAGCGCACGCCCCACTCTGGACGACCGGGGAAAGCCGGTCCAGTCTCGCTTCCTGAGTCAAGGGACGGGGGGAGCGGGCAATGCGGATTGATCGGCGAATGATGGCTGCGGGAGCGGCGGCACTGGCATTGGCAGCGGGAGCTGCCTCTCCGGCAATTGCCAAGCCCGGCGATCCCGGCCGCGAAAAGGTGGTCGCCGCAATCAAGGCGGACCATGACGCGTCGATCGAGCGACTGCGAGAGTGGATCAGGCTGCCGACCATCGCCAATATGGGCATCAATCACCGTGAAGGCGCCGAATATATGAAGAAGCTGGCCCTGGATGCGGGATTCCAGCAGGCGACGGTAATCCCGACCGACGGTGTGCCGGGCGTCTTCGCGACCCTTGATGCCGGGGCGAAGCAGACGCTCGCGGTCTACTTCATGTACGATGTCAAACATTATGACCCGAAGGAATGGTCATCCCCTCCGCTCGAAGGGCGGATCGTCGATCGGCCCGGGGAAGGCAAGGCGCTGATCGGTCGCGGTGCGGTCAACCAGAAGGGACCGGAGACTGCTTTCCTTACCGCGATCCGCGCATTCAGGACTGCCGGCATCAAGCTGCCCGTCAACCTGGTGTTCGTGGCGGAAGGCGAGGAGGAGATTGCATCGCCGCACTTTCCGCAGGTGGTGACGCAGCCCGAAGTGCGTGCGGCACTGGAAAAGGCGGCCGGCATCATCATTCCGTCGGCCCCTCAATCGGTCGACGGACAAACCACCCTGGTGCTGGGCGCCAAGGGCGCGGTCGAACTGCAGCTCATTTCCAGCGGTGAGAAGTGGGGACGTGGACCGGCGAAGGACATCCATTCCAGCCTCAAGGCCAATGTCGACAGCCCGGTTTGGCACTTGATCAAAGCGCTCAACACCCTGGTATCGGAGGATGGCCAAACGCCGGCCATCGACGGCTGGTTCGAGCATGTGAAGCCGTTGACGGCACGGCAAAAGGAACTGATCGCCGCCGACGTTGCCGCCGGCAACGAGGCCGACGAGATGAAGGTGCTGGGCATCAAGCATTGGTACAAGGATGAGGATTACCTCACGGCGTCCTACCGGCTGGCCGAGCAGCCTACGATCAACATCCAGGGCTTGGTCAGCGGCTATATGGGCCCCGGGGGCAAGACCGTCCTGCCCGGACGAGCGGAAGCAAAGATCGACCTTCGCCTGGTACCGGACATGACCAAGGATGAGGCCGTTTCGAAGCTGAAAGCGCATCTCGCCAAGCGGGGCTTCGGCGATATCGAGGTCAATGTCAGCGGCGGCTACGGACCGACGCAGACTGATGAGAATAGCGCCTTGATCAAGGCCGAGCAGGCAACCCTGGCGGCCGCCCAAATCCCCACGACCATGTCGGCCAGGTCGGCGGGCAGCTGGCCCGGCGTTGTCTTCACCGGAGAGCCGTTGCACATGGCCGCCGGCCAATTCGGCGGTGGGCGGGGCGGCGGCGCCCATGCACCGGATGAGTGGCTGCTGATCGACAGCAGCAACCCCAAGGTGCTGGGCTTCGACGGGCAGGCCATCCTCTATGCCGACTTCCTCTACGAAGTGGCCCGGACGGCGAAAAAGTAGGGACGCTATTCCACCGGCGGTGGCAGAACCGCCGAGCAGTCGTCAGCCGGCAGCGGCCGGCCCTGACGGCAACGCTTGTCGCGTTCGCGCGCCTCGCGGCCGGCTTTCTCCTCGGCTTTTCGCAGCTCGCGTCCGCGTTTTTCGTCGGCCTCCGACTGGCTGGTCGTGGCGACGTCGACGCCCTTGGAGACGACCTTGACCGGCAGGGTGACGACATCAACCGCCGTACTGGCGATGGTGGTGCAGCTGGCGAGAGCCAGCGGCAGCACAAGCAAAATCAGGACGCGCATAACGCCATCCTAGCGCCCGGCAGGTTGAGACGGAATGAACTAGTCGAGCCGCATCGCCTCTTCTGCCAGCGCCTCGGCCTCAATCAGCAACGCTTCGTCGGCGGTGCCCGCCGGGGCGGCTTCGCGGCCGACGATGACCATCAGCGGTACCGCCATCGGCGTGATTCGGTCGACATCGACATGAACCATGGTCGCCGCCGCCCTATCGACCAGTCGGACCAGCCGGCCGAGTTCGGTAAGGCGGGTCCGCGCATCGTCCCACGCCGCGCGCAGCAGCAGATGCTGCGGCTCATATTTGCGGAGCACGTCGTAGATGAGGTCGGTCGAGAAACTGACTTGGCGGCCGGTCTTGCGCTTGCCGGGATGCTGGCGCTCGACCAGCCCGCCGATCACCGCCACCTCGCGAAAAGCGCTCTTCAGCAGGAAGGAGCGCTCGACCCATTCGACGAACTCGCGTTCCAGGATGTCGGCCGAGAAAAGAGATTGTGGGTCCGTGACCGGCTCCAGGCCATAACAGGCGAGGCCATAGTCGTTTGCGACAAAGCCTAGCGGCTTCAAGCCCGCAGCCTCCATCCGCTTGGTCAGCAGCATTCCGAGTGATTGGTGCGCGTTCCACCCTTCGAAGCTGTAGGCGACCATGTAGTGCCGCCCTTCGTGCGGAAAGGTCTCGACCAGCAGCTGGTGCGGCTCGGGCAGGATCGAGCGTTCCGACTGCACCTCGAGCCATTCGCTGACGTCGTCGGGGAAGCGGTGCCAGTCGTTACGGTCGGCCAGCATGTTGCGCACCCGGGTGGCGAGGTGGGTCGACATCGACATACGCTGTCCGCCGTAGGTGACGATCCGCGCCGATTTGGTCGACGCATGGACGATGATATCGGTGTCCTTCATCCGTTCGACCTCAAGGCTGAGGCCCGCGAAGAAGAAATGATCGCCAGGCGCGAGGGTCGAGGCAAACCCCTCTTCGACCGTGCCGAGCCGGCGGCCTCCCCGGAAACGGACGTCCATCAGCGGCTGCTCGACGATCACGCCGGCGTTCAGGCGATGCTGGGCCGCAATGGTTGGCCTGGCCAGCCGCCAGCGGCCCGGCGTTTCCTCGACGATCCGCCGGAACCGGTCATAGGCCTTCAGCGCATAGCCGCCGGTCGCGACGAAATTCAGGACCTCGCGAAAGGTTTCTTCCTTGAGCCCCGCATAAGGCGGGGCCGATCGGATCTCGGCCAGCAACTCGTCCTCGTCGAACGGTCCGGAGCAAGCGATGGCGAGCACATGCTGGGCAAGGACGTCCAGGGTTCCTGGACGGAAGATGTCCGGGTCCAGCTCGCCATCATGGATCGCATCGAGCGCGGCCCGCGCTTCCAGATATTCGAACCGGTTGCCGGGGACGATCATGCCCTTGCTCGGCTCGTCGAGCCGATGGTTGGCCCGCCCGATGCGCTGCAGCAGGCGCGAGGAACCTTTGGGGGCGCCCATCTGGATGACCAGGTCGATGTCGCCCCAATCAATGCCGAGGTCGAGGCTGGCCGTCGCGACCAACGCCCGCACCTTGCCCGCCGCCATGGCCGCCTCGATCTTGCGCCGCGCCTCGACCGCAAGGCTGCCGTGGTGGATGCCGATCGGCAGCGACTGGTCGTTCACCGACCAGAGCTTCTGGAAAATGAGCTCGGCCAGACCGCGCGTGTTGCAGAAGATGAGGGTGGTCCGATGCTTCTCGATGAGCTGCATGACCTCGCGAATCGCGTGGTAGCCGGAATGGCCAGCCCACGGGATGCGATTTTCGGGGATCAGGATCGAAAGGTCGGGCTCGGATCCCGGATCGCCTTCGATCAACCGGACCAGGTCGATGTCGCCGTCGGGAGCGAGCCAGCTGCGATATGCATCGGGTTCCGCTACCGTGGCGCTGAGGCCGACGCGGCGCAGGCGGGGCGACAGCGCTTGCAGGCGCGACAACGACAAGGCGAGCAGGTCGCCCCGCTTTTCGCGCGCGAATGCGTGGATCTCGTCGATCACCACATGTTTCAGATTTTCGAACAGCAGTCCGCTATCGGGGTAGCTGAGCAACAGGCTCAGGCTTTCGGGCGTGGTGAGCAATATCTGGGGCGGGCGAACCCGTTGGCGCGCCTTGCGATCGGACGGCGTGTCTCCGGTCCGGGTTTCGACCCTGATGCCCAGCCCCATTTCCTCGACCGGAGTCAGCAGGTTGCGCTGGACGTCGACGGCAAGGGCCTTGAGCGGAGAAATGTAGAGGGTGTGTAGCCCCTCAGCAGGGCGTTCGATCAGGTCGACGATCGTCGGCAGGAAGCCGGCCAGCGTCTTTCCGGCGCCCGTCGCGGCCACCAGCAGCGCATGCACTCCGTCATTCGAAGCGGCCAGCATTTCCAGCTGATGGCGGCGCGGGCGCCATCCTCGGCCCGCGAACCATTGCTCGACAACAGGAGGAAGGCCGCTCACATTTGCGATCATGGCGCGCCTAGGTAGCTGGATCGAGCCTTTTCCCGAAGGCATTTACGTAAAGCCGGCGGACGCCTGGGTGGATCCGTCGCAACCCAAGCCGCGGGCACTGATCACCCATGGCCATAGCGACCATGCCCGTGGCGGGCATGGAGCGGTATGGGCCACTTCTGAAACCCTGGCGATCATGGCGACCCGCTATGGCGAGCAGCCGGGCCGGCCCATGGCCTATGGCGAAACGATCCGGCTCGGAGAGGTCGACATCAGCTTCGTGCCGGCCGGGCATGTGCTGGGTTCAGCCCAGATCGTCCTGGAACATGCTGGGGAGCGGATTGTCATTTCGGGTGACTATAAGCGTCGGCCCGATCCGACCTGCCCACCCTTCGTCGTCACGCCCTGCGACATATTCATCAGCGAAGCGACCTTCGGCCTGCCGGTATTCCGCCATCCCGACACCGGCAGCGAGATCGACCGGCTGCTCCACCGCCTGCGCACCGAGCCGGGGCGCTGCGTGCTGGTCGGCGCCTACGCGCTCGGCAAGGCGCAACGGGTGATCATGGAACTGCGCGGGCGGGGCCATGACGAGCCCATCTACATCCATGGAGCGCTCGAGCGGCTATGCCGGCTCTATGAGGAGCTGGGCGTCTCGTTGGGCGAGCTTCGTCCGGCAACCGGGGCTGCGAAGGCCGAGCTCGCCGACAAGATCATCCTTTGTCCTCCAGGCGCGCTCAACGACCGCTGGTCGCGGCGGCTGCCCGATCCGATCACCGCCATGGCCTCGGGTTGGATGCGAATCCGTCAGCGCGCCCGGCAGC
>JBJMUA010000057.1:0-23063 GCA_045811425.1 Sphingomicrobium sp. | reverse complement strand
CAAGAGAGGAAAGAACCATGCTTCTGACGCTTGCGATCATCATCCTCATTCTCTGGGCGCTCGGCTTCCTCGCGTTCCACGTCGCCAGCGCATGGATCCACCTGCTGCTCGTGATCGGCGTTATCGTGCTGATCTGGAACTTCATCGCGGGTCGCCGCACCGTCTAGCGCGCCAAGCGTTGCGGGGCGCAATAACCCTGCTTACATGCCGCGCATGACGAACAGCATTTCGACGCGCGTGGCCGTGCTCGGCTCCGGGCCCGCGGGCTTCACCGCTGCAATCTACGCCGCCCGCGCCGGGCTCGGCCCGGTGGTGGTTCAGGGCATTCAGCCGGGCGGCCAGCTGACGACGACCACCGACGTGGAAAACTATCCCGGCTTCCGCGATGTCATCCAGGGACCCTGGCTGATGGATGAAATGCAGGCGCAGGCCGAGCATGTCGGCACCAAGATGGTGTGGGACCATGTCTCGGAGGTCGATCTCAGCCGCCGTCCGTTCGTCCTGAAGGGCGACAGCGGCGGCGAATATCATGCCGATACGCTGGTCATCGCCACGGGCGCCCAGGCCCGGTGGCTCGGCCTTCCGTCGGAAGAGCATATGAAGGGCAGGGGGGCATCGGCCTGCGCGACCTGCGACGGCTTCTTCTATCGCGGCAAGAAGGTCGCGGTGATCGGTGGCGGCAACACGGCGGTCGAGGAAGCGCTCTACCTCACCAACCACAGCCATGACGTGACGCTGATCCATCGCCGCGATTCGCTGCGCGCCGAGAAAATCCTGCAGGACCGGCTGTTCGCCCATCCCAATATCAAGATCATGTGGGACAGCGAAGTTGCCGAGTTCGTCGGTGGCGGCATGCCCGAAGCGCTGGTCGGCCTGGATGTGCGCAACGTGAAGAGCGGCGGCATCACCCGGATCGACGTCGACGGCGCCTTCGTCGCCATTGGCCACAAGCCGGCGACCGAGCTGTTCGCAGGCAAGCTCAAGCTCGATTCCGATGGCTATATCGAAGTCGAGAATGGCACGACGAGAACGTCGGTCCCGGGCGTGTTCGCCTGCGGCGATGTAATGGACAAGATCTATCGCCAGGCGGTCACTGCGGCCGGCACCGGCTGCATGGCCGCGCTCGACGCCGAGAAGTATCTTGCGGCCGAGGAATTCGGGGCGCTTCAGGCGGCCGAGTAGCGGCTTAGAAGAAGGTCGTCAGCCAGAAGAACAGGGCAGCGACCGCAGCCGAGGCGGGGATGGTGATGACCCACGCCATTACGACATTGCGTGCCACGCCCCAGCGGACGGCCGAGGCTCTCCTGGCTACCCCCGCGCCGATGATCGCGCCGGTGATGGTGTGCGTGGTCGACACCGGGATGCCGAGCCAGCTGGCGCCGAACAACATGACGGAGCCGCCGGTCGACGCCGCAAATCCCTGGTGCTGCGACAATTTGGTGATGCGGCTGCCCATCGTTTCGATGATCCTCCAGCCGCCGGTCAGCGTACCGAGCCCGATCGCGATGTAGCAGCTGATCGCGACCCAATGCGGGACATGGAATTCGCCGTGGAGATAGCCGGTCGAATAGAGCAGGACGGTGATGATCCCCATCGTCTTCTGCGCATCGTTGAGTCCGTGGCCCACCGAATAGGCGGCGGCCGAGACCAGGTGGAGCACACGGAAACTCCCCTCAGCCCCGCGGTTCGATGCCTTTACCGCCAACCAGCTGCTGACCAGCATGATCAGCATCGAAACCACCATGCCGAGCAACGGGGCGAGCGGGATGAACAGCAAGGTCTTGCTGAGGCCCGACCATTGGATGGTGCCAAGCCCGGCGGAGGCAAGGCCTGCCCCGACGATGCCCCCGACCAGGGCATGGCTCGATGATGACGGAATCCCCTTGAGCCAGGTGACCACATTCCAGAACATGGCTCCGACCAGGGCGGCGAACACCACCGACGGGGTCACCATATCCTTGTCGATCAATCCCTTGCCGATCGTGTCCGCGACCTTGTGCAGGGTCGGGAACCACAGCATCAGGAAATATGCGGCGAAGTTGAAGAAGGCGGCGAAGGCCACGGCCTGGACAGGGCCCAGCAACTTGGTCGCCACCACGGTGGCGATCGAGTTCGCCGCATCGTGGAGGCCGTTGAGATAATCAAACGCCAGCGCCAGGACGATCAGCCCGACCAGTAGCGGCATCGCCAGTTCATGCATGGATCGTCAACCGCTCAGCTATGCTCGATGACGATGCTGTCGATGACGTTGGCGACGTCCTCGAACGCGTCGACGATCCGCTCCAGATGCTTGAAGATCTCGCGCTTGACGATGAACAGGATCGCGAAATCGTTGCGGTGCGCCTGGAATGCCGCCTTCAGGCCGGCGGAATGGATCTCGTCGGCGTGCCCCTCCATCCGCACCAGCCGTTCGGTCAGCTCATGCAGGCGCTCGCCATTTGTGCCGACGTTGCGGAGCAGTGGCATCGCCTCGGCGACCAGGCGCGCGGAGTCGACGATGATCGCGGCCATGTCTTTCATTTCCTGGCCGAAGTCGGTCATTTCATAGAGCTCGATCGCCGAGGCAGCGGCCTGCATTTCGTCGATCGCATCGTCCATGGATCCGATGAGTGCGGTGATCGAGCTGCGGTCGAACGGCGTCAGGAAGGTCTGGCGAACGGTCTTCAGGACTTCGCGAATAATCTCGTCGGCGTCATGTTCGCGTTCGTATATTTCGCGCGCATTCTCGTGCATCGCCGGTCCGCCCTGGATCAGGCGGGCGATGGCATCCGCGGCGCCCGTGATCGCGACGGAATGCGCCTCGAACAATTCGAAAAAATTGCCGGTCTTCGGCAATAGTCGTTGGAACCAGGCAAACATTGGGCCCACTTTCGATTTCTCGGCGACGACGCTCAGGACCGAAGCCCGGCGCATCACCTGGTTGAATTCGCTGGCATTGAAAGAACGGATCAGGTCGCGAAGGTCCGGCTCTTCGACCGCGTTGGCGGCGTCACCGAGGGAAAACCAGCGCCGGTCGCGTTGATTCTTTTCCTTCCAGTCAGAGAGCTCTTCGCTGACCGACAGCGGAAACACCTCGACGTCGGCCATCAATGACGCGCCGCTGCCCTTGCGCTTGCGATACCGGTAGGTGCCGAGCGGGGTGGGGCAGACCACGCCGCGAACGCCGGCTTCTTCCTCCGCCTCCTGTGCAGCGGCGGAATGCGGAGACACGGTATTGGCGAAATTGCCCTTGGGAATCACCCATCGCCGGGATTCGCGGGACGTAACCAGAAGAACCTGGACCGGCGCGCGCAGGCCTCGCCCGACATTACGATAGGGGAGGGCAGCGATTTGGCGAATGGCAATTCCCCCCAATAGCGGCGCTTGATCTTGGCGCCGTCGTTGCCGGATCGACTAATCCGGGCGAACGATGCCCGCAAGAAGAATGACGGTTTTGTTACGAGCTGTGGAAGGCTCGACTCAGGTCAGCGAGAGACGCTCGGCCAGCGAAACCAGCCGTCCGAAGCTCATCAGGTCCTCGGCCTCCACATCCTCATCCTCGATCAGGATGCCGAGCCGCTCTTCCAACTCGGTCAGCAGGGTGGCGACTGCCATCGAATCGAATTCGGGAAGCGCACCGAACAGTTCGGTCTGGTCGTCGAATTTGGCAACCCTCGACCTGGGCAGGCCGAGCACGTCGACCAGCAGGGAGCGTACGGTCGCTTCCACCTCTTCGCGATCGTCCGACACCACGATTGCATCCCCCTTGGTCGCCATCGCGCGCCCCGTAGGGAAAGCCGCGCCGCGAGGCAAGCTTTGCAGCGCAGCATGACCGGGCTAGGCGAGGCAGTGTGACCGGCCTCGATCCGACGCCATACCCACTTGATCGCCTCGCCTTGCGCGGCGCGCCGGGCGCGGATGCGCTGGTCGCCGGCGAGGAGCGGCTGACCTACCGCCAGCTGGACGAGGCAGTGGGCCGGGCCGCGCAGGCTTTGCTGGCATACGGACTAGTTCCGGGCGATCGCATCGCCACCTGGATGGGCAAGACCAGCCTGGCCTGCATCATGCCGCTGGCCGCCGCCCGCGCGGGCCTGGTCCATGTTCCCATCAACCCGGTGCTGAAGCATGCCCAGGCGGCCCATATCCTCGCCGATAGCGGGGCGAAGCTGCTGGTCGCCAATCGGGCGCGGCTGCAAAGCCTGGGGAAGGACGACAGGGCCGCTGCCAGGCCCATTGCGCTGGAGGAATGGGAAGATGGTGGCGAACCGCTTCCACCTTCCTCGCATGATCCCGCTGAACTGATAGCCTTGCTCTACACCTCCGGCTCGACCGGGCGGCCCAAGGGGGTGATGCTGAGCCACGCCAACCTGTGGCTGGGTGCGATCAGCGTCGCCCATTATCTGGGGTTGAAGCAGGGCGACCGCACCCTTTGCCTGCTTCCGCTCGCGTTCGACTATGGCCAGAACCAGCTATTTTCCACTTGGGCGGCGGGGGGATGTGCGATCGCTTTCGACTATCTGCTCCCCCGCGACGTGGTGCGCGCGGTTGAGCGTCATGACGTCACGGTGCTGGCCGGCGTGCCGCCGCTGTGGCTGCAATTGGCCGAGCAGCAATGGGGAGATGCGGGAACGAGCCTGCGTACCCTAACCAATAGCGGCGGCCACTTGCCCGAGCCATTGATCCGCCGCTTGCGCCTGCTGTTCCCGCAGGCGAAGCTGCACCTGATGTATGGCCTCACCGAAGCCTTTCGCTCGTCGAGCCTCGACCCGAACCAGGTCGACGAGCATCCCGACAGCGTCGGCAATGCAATCCCCTTTGCAGAACTGATGGTCGTTCGACCCGACGGCAGCGAGGCGGCGCCCGGAGAAGAGGGCGAACTGGTTCATGCCGGCCCGCTGGTGGCCCAGGGCTATTGGCAGGATCCCGAGCGCACCGCCGAGCGCTTCAGGCCTGCGCCGGCCTTCAGCAGGCTGCGCGGCACGGCGGTCTGGACAGGCGACACGGTGGCCCTGGGCAAGGATGGCCTGCTGCGCTTCCGCGGCCGCGACGATGCGATGATCAAGGTCAGTGGCAACCGCATCAGTCCGACCGAGATCGAGGAAGCGGCACTGGCTAGCGATACAGTCAGCGATGCGGCGGCGTTCGGTGTGCCGGACCCGCGGCTGGGCCAGGCGATCGTGCTGGTCGCCGTTGCGAGCGGTGACGGGGCCGAGCAACGGCTGCTCGCTTATTTTCGCCGCGAGCTCCCCGCGCACATGCAGCCGCAGCGCATCATTTGGAAAGACAAGCTGCCTGTCGGCCCCAACGGCAAGCTCGACCGCACCGCGCTGAAGGCGGAGATTGCATGAAGGCGCTTGGCCCGATCCCGCCCGGCTTCGAAGCCGACGGCGATGGCCGGCTGTTGATCGGCGGATGGGATGCCGAAGTGCTGGTCGGTGAAGCCGGCGGCACGCCTTTGTTCGTCTATGACTCGCGGCGGATCGCCGACCAGGTGGCCCGGTTCCGTGCTGCCTTCCCGCAAGAGGTTGCGCTCCATTATGCCGTCAAGGCAAACCCTTACGGCCCATTGCTAGAGGCGATGGCAGCCATGGTCGACGGCTTTGACGTCGCCTCCGCAGCTGAGCTGGGCAAGGTCGCGCACCTTGGATTGCCGATCAGCTTCGCGGGGCCGGGCAAGCGAGACCAGGAGCTGGAGACAGCGATCCGGGCCGGCATCACCATCAATCTCGAAAGCGAGGGCGAGGCGGAGCGCGCACTAGCGATCTGCGCCCGGGAGGGACTCACCGCCAGCCTGGCGGTCCGGGTCAATCCGCCGTTCGGACTCAAGGGGTCGGGCCAGAAGATGGGCGGATTGCCCAGCCAGTTCGGGGTCGACCATGAGCGCGCACCTGCGCTGATACGCCGCATCATCGACGCCGGAGCCGACTGGCGAGGCCTGCACATCTTCGCGGGCAGTCAGGCGCTGCAAGCCGAGGCACTCATCGAGCTCCAGCGCGATACGGTCGCCCTGGCCGCTTCCATCGCCGAAGATGCAGGCCATGCGCCGCCGCACGTCAATCTGGGGGGCGGGTTCGGCATTCCCTATTTCGCCAAGGACCAGCCGCTCGATATTGAGGCGGTTGGAGCGGCGCTGGCCAAGACCTTGGCGGATCGTCCGAACATGCTGGCGAACACCGAATTTGCGATCGAGCTGGGCCGCTGGCTGGTGGGTGAGGCGGGCGTTTACCTGACCCGGATCGTCGACCGGAAGGACAGCCGCGGAAGGACATTCCTCGTCACCGACGGCGGTCTCCATCATCAGCTCGCCGCATCCGGCAATTTCGGCCAGCTGCTGCGCCGCAATTATCCAGTGGCGATCGCCAGCCGCTTCGGCGCCGGGCCGGAGGAGGAAGTGACCATCACCGGCTGCCTTTGCACCCCGCTCGACCTGCTCGCCGATGAGGCGATGCTGCCGCGCGCTAAGGCTGGCGATCTGGTCGCAATATTCTGCGCCGGCGCCTACGGCCTAAGCGCCAGCCCGCAGGAGTTCCTTTCCCAACCGCGTGCGAGAGAGGCGCTGGTATAGCTTCCCGGCGAAGGCCGGGATCCAGGGCGCTGCGTCAGCAGCGCGTGCGCGCAGCCGGGGCCCCGGCCCTCGCCGGGGAACTATGGGTACACCGCCTCCACAAAATACAACCCTTCCGGCGGCGCATTCAGCCCCAGCGCCTGCCGATCCCTGGCGTCCAGCGCCGT
The DNA here is from genome assembly GCA_045811425.1 of Sphingomicrobium sp. Classification (GTDB taxonomy): domain Bacteria; phylum Pseudomonadota; class Alphaproteobacteria; order Sphingomonadales; family Sphingomonadaceae; genus Sphingomicrobium. The sequence goes on along the minus strand of JBJMUA010000057.1, from coordinate 16,352 downwards.
CTTTATATCATCCGGCGTCCATCGCCCGCGTCCGACCAGCGCCAGGCAACCGACCATCGATCGAACCTGGTGGTGGAGGAAGCTGCGCGCGGCGGCGCGTATGTGGATCTCGTCGTCCACCCGCTCGACCGTCAGGCTGTCGAGCGTCTTGACCGGGCTCTTCGATTGGCAGGCGACCGAGCGAAATGTCGTGAAATCATGGTGGCCGACGAGATGCTCAGCGCCCTCGGCCATCGCCTCGGCATCGAGCGGCACCGTCACATGCCATACCTTGCCCTTGTCCAGCGCGGGCGGGGCGCGGCGGTTGAGGATGCGGTAGAGGTAGCGCCGTCCGACGCAGCTGAACCGCGCGTGCCAGTCGTCATCGACCGCCTCGACCGCCGTGACGCTGATGGGGTGCGGGCGCACCAGCGCGTTCACTCCCTCGCGGAGTCGATGCTCGGTGAGCGTCTTCACCAGGTCGACATGGGCGCTCATCGCCAAGGCATGGACCCCGGCGTCGGTCCTTCCGGCCGCGTGCGTCGTCGCCAATTCGCCGGTCATCCGGAACAGCGCCTGCTCGAGCGCCTCCTGCACCGAGGGGCCATGGTCCTGCCGCTGCCAGCCCATGAACGGCCCGCCATCAAATTCGACCGTCAGGCGCCAGCGGGTCATTGGAGGGTCGTTCCTGCTGGAATGGGGAAACCGCGCAATAGCTCCTCGGTGCTCATCGCCCCTTTGCCGGACCGTTGAACCAACACCGGCCGGATCGCGCCGGTGCCGCACTGGATCAGCATGCTATCGTCCAACACCAACCCGTCTTTCCCGCGAAAGCGGGAACCCCGCTTGGCTTCAGCATCATTCGAGGAAGCGGGACCCCCGATTTCGCGGGGGAGACGTGCCGAGGATTCGGCAGTTGCGGCGAGAATCTTGATCCGCTCCCCATCCACCTCGAACCAGGCGCCGGGAAAGGGAGCCAGTCCTTGTATATGCCGCACCAGTTCGGCCGCCGGCCGCGACCAGTCGATCCTGGCCTCGTCCTTCTTGATCTTGGCGGCGTAGGTGACGCCTTCCTCGGGCTGCGGGATTGGCTCGAACCCCGGCAAATCGGCCAACACATCGACCATCATGGATGCGCCAAGTTTTGCCAATTCTTCAGTGAGTTGCGCGGCGTTCTTATCCTCGATCTCAACCGCGCGCTTGAGCAGCATCGGCCCCGTGTCGAGGCCCGCTTCCATCTGCATGATGGTGACGCCGGTACATTCATCCCCGGCCATGATCGCGCGCTGGACCGGCGCCGCGCCGCGCCAGCGTGGCAGCAGCGAGGCATGGACGTTGAGGCAACCCAGCATCGGCGCGTCGAGGATCTCCTGCGGCAAGATCAGCCCATAGGCCGCGACCACCGCGACGTCGGCCTCCAGCTCGGCGAATGCCTGTTGTTCCTCCGCGCCGCGAAGCGACTTGGGGCAACGCACCTCGATCCCCAGCTCGCCGGCGCGCTCCTCCACTGGCGTCGGCCGTTCCCCTTTGCCGCGGCCGGCGGGGCGTGGCGGCTGGGTATAGGCGGCGACCACCTCATGGCCTGCCTCGACCAGCGCGTCGAGCGTCGGCACGGCGAAGTCAGGGCTGCCCATGAAGATGATCCGCATCGGCCGCCTATGGCCGAGCATGGGGAAAATTCCTACATGGATTGCTTCGTCACTGCGTTCCTCGCAATGACATCATTCCTGTCCTATTTGCGACCCCGGATGGGGTCCGGGGGAAGCAATCCAGTCATGGCCAGTCACCAGATAGAAGCTCTGACTCAGGCCCTGGCGCGCTTGCCCGGATTGGGACCCCGTTCCGCCCGCCGCGCCGTTTTGCACCTGATGAAGAAGCGGGAAGCCGCGCTCGAACCGCTGCTTGCCGCCCTCCAGGCCGTGTCGGAAACGTTGTCGACCTGTTCCGTCTGCGGCAATGTCGACACCAGCGATCCCTGCACCATCTGCCGCGACGTGAAGCGCGACGACCGCATGCTTTGCGTGGTCGAAGAGGTCGCGGACCTGTGGGCGCTGGACCGCTCGAGGCTGTTCCCGGGCCGCTATCATGTGCTTGGCGGCCGGCTTTCGGCCCTGGAGGGCGTGAGGCCAGAGGATTTATCGATCGACAAGCTGATCAGCCGGATTTCCGCCGGTGGGATCGACGAGGTGGTGCTGGCGATGAATGCTACCCTGGAGGGCCAAACCACCGCGCACTATCTGGCCGAGCGGCTCGAGAAATTCCCCATCCGCCTCACCCAGTTGGCGCACGGACTTCCGGTCGGCGGTGAGCTCGATTATCTCGATGAAGGAACGCTGGCCCAGGCGCTTCGGGCGCGAAGGCCGATCGCCTAGGCCGGCTCCGGCTGGCGCTCAGGCTGCAGGATCGTCTCTGTGTGCAGCGCGCACTTCCAGTTGTCACCGTCGCGGACCCAGATGGTCGAATCCGCGCAGGTCAAATCCATCGGCTTGCCCTTTAGTTCGCCCGTCTGGTGCACCTTATAGGCGATCACCGCGGCGTCTTCGGTCGGGAATATGACGTCGACATCGCTGAACTGGAACTCGTCCAGGCGCCATTTTCCTTCCCGGGTAAGCTGGCCATATTTCTCCGGATCGACCCGCATTGTTCCCATCGGGCCGGTCACCAGGCAATCGTCGGCGATCATCGCCTGCGCGGTCGGCGCATCCTTGTCCTTCATCGATTGCCAGAAGCGGGTTTCCAGGTCGATGATCTGCTGCTTGTCGGCGTTCATCTCGGCCTCCTCATTGGCTGTTCCTCAGGGAAACGAGTATGATTTGAGCCTGTTGCAACGTTGACCGGACAAGCTGCACTACCTACCTCACCGCCATGGCCCTTTTGCCCATCTACGAGACGCCCGATCCGATGCTCCGCCAGATTTCGACTCCAGTCGAAAAGGTGGACGACGAGATCCGGCAGCTGGTCGCCGACATGTTCGAGACCATGTACGCCGCGCCGGGCATCGGGCTCGCCGCGGTTCAGGTCGGCGTGCCCAAGCGCCTGCTGGTCATGGACTTGCAGGAGCCCGAGGATCCCGACGATCCGGAAAGCAAAGCGATCAAGGAGCCCCGGGTGTTCATCAATCCCGAGATCCTGGCCCACTCGGACCATGAGGTGCCCTACACCGAGGGATGCCTGTCGGTGCCCGACCAATATGCGGAGGTGATGCGCCCCGACCGCATCCGCGCGCGCTGGCTGGACGAGCATGGCAAGGCCCATGAGCAGGATCTCGACGGGCTGCTGGCGGTCTGCCTCCAGCATGAGATGGACCATCTGGAAGGCGTGCTGTTCATCGACCATCTGTCGAAGCTGAAGCGCGACATGGTGCTGAAAAAGCTCGCCAAGGCCCGCAAGGAACGCGCGCTGAGGGCCGCCTGACCTCTATCGTCATCCCGGCCCTGAGCCGGGATCCGCCTTTTCTTCGAAAAGCCGGAAAGCTAGGCAGGCCCCGGATCAAGTCCGGGGTGACGCCTCATATGAGCGATGCCGCGGCCTTGGCGCAATCGCTCGCGCATTCGCGGCAGATCTGGGCGCACAGCTTGCAATGCTCATGATCGTGCCGCTCGCACTCCGCGGCGCATTGTTCGCACATCCGCGCACATAGCTGGAGCAGCTCGCTCAGGATCGGCTGGTCGCTTCCCGTCCGCCTCAGGCCGAGCCGCGCGGTCGCCTCGCAAATGTCGGAACAGTCGAGGCACAGGCGGATGCACTGCGTCATGTCCATTGGCTCGGCCATGCAGGCATCGGCGCAGCTGAGGCACATCTTCGCGCAATACATCAGGTGATGCACCGCATCCCCCAGCGGCTGGTTCAAATGCTCCTTCGATGCCGGGTGCAGCGCGATCATCTTGCGGATGGACATGTGGCTTTCCTCTCCTGGTCCTGGCCAGCGAAGCACCCTCGGCAAGGTTCCGCAAGCCCGCCCGAAACGCGGAATGCCGTGCATCGCCGGCGGCGCTGTGCTTAACCCGCCCCCGAAATGATCGACTCGTTCGACTTTCAAGGGTCCGGGGGAGGGCAATTGGCCGGCCGCCTGGAATCACCCTCGGGCCGGGTGCGCGGATGGGCATTGTTTGCCCATTGCTTCACCTGCGGGAAGGACAATCTCGCCGCGGTCCGCATCGCCCGCACCCTCGCGGGGCAGGGCATTGGCGTGCTGCGCTTCGACTTCGCCGGGATCGGCGAGAGCGACGGACCATTTTCCGACACCAGTTTCGCCTCCAACGTCGATGACATCACCGCCGCCTGTAGTGCGATGGCCGAGCGCGGCTGGCCGGTCGGCCTGCTTGTCGGCCACAGCTTGGGCGGGGCGGCGGTGCTGGCCGCGGCGGGCGAATGCAAGACCGTCCGCGCGGTGGCTACGATCAATGCGCCATTCGATGTGGCTCATGTGCTGGGGCAATTCTCGCCGGACGACCTGCAGGCGATCGAAAGCGGTGGAACTGCCGAGGTGCGACTCGCCGACCGGCCGTTCCGCGTCGGCCGCGAGCTGATCGACAGCCTCCGCATGCAGGACCAGGGCAAGCGAATCGCCGCGCTCCACCGCCCGCTGCTGGTGCTGCACGCTCCGACCGACAACAGCGTCTCGATCGACCATGCGACGCAGATCTATACCGCCGCGCGCCATCCCAAGAGCTTCCTGTCGCTGGATAACGCCGACCATCTGCTCAGCCGCAAGGAAGATGCCGCCCGCGCGGCTTCGCTGATCGCGGCCTGGGCGGATGCCTATGTCGAGCCAGCGCCGGGCGAAGAGCCGCCGAAGGATGTCGAGGCGGTCGAAACCGGTCGCGGCAAGTTCCAGCTGCTGGTCACGACCGGCAAGCACCGCCTGTTCGCCGACGAGCCCGACAGCTTCGGCGGGCTGGACAGCGGCCCGTCGCCGTTCCAGCTGCTCGCCGGCGCGCTGGCATCCTGCATGACCATGACCGTGCGGCTTTACGCCGATCGCAAGGGCTGGCCGGTCAAGCGGATCCGGACCGGCGTCGGCCACAGGCGGGAGCCGGACCAGGCCCCGCGCGACCGCTTCGACGTGCGGCTGACCTTCGATGGCGAGCTCGATGCCGAGCAGCGCCGGAAGATGGTCGAGATCGCCGGCAAATGCCCGGTGCATCGCGCCCTGACCGACGGCGCGCGCTTCACGATCATGGAAAGCCCGGAATCCGCGCCTTGCGAGCCGCCCGAGGCCCATGCCGAAGCGATGGAGCGCGTTACCGAGGGCGATGGCTGAACGGCGCTACCTCAGCGCCTAAAGCTTGCGGACCGTCCCTTCCGAACGTCCGACCGTCATGCCGAACTTGCGGATGCTGACCTTGCTGCGCGCGGTCGTTCCGCCGGGGAGGGGAATCAGCCATTGCTCGATCGACAGATTGCCCTTCATCTTGAACCGGAAGCGATAGCGCCCGCCAACTTCCTCCGCGAGCACCGGCCCGGTGGCTTCGGTCATGCTGCCCGTGAAACGCCCTGGCCCGACCTGGCGCATCCGCCACTTCCGGTCATAGGGCGCCTTGCCATCCTCATGCACGCGCTGGACCAGGCTCAGGACCCCGTCGGCGATCTCGCCTTGCCCGAGCGTGCGCGATTTATAGGGCTTCCTCATGATCAGCTTGATGGTGCTGAGGCTTTCCGTCCGCCCCTCGAAGAAGCGCATCGGATCGGACTGCCGTTCGGCAGCCGCCCCCGCCGAGGCCGACGCCCCAAGCAACATGACGGGCAGCGCGGCAATGAGCAGGCGACCTGTGAGCATCTTGCGATATTCCACTGACATTGGGGCATAAACGCGGCTTGGCAGGATCGTTTCCCTAGGGTTTGAGGTCGAGACGAGCGCGAAACCCGTCCGCCGGGTCGAATGGAACGCTGGTATGGCCATGGACGATTCGCCAGCCTTGCGCCATCCGTCGGAAGCCCAGGGTCGACCGCATCCAGATATCGGTCCGGCCGCCGCCCAGCCGCGTTCCGCCCAGCCGGTTAAGGCTGTGGGAGAAGGCAACATCGCCGTCCGCATGGATCATGAGGTCGCGGATCTCGATGGTGATCGGGCCCTCCCAGCCCGCAAACCAGCCGGTCATCGCCTGTTCGCTCCGGGCCGCTTCCGGCGGCAGGACGAGCGGCGGGATCATCTCGAACGCCACGACGTCGTCCGCCAGCAGGGCCACAGCCGCCGCCGCATCCTTGCGGCGAAAAGCGTCAACCTGCGCGTCGATCAGCGCGCGGATGGAGTCCTCATCGCTCATTCGATCGTCATCGCAAGGCCGAAGGGTCGATGCAACTTGCGTCGGTGCCGCATGTGCTGTTCCGACCCATTGCGGACAGTGACGATCCGCTTCAGTCTGGTTGGATGACCTTACGTGCTCTCCTGTTGATGACGTTTTTGCTGCTCGGCGGCCCGGCCCTGTCCCAGTCTCCGCAGTCCTCCGCGCTCCCCTTCGTGCTGAAACAGGTCGGTCCGGGGGTTTTCGCGGCGATCGACGGACCGGAACATAAGTCGGGTTCCAACGCCGGCTTCGTCATCGGCGACGATGGGGTGGTGGTGATCGACGCCTTCTTCACGCCCGATGCCGCCCAGGCGCTCGTCGCCGAGATCCGGCGGCTGACGCCAAAGCCGATCCGCTATATCGTCAACACCCACTATCATGCCGATCATACGGGCGGGGATCAGGTGCTGCGCGACGCCGGCGCGATCATCATCGCCCATAGAAACGTGCGCGGCTGGGTCCGGACCAATAACATCAACCTGTTCGGCGACCGGATCACGCCGGAGCTCAAAGCCAGGATCGAGGCGCTGCCGCTGCCGGACCTGGTCACGGACAAGGACCTGACCCTTTGGCTGGGCTCGCGGAAAGTCGTCGTTCAGACCGTGCTCGGCCATACCGGTGGCGACCTCACGATATTCGTGCCCGACGCAAAAGTGCTGTTCTGCGGTGACATGCTGTGGCGCAAGGTGTCGCCCAACCTGATCGATGGCTCGGTCAAGCAGTGGACGGCAACGACCGCCGATTTCGCTCGCGTCCCCGGCGCCGCACAGTTTCATTACGTACCGGGCCACGGCGATGTCGCCGACCTGCACGACGTCGAGGACTTCCGAGCCTACCTGCTCGATCTGCAGCGCCTGGTGAGCGATGGCCGCAAGGCCGGGCTGAAAGAAGACGCTCTGGTGCAAAACGTCACCCCGAAGCTTAGGGCGCTCCACCCCGACTGGACGATCAGCGACCGCGCCGTCACGGCCGAGGTTCGCTACATGGAGCAGGAGCTGGCGGGCACCAAGCGCCGGCCGGTTCCCCAGCCCGATTGAGTGTTTGCGGATACTTGAGCGCGTGCCCAAACCCGCGTAAGTTCACTTTTCGTTCCGCGTGTTGGAGAGGCCGATGGATGCCAGCCTGATCGTCGTTGCAATCATTGCCCTGGCGCTGGGCGCGCTGATCGGCTGGTTGCTCGGAACGCGTGGGCAGGGCGAGGGCAAAGCGGTCGCCGAGTCGCTTCGCATGCAGCTCGACGGCGTGGTGAAGGAGCGTGACGAGGCTCGCGACCAGATCGGGCCCCTGAATGCAGAATTGGCGCGGGTCCGGGCCGAGGCCGAGCATTTCGACCAAAGGATGAAGGACCTCGCCGCCAACCGCGACGCGCTGGTCACCCAGTTTCGCGAGATTGGCGATCAGCTCCTCGAAAAGGCGCACAAGGATTTCCTGGCGAAGGCCGGCGAGCGCTTCACCGAAGCCGACACGGCCACCCAGGCCAAGCTTAAAAACCTGCTCCAGCCGGTCGAGGCGACCTTGAAACGCTACGAGGAAGGCCTGCAGCGCGTCGAGAAGGAACGTGTCGACCATTATGCCGGCCTGCGTGAGGCGGTGGAGCTGGTGCGGGCGGGGCAGGGCCAGGTCCGCGACGAAGCACGACGACTCGTCACGGCACTGACCTCTTCACCCAAGCAGCGCGGCCGATGGGGGGAGAGAAGCCTCGAAAACGTCCTGGTCCAGGCCGGACTGGTGCAGGGCATCGACTTCAATATGGAGGTTTCGACCGAAGGGGACGATGGGCGGTTGCGACCCGACGCTGTCGTGAACCTCCCCCAGGGCCGCAAGCTGATCATCGATGCGAAATGCTCGCTCAATGCCTATCTCGAAGCGTGCGACGAGGTTGACGACGACAAGCGGGCGGCTTGTTTCAAGGCTCACCTCGCCTCGATCCTTCGCCATGCCCAGCAGCTTGGAAGCAAAAATTATTGGGCGGAGTTCGGCGATTCGGCCGAATTCGTCGTCATGTATATTCCCGGCGAGCATTTCCTGTCGGCGGCGCTCGAACAGGATGCCGAGCTGTGGGAAAAGGCATTCAAGAACAAGGTGTTGCTGGCAACTCCGACCAATCTGGTTGCCATTGCCCGAACGGTCGCGAGCGTGTGGCGCCAGGAAAAGCTGGCCGAAGCCGCCGAGGAAATCGCCAATCTCGGCAAGGAGTTGCATTCGCGTCTTGCGACGATGGCGCAGCATATGGAACGGGTCGGCAAGAACCTCTCAACCGCCAATGCCGCCTACAACCAGATGGTCGGCAGTTTCGAAAGCCAGGTCTTCACCCAGGCCCGCCGGTTCGAGACGCTGGGCGCGGGCAGCGCCAAGGAGCTGCCCCAGCCGCCGATGGTCGAGGCCGCACCCCGCCCGATGACCAAGCTCGCCGCCCCGTCACCAAAATCGGCGGTCAACGAGGACGACGCGGCCTGAAGAAATTGCTGGAAATGTAGGATTTTCTTTGCTTGTCCGGTTCCGGCTATTTGAACCGTGGGATTCGCAGGAACGCAGCGGCGCGGTCGCCCGAACAACTGCGTTTAGGGCTGACTTTCCCCTGACCTTTCGCGCCTTAGTGCGCCCGGATCAGTTCGATCGTGCCGGACCGGCTGCTGAGCGTCAGCTGCTCGCCATAGCCGCTGATCGTCACCGGTTGCGCCAGGATCGCCGACGCCTGGGTCTCGAAGCCCATGTCCGGGCAGGCCATGCGCGTCGCCATGATCGCGCCGACCGACAGGGTACTGCCGGACTGCGAGTAACCCGCGCCCAGCGTGTTGCAGCCGAACTTGGCGCCGATTCGATCCGGCATGAAATTCAGGTAGAAATTCCTTGCCGGCGTTCGCGTGCCATTGATGGAGATCACGCGCCAGTTGGTGCCGGTAAGGTTGGCGACAGGTGCTCCCGGACTGGAATATTGGCCTGGCCCAGCCGGGTAATTGCCGGGTCCCTGAGGGTAATTTCCTGGCCCGGCAGGATAGTTGCCCGGCCCGGGTGTGTAGCTGCCCTGTCCCTGAGGGTAGCCCTGTTCCGAAGGGTAATTGCCCGGACCAGCATTGCTGGGCTGACCATTCTCTCCGACCTGGTCGAAATAGGCGCTTGGCCCGCCGCACCCCCGATAACGTTGACGGCCGTCGACCCTGACATCGACCGTATCGGGATAGCTGCGATCGCTCATTCCATCGCTGCATTGGCGATGGACGATATTCACCTCCAGGCGCGACGTCTGATAGGTTTCGCCCGCTACGCCGTTGATCGGCGCCGGGGCCGGCTGGGAGACGCTGACATTGGTGCCACGATCGGTGAAGATGAGGTCCCGGCCGATTTCCAAGTCCCAGAAGGGCTCGGTCCCGACCGCGCGATAGCTCGCCTGGCCGGAAGGATTGCCGGGCGCCGGATAGGTCGGCTGGCCCTGCCCGGGATAGACCGGACCTCCCGGCGGCATCGGCGGCCCGGGCTGCGGATAGCCGGTCGGCGGGTAAGGCTGGGGGTAGCCCTGCTCCGGATAGCCCGGCTGCGGATATCCGGGTTGCGGATAGCCGGCCGGTGGGTAAGGCTGCGGCCCTTGCGGATAGCCCTGGGGGCCTTGCGGATAGGGCTGCGGATAGCCGGAGCCGTAACCATAGGGTTCACAGGCCGTCAGGGCGAGCGCGAGCAACGGGAACGCAACAATCGTTTTCATGGCGGAACAACCTCCAGAATTGCTTATGTGTTCCGCCAGCTTGCTCTAACCTGAAAGGCCATCACTGCCGCCGCGACGGCCGCATTGAGGCTGTCGGCGCGGCCCAGCATCGGCATTTTCACCAGCAGGTCGCATTCGGCCTCATAGGCGGCCGGCAGCCCCTGGCTCTCATTGCCGATCAGCAGGAAGCATGGCTGCTCATACTTCGCCTCGAGATAGTCGAATTCGGTCTTCAGGCTGGTGCCGACCAATTGCCCGGGACCGGAGCGCAGCCAGGGGAGGAACTCCTGCCACCGTGCCGTCGCGACTTGTTGGGTGAAGATCGCGCCCATCGAGGCACGGACCGCCTCGACCGAATAGGGGTCGGCACTGTCGTCGATCAGGATCAGCCCGCCGGCCGCGGTCGCGTCGCCGGTCCTGAGGATCGTCCCGATATTCCCCGGGTCGCGCAGCGCCTGGGCCACGATCCACAACGGCGAGGCGCGGCGGTCGATCGCGGCAAGCGAGGTGTCCGGCTGGCGATAGGCGCCGAGGATGGCTTGCGGATTATCCTTGCCCGACATTTTCGAAAGGATGTCCGGCGTGGTCTCGATGATGTCCGCGCCCCTGGCTTCGGCGGCGGCGATGATCTCGGCCGCAAGCGGATGGACTCCTCCGGCAGGCGCATGGGCGATGATGTCCGGCAGGCTGCCGCTGTCGCGCGCCTCGGCAAGGATCCGCAGGCCCTCCGCCAGGAATAGCCCCTCCGCCTTGCGTGCCTTCTTGTCGCGCAGCGCACGCAGCCGCTTCACCGTTTCGTTGGAAAAGGAGGTGATTTGGCGAGGCATGGCTTCTTCTCCCCTCCCTAGCGGGGAGGGGCAAGGGGTGGGTTGAACGGTGGGATCAGTGCTTGATGCAATATCAACTCGCTTCGCTCGAACCCACCCCCCAACCCCTCCCTGCTAGGGAGGGGAGGAGCGGTCACTCTTCCCCGAACCGGCCTTCGACCAGGGCGGCCAGTTCCGCCATTGCCTCGTCGCAGCCGTCGCCTTCGCAGTGGATCGTGATGGAATCGCCCATCGCCGCGCCGAGCATCATCAACCCCATGATCGATGTTCCGACAACCGTGTTGCCGTCCTTTTCGACCTGGATCTTGGCGGCGAGGCCGGAGGCGACGTTGACGAACTTGGCACTCGCCCGGGCATGCAGCCCGCGCTTGTTGGTGATCTCGATGGTTCGCGAAATCGCGTTCAAGCAGCGGCCTCGCCGAGGATTTCGGAGGCGACCGAGATATATTTGCGGCCTGCCTCGCGCGCGGCGGCGACCGCGGCGCGGACAGTCATGGCCTTGCGCGCGCCTTCCAGCCTGATCAGCATCGGCAGGTTCACCCCGGCGATGACCTCGATATTCTCGCTCTTCATCAGGCTGATCGCCAAGTTGGATGGTGTTCCGCCGAACAGGTCGGTCAGGATGATGACGCCCTTGCCCTGGTCGCAGCGCTGGATGGCGTCGGAGATTTCCTTGCGCCGCATTTCCATGTCGTCTTCGGCGTCAATGCAGATGCCCTCGACCGCCTGCTGGGGGCCGACCACATGTTCCATCGCGGTGATGAACTCGGCCGCGAGTCGGCCGTGGGTCACCAGCACTAATCCGATCATTCACTCACCCGCATCATCACTGGCCCGCGACCCCAATTCGCCAAGTGGCTTCTCCGCGGGTTGTTCCTCAATCGTAGCGCTCGACGGCGTAGCGAGGTCACGGTGGCGGACAATCGGGGAAAATCCCGCTCCGCGCAACCGCTTCGCCATTTCGACTGCCGCTGCCACCGAACGGTGACGGCCTCCCGTGCAGCCAAATGCCACCGTCAGATAGCTTTTGCCGGCGGCCCAATAGCGGGGAATTAGTCCGATTAACAGCGTCTCGACCTGGTCCATCATCGGCGACCACGCAATGTCGCGGGAACAATAGTCCTGGACGGGCTGGTCCTGGCCCGTAAGCGCTCTCAATTCGTCCACCCAATAGGGATTGTCGGCAAAGCGCATATCGAACACCAGGTCCGCCGTCCGCGATATGCCCTGGGCGAAGGCGAACGACACAATGGTGATGACGGGCTCGTCGACTTCCCCGCCATAGCGGCGGCGCAGCTCCTCCCGCAGCTCGGCGGGCGTAAGGTCGGTTGTATCGATCAGCGTATCGGCCAGCTGGCGAAGCGGCGCGGTTGCGCGGCGTTCCTTGGCAATGCCGTCCTCGGCGGGTCGGTCGGGCGCGAGCGGATGGCGCCGCCGAGTCTCGTCATAGCGCCGGATCAGCTCGCTGCCGGTGCAGTCGACGTAGAGTATTTCTGGGGTCACCCCCTCGATCGAGCGAAGCAGGCCCGGGAGGGTCGCAGGGTCGAAACCTCGGCTGCGTACATCCATGCCCACCGCGACCGGTGCCGACTGGCGGGCCTGGCGCTCGCCATGGACGAATTCCTTGAGGAGGGAAGTGGGGAGATTGTCCACACAGTCCCATCCCATGTCCTCGAGCGCATCCAGCACCGTGGATTTGCCGGCGCCGGACATGCCGGTGACGAGAAGCAGGCGGGGCAAGGTCCTGGGCCGCGCCTCGCCCATCAGAATTTGAGGCCGAGCCGGTCGAGCGCCACGGCTACCTTTGACGGAGCGGAGGCGGTCATGGCGTCAACGCTGATCACCGGGATGCCGATGCCCAGGATAAGCCGCTCGCGGCTATCGTCGGGGATGCGCTCGATGTCGCTGGTAAGCTCGATGACGAGCGCGACGGGGGCATCCGGAACCACGTCCATGTCGACAATCCCGACACCGCGGATCTCGAGCTTGCCCTTGATCGTGTCGGGCGCCGAAGCGATCAGCCTGGAGCCTTCCTTGCGGACAATCGTCCGGTCATCGCTGACCAGGATGAATCCGCGATCCAGAAGGCGCAGCGCGAGGTCTGACTTGCCGGAGCCGGATGGCCCGGAGATGAGGACCGCGCGGCCGTCGCTCGCGACGCAGGAGGCGTGGAGATTCTCCGAGCTGAGGCGCGCATCGTTCATGCCCGGTCGGCCGCCTTCAGGATGATGGTGAAGCGGGCGCCCGAAGGGGCATCGTCGCGGTCGGTCACGTCAATCTCCCCATCATGGCCTTCAACGATGGCCCGGGCGATCGCCAGGCCAAGGCCCGAGTGCCTGCCGAAGCTTTCGGCATGGGGCCTGACTGAATGGAAGCGGTTGAAAATCGCCTCGCGAAGGTCCTCGGGAACGCCTGGCCCTTCATCATCGATCCGAATCCGGATCTCTTCATCGACATGGGTGGCCGCGATCTCCACCAAGCCGTCAGGCGGCGAGAAGCTGATCGCATTGTCGATGATATTGTCGATCGCGCGAGCCAGCCTTCCCGGCTCGCCCATCACGATCGCGCTGGCCCGGCGGGGACGGGCAAAGGCAATGCGGACGTTGCCGGTTTCGCGGCGCGACTCCCAGGATTTCACCAACTGTCCGATCAATTCGCCGAGGTCGACGGGTTCAAACCGCGCCCGGGCCAGTTCGGCATCGGTCCGCGCGGCTTCACCGACATCGCTGATCAGGCGGTCGAGGCGGACGACATCTTGCCGAATGACGTCGATCAATTGCTTGCGCAGCCCGGGATCTTCGATCCGGTCGAGGCCGTCGATCGCAGAGCGAAGCGAGGCGAGCGGGTTCTTGAGCTCGTGCGTCACGTCCGCCGCAAAGGCTTCGATATTGTCGATCCGCTGCCTCAGCGATTGGCTCATGTCGCTGATCGAGCGAGCGAGCAGGCCGATTTCGTCGGTCCGCGACGGCAGGCGCGGTACCTTGACCTCGCGCGCCCGGCCCAGGCGGACGCGGTGCGCGGCAAGTGCGATCCTCCGCAGCGGCAGGACGATGGTCCGGGCCAGGAACAGCGAAAGCAGGACCGACAGCGCCGCCACCATGCCCAACGCGATCAGCAGCGATCTGCGCTGCTTGCGGACGCGCCTGGTAAAGTCGCGGTCATTGTCGGTCACAAGCAGGGTGGAGCCGCCGGCAACGGGCGATGCCGCCGAGAAAACCGGGGTCAGTTCGGGCGCCTGGCGAACTTCGGATTCGACATTTCCCGATTGGCGGGAGGCCAGCACCTCGCTCCATGCCCTGGCCATGTCGGCGGCGGGTTCGACAAAATCCTCGTCCGGCCGCTCGCCGACCAGGGCATTGAATCCTCGGTCGAGCGCGCGGGCGAAGTCCTTGGTCCATTTTTGCGTGGACGGGTCCCTCAACCGATAGGTGGGTCCCGTCAGGCGCCAGCTATCGAGCTCCAGTCGGCCGTCCGGGGCGTAAACCCTTATGCGCGTCTGGTTCTGGCGCCCCAGGTTGGCAAGCAATCGCGCCCGCTCGGCGCGGGGCACGCTGGCCAGGGCCGTCGCCGCCATGCCGGCTTCGGCCTCCACCTTGTGGACCCGCTCCTTTTCCAACCGGTTGCGATAGCTGTCGAGGTAGAAGATCGCGAGCAGGACGAGCGCCAGGGTCAGCACGTTGACCGCAAGGATGCGGTGCGCGAGCGTCCATCGGCCTGACCAGGTCAGGACGAGGTCGGCGTCCTCATTCGTCGCCGAATTTATATCCGACGCCATACAGGGTCTCGATTGCATCAAATTCGGGGTCGGCGCCGCGGAACTTCCGCCGGATGCGCTTGATGTGGCTGTCGATCGTGCGGTCGTCGACATAGACGTCGTCCTGATAGGCTATGTCGAGCAATTGGTTGCGGGATTTGACCACGCCGGGGCGCTGGGCCAGCGCCTCCAGGATCAAAAATTCGGTAACCGTCAAGGTGACGTCCTTGCCGTCCCACAGCACTTTATGTCGTGCCGGGTCCATCACCAGGCGGCCGCGTTCGATCAGCGGTGGTTCGTCAACACCCTTGTCCGACGTCGCATCCCCGTTGCTGCGGGCCAAATCCTGCCGCCGGAGCAGGGCCCGGATGCGGGCGATCAGCAGCCGCTGCGAAAATGGCTTCGAAATATAATCGTCGGCACCCATGGCGAGACCAAGGGCTTCGTCCAGTTCATCATCCTTCGAGGTGAGGAAAATGACGGGCATCGATCCGGTCGAGCCGCCGATCTCCCGCACGCGTCGCAACAGTTCCATCCCATCCATCTGCGGCATCTTGATATCGAACACACCCAGGTCCGGCGGATTTTCAGCAAAGGCCTTCAGTGCCGCCTGGCCGTCGGTATAGACGCGGGTCAGGAATCCCTCGGCCTGGAGCGCGATCGATACCGAGGTCAGGATGTTGCGATCGTCATCGACGAGCGCGATCACATGGCTCATGCCGGCTCCTTAAAGTCAGCCGAAGCGATAGCCAGCGCGCCGCGGTGAAACAAGGGCAAGGCCCTCAGGTTGGAGCGCCTGCTGCTTTGACCGCGCTGGGTGTGATATGTATAGGCCGCCACGCATAGCCATGCGGCGGCGTCCGGAGTGAGGCGTCGCCCTTGATATTTAGGGAGAAAATGGACGTGAGCGAGCGCACCCCCGCGCATCGGCTGGAAGCCCAGGGAATCAACACTGGCGCTGCCATCCACTGGAACCTGCTGACGGCATCGCTGGTCGAGCATGCCATTTCGCGGGGCGAGGGCCTGCTCGCCAAGGATGGTCCGCTGGTCGTCAAGACCGGCAAGCATACCGGCCGTTCGGCCCAGGACCGCTTCGTCGTCCGCAATGCCACCAGCCAGGATACGGTTTGGTGGGGCAAGTCGAACCGGCCGATGGAGACCGATGCCTTCGACCGTCTCCATGCCGACTTCCTCGAGGCGCTGAATGGCAAGGAAACGCTGTTCGTCGCCGATCTATACGGCGGATCACAGCCCGAGCATCGGGTGAAGGTGCGGGTGATCAACGAGCTCGCCTGGCACAACCTTTTCATCCGAACCTTGCTGGTGCGGCCGGAAGACGAGGAGCTCGCCGGCTTCCTTCCCGAATATACGATCATCGACCTGCCGAGCTTCCGCGCGGACCCGGAGCGCCATGGCTGCCGCAGCGAAACGGTGATTGCCGTCAACCTGGAAAAGAAGCTGATCCTGATCGGCGGCACTGCCTATGCAGGCGAAATGAAGAAGTCGGTGTTCGGGCTCTTGAACTTCCTGCTCCCGGCGAAGGGCATCATGCCGATGCACTGCTCGGCCAACATCGGGCCAAAGGGTGACACCGCGATCTTCTTCGGCCTGTCGGGTACCGGCAAGACCACCCTGTCAGCCGATCCGAACCGAACCTTGATCGGCGACGATGAGCATGGCTGGTCGGATACGGCCGTCTTTAACTTTGAAGGCGGCTGCTACGCCAAGATGATCCGCCTTTCGGCCGAGGCCGAGCCGGAGATTTACGCCACCACCAAGCGCTTCGGCACTGTGCTGGAAAATGT
>JBJMUA010000056.1:0-24375 GCA_045811425.1 Sphingomicrobium sp. | reverse complement strand
CCGACCGCCTTGACCTTCTTGACCCCGTTGATCGTCTCGATCGCGACGACCGACGGCTCGTTCAGCACGATGCCGCGGCCCCGCACATAGACCAATGTGTTGGCCGTCCCGAGGTCGATCGCCATGTCGTGCGACATCCATTTGAACCAGCGCGTCCAGAACATGCTTTACCCGTCTCTCGCCCTTGTTGTGGAAACTGGCCGCGAGAGTTCACGGCCCGATTCACTGCCCGTTATCCAAGCCCTTGTGAAAGCAGCATTAATTCTGAGGGAAATAACATGCTTCAAGGTCGGCATCGGATTGGGCTAGGACCGTTAACATGTCAATAAGAAGGCTGCCATCCGAGCTCATCAATCGCATCGCCGCCGGCGAGGTGGTGGAGCGGCCGGCCAGCGCCTTGAAAGAGCTCGTTGAAAATGCGCTCGACGCGGGCGCCAAAACCGTCGCGATTCGGTTGTCTGCCGGCGGATTGGACCTGGTTGAAGTGACCGACGACGGATCCGGAATGGCCTCTTCTGAAATGCACCTTGCCCTGGAAAGGCATGCAACCTCCAAGCTGCCCGATGATGCAATCGAAGCCGTGACCAGTTTCGGCTTTCGCGGCGAGGCGCTGCCCTCGATTGCCAGCGTGTCACGACTGACCCTGGATAGCCGTCCCCGGGGCCAGGATGGCTGGCACATCAGCATCGACCATGGGATCATGGAAGGTGAGGGGCCAGCTGCCCTTCCGCCAGGTACCAGGGTCCGGGTCGAGGGCCTGTTCGACAAGGTGCCAGCGCGCCGGAAGTTCCTGCGCAGCCCGCGATCGGAATATGCGGCCTGCCTCGACGCGGTGAAACGGCTTGCCATGGCGCGGCCCGACGTGGCTGTCACCGTCGAACATGATGGGCGGCGGGTCCTGTCGGTCCAGCCATCGGACGCCCCAACGCGGGTCGCAGCGCTGCTCAGCCATGAGCTGGAACGCAACGGCATCGGCATCGACTGCACCCGCCATGACATGCGGCTGACCGGCGTCATCAGCCTGCCGACGTTCAATCGCGGCATGGCCGACCAGCAATATCTCTTCGTAAACTCGCGCCCGGTTAAGGACCGGCTGCTGGTTGGCGCGCTTCGAGCCGCCTATCGCGACCTGCTGGCCCGGGATCGGCATCCGATCGCCGCCCTGTTCGTCGAAGTGCCGGCTGCGGAAGTGGATATCAACGTCCATCCGGCCAAGACGGAAGTCCGCTTCCGCGACCCGGCGGCAGTCAGGGGCCTGATCGTGGGCGGGCTGAAGGCCGCATTGGATGAAGCGGGGCATCGCAGCGCGGCGCGCGAGCAATTCGCCCGGCCGGCGGCCTGGCAGGTGGAGCCGGTGGCGTCATTTTTCGACCTTGAGCGCCGCGCAAGCGTCGATCCCGCTTCCTTCTTTTCGATGGCATCGGAAGCAAGCGGGGCTCCCGCTTTCGCGGGAGTGACGGAAAAGAGGCCGGAGTTCGCGCCCGCCGCCCGCGCGGAGCCAGCCACGGCGCCCGTCCCGTCATATCCCCTCGGGGTCGCACGAGGCCAGGTAGCAGCGACCTACATAGTCGCGGAGGCCGAGGACGGATTGGTGATCGTCGACCAGCACGCCGCGCATGAGCGATTGGTGCTGGAACGGATGCGCAAGGCTTCGAACGGGGGCACGGTGGCGCGTCAGGTACTGCTGGTTCCCGACGTTGTCGAACTGGACGAACCGGACTGCGACCGGCTCGAGGCCGCGGCTGACGAGCTGGGTGAACTCGGCCTGGAGATCGAGCGCTTCGGGCCGGGCGCCATGCTGGTCCGCGCGACGCCGGCACCGCTCGGCAAGACCGATGTCGCCTCGCTCTTAGCCGACCTCGCAGCCGAACTGGCCGAGCTGGGAACGGCGCTCGGCCTGCAGGACAAGCTGGATCATGTCGCTGCAACCATGGCCTGCCACGGTTCGGTCAGGGCGGGGCGGATTTTGTCGGTGGCCGAGATGAACGCACTGCTCAGGGAAATGGAAATCACCCCGCACAGCGGCCAGTGCAACCATGGCCGCCCGACCTGGGTGAAGCTGGCACACGCCGACATCGAAAAGCTGTTCGGCCGCCGCTAAAGTAAAAACACGGCCCGCCGCGAAATTTTTTCGCGCTACCCAAGCATTTGACTTACCATGGGAACTTGCCGCCCCGCGATGACTTGCACTGATCTCGTTCATTGAAGGGACAAGTGGCGCCCCCAAATGAGCGGCCGGGGCTGCCGGTCCACACGGCATCAACAGGAAAATGGCGGATTCGCGGGTGTTCTTGCGATTCCGACGTGGTCCCCGCTCGTCCCTTCGTCCTGAAGGGATGCAAAAAAAATGGAGTATAGTTGTGAAAAAGATTCTGTTCGCGACAGCCGCAACGGCTGCCGTCCTTGCTGCAACTCCAGCGTTCGCTCAGGGCGCCGGGCCTGCCCCGGTCGGACCGCGCGTCGAGGCCCTGGTCGGCTATGACAAGGTCAAGATTGACGGCGAGCACGACGGCGGCGTTCTGTTGGGTGTCGGCGCTGGCTATGACTTCGCGGTCGGCAATGGCGTTTCGCTGGGCGCTGATCTCGAGGCGACCGAGTCGACCCAGAAAGAGGGCGATGCGGACGTTGCCCAGGTGAAGGCCGGTCGTGACCTGTATGCCGGCGGCCGCGTCAGCTTCGCCGTCGCTCCGAACGCCAACCTCTACGTCAAGGGCGGCTATACCAACGCCCGCTTCAAGGCGACCGATGGCGTAGAAAGCTTCGCCGAGAACTTCGACGGCTTCCGCCTTGGTGCGGGCGGCCAGTACGGCATCGGCGGCAAGGCCTATGTCGGCGGGGAGTACCGCTACTCAAACTATGAAGCCGGTCTCTCGCGCCATCAGCTCGCGCTGACGGTCGGCACCCGCTTCTGATTTTCGGGTGAAAGGAGGGGCGCCCAGGAAACCGGGCGTCCCTCTTTGCATTTAGCAATTTTAGCGGGCAAAAAAATGCTAAGCGAAGCAATCCAGTCCAGCGGGAGACGGGCCATGGGCGACTATGACAAGGGCTATTTCGCACGCCGCGCCGCGGAAGAGGCGGAACTGGCACTCGCAACCGACGATCCCGACGCGCAGGAGGCTCACCGGCAGCTGCAGCGTGCCTATATCGAACGCGCGTCCGTGGGCGACCGTCCGGGGCTGCCGGATCAACCGACGGCCTAATCGATCAATTTCTTCCTGGCCCGTTCGACCGGCAGGTTGCGCGCCCGGTCGCGTGCTTGGCGTAGGCGGGGGTAGCCGGAGGCTTCTTCCTCTTCGAGCAGCTGGCTGAACCGGCCCGCGCGGACCTCGGCGAGGATCTCGCGCATCCGCGAGCGGATCCCCTCGTCAACGATGCGCGGACCGCCGATCACCGCGCCCAGCTCGGCGGTATTGCTGATGGCCTCTCGCATGCCGGCAATTCCTCGTGCCTCGATCAGTTCGGCGATCAGCTTCAGCTCGCCGACGCATTCCATATAGGCGACTTCCTCGCTGACGCCGGCTTCGACCAAGGTGTCAAAGCCGGCGATGAGGATTTCGGGCACCGCGCCCCAGACGACGGCTTGTTCATTGAACAGGTCGGCTTCGCATTCCTCGGCGAAGGTGGACGGAAGGAGGCCAGCGCGGCCGCAGCCGAGCGCCTGTCCGTAGGCCAGGGCAATAGATTCGGCCTTGCCGCTGACGTCCTGGGCAACCGCAAACAGCGCAACCATGCCTTTGCCATGCTGATAAAGCGAACGCAGCGCCGTTCCGGGGCCCTTGGGCGCAACCATGTAAACATCGAGGTCCTGGCGCGGCACAATGAATCCGAAGCGGATCGCGAGGCCATGGCTGAAGCCCAGTGCCGTGCCCTCGGCCAGATGAGGCTCAACCAGCCGGTAGATGGCCGCCAGCGCTTCATCGGGCGCCAATAGCATGACGATGTCGGCCGAGGACGTGGAGCCGATGAGCGAATCCGTGGCAATCCCGTCGGTTGCCGCCTTTGCCTTGCTAGGCGAACCGTCACGGAGCCCGACGATGACGTCGATCCCGCTATCCTTGAGGTTGAGCGCCTGGGCTCGTCCCTGGTTGCCATAGCCAAGGATAGCGACGCGCTTGCCCCGGAGCGGGGCAGGGTCAATGTCGGCGTCGCGCCTGGCGTCCATACCGCTTCGCTAGCCCGCCGGTGCGAGTAGCGCCAGCGCCCGGTCGATGGCGCCGCCTTCGAGGGGATCGTGAAAACGAGGCCATTCGGGGGGCGGCTGGTGCGCGAACCAGGTATATTGGCGCTTGGCGTATCGGCGGGTCGCCTGCTGTCCGGCAGCGACCGCCTGATCAAGGGTGAGCTCGTTGCGCAGCTGAGCGCCAAGCTCGGCTACGCCAATGGCCCGCATGACCGGGAGGTTGGGGTCCAGCCTGCGCTCAAGCAGCGCCTTCACTTCATTCAGCGCCCCTTGCTCGACCATCTCGGCAAAGCGTTTGTCGCACCGTTGGTATAGCCATGGCCGGGGTGGAAGCAGGACCATTGCCTGCAGCTCAATCTCCGCGCCGATCCCGCCTGAACGATTCTGCTGCCATTGCTTGAGGGTCCGTCCGGTCGATCTCACCACTTCCAACGCCCTGGCAATACGGGTGGTGTCGCCGGGATTGAGCGTTGCCGCCGCCGCCGGATCGAGCGGTGCGAGCGCCGCAAGATTCTCGGCAATGCCGGCCGAGCGAACCCGGGACCGGATTTCAGGATCGATCGGCGGGACGGGCGCAATGCCGTCGAGCAGAGTCCGCAAGTAAAGTCCCGTGCCGCCGACCAGGATCGGCAGCAGGCCCTCACCATGCAGCCGCGCGATTTCCGCCTTGGCTAGTTCCGCCCAATCGGCGGCGGAACAGGGCTCGGCTCCGTCGAGCACCCCATAGAGAAGATGCTCGGCACCTGCGCGATCCTCGGCCGACGGGGCCGCCGAGAGAATTGGCAGATCGCGATAGACCTGGGCGCTGTCGGCGTTGATCACCGCGCCGCGAGAGCGTTTAGCCAGCGCCAGCGCCAGCGCCGACTTGCCGCTCGCGGTTGGACCGGCAATGAGGGCTACAGGAGGGCGCGACTTGGCCATTGCGACGCTGATAGCAGCCGGGCGGCTGGACGAAAGACTGATGGAGGCAGCGCTCGCCCGGCTTCCTGGCGCGCGGCTGAGCGAATGGATCGACCGAGGGGACGCCGCCGACATCCAGGTCGATGGTGAGGTCGACGCAATTCGCGATGCCCTTGAAGGCTGGGAGGGGGTCGATGTCATCGCCCATCCGCCTGGTCCGCGTGAGAAGAAATTGCTGGTGGCCGACATGGACTCGACCATGATTGGGCAGGAGTGCATCGACGAACTTGCCGATTATGCCGGCGTAAAGTCCCGCGTCGCCGAGATCACCGAACGGGCGATGCATGGCGAGTTAGACTTCGCCGGCGCGCTAAAGGAGCGGGTTGCCCTGCTGGAAGGCTTGGACGAGGCGGTCATCGAACAGTGCCTGGCGGAAAAGATACGGCCCACTCCCGGCGCGGCAACGCTGATCCGGACAATGCGAGCAAGAGGAGCGGAAACAATTCTCGTTTCGGGCGGATTCACCGCCTTCGTCGCGCCGATCGCCGAAAGGATCGGGTTCGAGCGGTTCGAGGCCAATGTCCTGGGTGTGGACGCTGGCAAGCTGACCGGCACCACCTTGGGGCCGATCGTCGACTCACGAAGGAAGCATGACGTCCTCACGGAGGCGCGCGCCCGGCTTGGCCTGACGCCCGCCGACACGATGGCGATCGGCGACGGCGCCAACGATATTCCGATGGTGGAAGAGGCGGGGCTGGGAATCGCCTATCGAGCCAAGCCGGCGCTGGCGGCCGTCGCCAATGCCAGGCTCGACCATCATGGGCTCGACGCATTGCTCTGGGCGCAGGGAATAGCGCGCCGCCACTGGATCGAAGACTAGCGCGCCTCGACGGGGAAACAGGCCTGGGGCGCGAGCCTAGAACAGGCGGCGGAGGCGGCTCCACGGCTTTCGAACGGACCCGCCTGCAGGCGCACCACTGATCCGGCCAGGACATAATATGCCTGCCGTCCTGCCAGCTTGCCGGCCAGCTTGGCGTAGAGGGCTTCGGCCGATTTGCGCTGGCCAAAGGCGCCAAGCTGGATCCGCCAGCTGCCACTTGCCACCACGGTGGGCCGGGCCGGGACAGGGGTGACTGCCTTGGCCGTGGGCGCCTTGGCAGCAGGGGGCTTAGCGGCAGGTGGCTTGGGGGCTGGTTTCGCGACTGCAGTCTTGGGAGCAACCGCCGCGGGAGCGGCAGGTTTTTTCTCCGCCGCCATGGATTTCGCCAGCGCCACGCCTTTTTGCCGCTGCTCGATCGGCATGACCTCATCCATGTCGGCCAAGGTCGCCTTGGCGGCAGCAAGCCCCTGGGCGGCCGCGCGGCTGACATAGGCATAGGCCTTCACATGGTCGGCCGGAATGCCGTCGCCATTGTAGAGCGCCGTCCCGACCATCAATAGCGCGCGTGGTTCGCCGGCCTCCGCTGCGGAATTCAGCCACCGCATAGCGGCAACGTGATTGCCGTTCTGGAATAGTAGGAGACCCAGCGTGGTCTGCGCATCCACATGGCCCTTGCGCGCGGCGCGATCAAACCAGCTTTGCGCCTGCGCCAGATCAAGCGGGACGCCACGCCCAAGGCGATAGGCCTGGCCGAGATTAAAGGCGGCATCGGCATCGCCCTTTTCTGCCAGCGGCTTCCAGATAGCGACGGCGCCGGCCATGTCCCCCTTTTGCCAGGCTTCGATCCCCGCTCGCACCGTTTGGGCACTCGCGGGCATGGCCGCCACCGCAATCATCAGCCCTGCCAACAACTTACGCATTTCAACACCATAGCCGCTCATTTCTTAACCCTAGCCGTCCTTGGCGGCCATGAACAAGGTCGGGTCGATATTAACCAGTTTTTAGGGGCTTTGCTGTCAGGTGACGTCAAATCAGACGTCTCTCGCTAGGGGAATTTCATGCGCGTTCTCGCATTGGCATCGCAGAAAGGCGGATCGGGTAAGACGACCTTGTCCGGACATCTTGCGGTGCAAGCGCAACTGGCGGGTGCAGGGCCCGTCTGCCTCATCGACATCGACCCGCAGGGTTCGCTTGCCGACTGGTGGAACGAACGGCATGACGACATGCCCGCCTTCGCCCAGACGACAGTAGCGCGTCTGGCTTCCGACCTGGAGGTGCTGCGCCAGCAGGGTTTCCGGCTCGCCGTGATCGATACGCCTCCAGCGATTACCATGGCCATCCAATCGGTCATCGCCGTGGCCGAGCTGATCGTCATTCCGACCCGCCCGTCGCCGCACGATCTCCGTGCCGTCGGCGCCACCGTCGATCTATGCGATCGCGCCGGCAAGCCGCTGATCTTCGTGGTCAACGCGGCGACCCCGAAAGCGAAGATTACCTATGAGGCCGCTGTCGCTCTTTCGCAGCATGGCACGGTCGCCCCGGTCACGCTTCACCATCGCACCGATTTTGCAGCCTCGATGATCGATGGCCGCACGGTGATGGAAGTTGATCCCAATGGCCGGTCGGCCCGTGAGGTCACCGAACTTTGGGACTATATTTCCGACCGGCTCGAAAAGAATTTCCGCCGTACCGTCTTTGCCGCTCCGAACCAGGCGTCCGGCATTGCCGCGAATGCCGCCAGCCCGCGTCCCGTCGGTGGCTTCGGTCGCCGCGTGGTTGGCCAGTAAGGAGTGAGCGCGATGGGAGAACCTAAGGCATTTGCGTCGCTTTCGTCGGGCCTGTTGGCTCGCAAGGGTGCCGCCCGTCCGGCAATGCGTCCCCAAGGCTTCGGTGGCCAGACCGGCGCTGGCCTCGAAGATCTGGGCTGGGACGACATGGGCTTCGAGCCGCCCAAGCCAGCGGCCTCGCCGGTTCGCGATGACGATCATGACGCATTCGGCGAGGAACTATCCGAACAGCCGCTGCGCAACCCGCTTTCGGCGCTGACCCCGATTGCCTCGCCGGTCCATGACCAGCAGGCCGAGATTGCCAGTCGCTTCGCCACTCAAGACGAGGACGGCGAGGACGAGGATGGCGAATATGTCGACGAGACGGCCGAGCTGTACGATCCGGAAGCCGAAGAGGCCGAATCAATCGCCGAACCTGCGCCGGTCGTAGTCATTCCGCAGCGCGCCGCCGAGCCGGCTCCAGCCAGGTCGCGGAGCGTCCGTGCCGCACCAGGAAGCAAGGCCAAGGCAGCATTCACGCTGCGTCTCGATCCGTCGCGTCACCTCAAGCTGCGGCTCGCATGTGCCGTGACCGGCCGATCGGCCCAGCAATTGGTGACCGATGCGCTGGACCAATTGCTGGACGGCATGCCCGAGCTCGACTCGATGGCCGATCGGGCGCCGCGCAAGAGAGCTTAAGGCACATAAATAAGGGAGAAGTGCCATGACCAAGTCGAATCGCCTGGGGACCGCACTGACCGCCGTTTCGCTGATCGCAGTGGCGACTGCCTGCGCTGGGCCAAATAGCCGGGTCGGCAGCGCGTCGATGTTCGGTGGACCCGTCAACTCCGGCGAGCTTGGCCTGGCAACGAAGGCGCAACTGGCGCTTGCCGCCAACGATGTTGCCGGCGCCGTCCCACTTGCGGAACGTGCCGTGGAGCGCAGCCCGCAGGATGCCGGTTATCGTGCTCTTCTGGGCAACTGCTATCTGGCGGCGGGCCGCTTCGCTTCGGCCGAGGCTGCGTTTCGCGATGCGCTGAGCATCTATGCCAACCAGCCGCAGGTGGTGCTGAAGCTGGCCTTGGTTCAGATCGCCCTTGGCAAGAATGACGAAGCAACCTTGCTTCTGGCCGAAGCCCGGGGGATGCTCGACGCGTCCGATGCTGGCCTGGCTCTTGCCCTGGCTGGCGATCCGCAGGGCGCCATCGCCATCCTGGAGCCCGCAGCGCGCGCCGTCGGCGCGGATGCCCGCACCCGCCAGAACCTGGCGCTGGCATATGCCTTCGCCGGCGACTGGACCCAGGCCAGGACCGTGGCCGCGCAGGACGTGCCCGCGGACCAGATCGACAGCCGGGTCCAGCAATGGATGGTGCTTGCGAAGCCGGCCCGTGCTTCGGACCAGGTCGCGGCACTGATCGGCATCCAGCCGGTCGTCAATGATCCAGGCCAGCCCGTGAGGCTTGCGCTCAACAAGGAAGAGGCGATTCGCGAGGCCGCGGCCGAGCCGGTCGCTCAGCCAGTTCCGGCGCAAGAGCCTTCCCAGTCGGTCACCATCGATCTTCCGCCCGTCGCGCCCCAGGCCGAACCCGTGGCGGTTGCGGCGGTCGAGCCCGTTGCACCCCCGCCTGTCTATGTCACCGCTACTGAAGCAGTGCACGCCGAGGCGGCGCCACTTGCCCTTCACGACGCGCGCCCGGCATTGTCGCCGGCAGCGGTGCGCCTGTCGGATCCGTTGCCGACGGTCCGCAGGGCTGCCGCGCCACGTGCCGCAAACGGCAAGAGCCGCGCAGTGGTCCAGCTTGGCGCCTATTCGTCGCGCGATCGTATCGCCGCCGCCTGGAGCAAAGTATCGGCCAAGCATGGTTCGCTGAAGCGCTATGTGCCGGTCACCGCGCGCTTCTCCGGAGCGCAGGGCACTGTCTATCGCCTGGCCATTAAGGGCTTCGCCAGCAACCAGGAAGCGTCCAATCTCTGCGCTTCGCTGAAGCGGGCCGGCGGCAGCTGCTTCGTCCGGGCCGTATCGGGCGACTCCCCGGTCCAGTTCGCTTCGCGTTAATCGCTAAGGCAGTCGTTCCGCGGTCAGGAGGTCGAGGCAGGCCATCCTGACGGCGACCCCCATTTCGACCTGCCGGACGATCAACGAGCGGGTCGGGTGGTCGGCCAGCTCGCCGTCAATCTCGACCCCACGATTGATCGGCCCGGGATGCATCACCACAGCCTCCGGCGCAGCGGCCGCAAAGCGCGCCTGGGTCAGCCCGTAGCGCGAAAGATATTCGCCCGGGGCATCGCCGAGGTCTTCCTCGAGCCGCTCGCGCTGCACGCGGAGCATCATCACCACATCCGCGCCGGTGACGGCATCGTCGATCGATCCGCCCGGCAAGTCGGGAGGCATCAGGGAAGGCGGGGCAGCGAAGCGCAGCCTGGCCCCGAGCCGTTGGAGCAGCTTGGCGTTGGAGCGCGCAACACGGCTGTGCCGCAAATCCCCGCAAATCGCGATTTTCAAACCCTCGATTCGGCTAAAATGCTGGCGAATCGCGGCGGCGTCGAGCAGCGCCTGGGTCGGGTGCTCGCCGATCCCGTCGCCGGCGTTGATTACCGGGCAGTCCATGATCGCCGCGACATCCGCCGGAGCTCCGCTCGTGCCATGGCGAATGACCAAGGCGTCGGGCCGCATCGCGTTCAGGGTCCGCGCCGTATCCTCCAAGGTCTCGCCCTTCTTGATCGAGCTATGCTCGACCTGCATCGTCACCACCTGGGCGCCGAGACGATTGGCGGCGATCTCGAAGCTCAGAAGCGTGCGGGTCGAATTTTCGAAGAAGGCGTTGACGACGGTCAGGCCGTCGAGGCGATGGTCGTTGCGCCGCGGCTGGCGGTTGTAGGCGAACCAGCGCTCGCCCTCGTCGAGGATGGCGCCGATCTGGTCGTCCGTCAGATCATCGATGGATAGAAGATGCATTAAAGCCGCCCCCTAACCTGTAGGCGGCAAATTGACCAGCGCGTCGATTGCACCCTGCAATATATGCGCGGCGGCATGGGCATCGACTCTCTGAGCGCGCTTGGCACGGCTCAAATCCGCTTCGATCATTGCCCGCTCGACCGCCACCGTGGACCAGCGCTCGTCCCACAAGAGGATCGGGAGGGCGAGCGGCGCAAGGTTGCGGGCAAAGGCGCGAACTGACTGGGTGCGCGGGCTATCGCTGCCATCGAGGTTGAGCGGCAGGCCGACTACGAGGCCGGCGATGCCATGCTTGGCGACAAACGACTTCAGCGCTTCCAGGTCGGCGGTGAACTTGGTGCGCATGATCGTTCCGGCGGGTGTCGCATAGCTCCAGCCGGCATCGCAGGTGGCAAGGCCGATCGTCTTGGTCCCAACATCCAGCCCGGCCAGCCGCCCGCCGTGGGCGGGAAGGGCGATTGCTAAATCGCGTGCGGTAGTGGCGATCAACGCTTCGGCCATGCCGCCACGCGCCGCTCCACATCGGCCCGGATCGAGCCCCAGAACAGGGCGTAGTCAAAAACATGATAATTATTGCCCGGCAGGACATAGGGCCCGAAATTCGGGACATCGCCGTCAATGATGAGGAAGCCGTTATCGCATCGCGCGCCGACGCGGCCCGCCTCGACCCGGGCGTTCGTCAGGTCACCGTCAGGCACTAAGGTCCCCTTGTTCATGGCGGCCGGCGCCGCGCCGTTCCTGGTTCCGGACAAGGGATTGGTGCACAGCATGTCTTCCCGCGTCCGTACTCGGCCCTCGGGCCCCGTCGTCCCAACCCACGCATCGGTCACCAGCTGTGGGTTAGCCGGCTCCCTGAAGCTCTGCCAGCTTAACACGCAGCCTGCTTGATCAGGAATTGCGCAAGCCGGGAGATTGGTGGCGGGCAGATCCGACGTAGCGCCCACCGGCCATCCAACGACATAGGCGGCAACAACTCGCCCCTTGATGTCGTGACCGTACCTCTCGAGCAATCGGAGCAGATGAAGCGCGCCCTGGCTGTGGCCCGCAAGGATGATCGGCCGATCGGGAGGAACGGACGACAGGAATTCGCGAAAAGCAGAGTCGACATCCGCGAAGGCAAGGTCGAGAGCCTTTCGGGCGTCCTCGCTCTTCAACAAAAAGGCGCCATAGGCTGCCTGGCGGTAACGGGGGGCCCAAACCCGACCCACACTGGCCAGTGCCGAAGCCTGGCTTTGGACAAATAGTCGGGCGCGGCGATCGGACTCGGCATTGCCGGCGAGCGGCGCATTCCACTTGTCGCGCTCGAGATAGGTGGTGGGATGAATGTAAAAAATCGCAGCTGGATGATCCGGCAAAAGTGCGGCCGCGCTGCCGAGCGGGCGCCAATCCGACGGATTGTCGGTGATGTCCGGCCTGGCGATCCAGCTCTCCGCTTTGGCATAATCGGGTCCGCTGCCTCTAGGCGGGTCCTGATAATGGCCGCCGGGCGTCGCCATCCTCACCAGCACCTGGTCGCCGAACTGATAAAGCGCAAAGGCGCCGCCGACGAAAATCAAGGTCAGGATGAAGATCAGCATCAGGAAACGGCGGACACACATGGGCGGCAGCGCTTAAAGGCGGTGATGCCGGCCCGCAACTCGCTTGAAGGGGCGGGGACGTCCTGCTAGCCGCGCCTCCATGTCCGTAAATGCAGATCAGGTGCGCCACGTCGCGCGTCTCGCCCGGCTGGCGCTTGGCGATGATGAAATCGACCGGATGGTGCCCGAATTGAACAATATCCTCGATTGGGTCGAGCAGCTGGGCGAAGTCGATACCGACGGGGTGGAGCCGCTGACCGCGGTTATCGACAATCATCTTCGCCTTCGCGACGACGTGGTCAACGACGGCAATGTCCGCGACGACATCCTCAAGAACGCGCCGGATGCGCAGCATGGTTTTTTCGCTGTGCCGAAAGTGATCGAGTAATGTCTGAGCTTACTCTCAAGACGATCACGGAGCTGCGCGAGGGTTTCCGTGGGGGCGAATTCAGCGCGCGCGAGATTGCCGAGGCGTTCAACGCCGCGGTGGTGGCCGGGCGCTCGCTCAATGCGTACACCGTCGAGACGCCGGAACTGGCTTTGGCGGCGGCCGATGCGGCCGATGCGGCGCGTGCGGCGGACGAATTCAAGCCGCTCAGCGGCATCCCGCTCGGGATCAAGGACCTGTTCGCGACGGAGGGTGTCGACAGCACTGCCGGCTCAACCATCCTGAAGGACTTCAAGCCGACCTACGACAGCACCGTATCCGGCAACCTCAAGGCGGCCGGCGCGGGTATGCTGGGCAAACTCAACATGGACGAATTCGCCATGGGCTCATCCAATGAGACCAGCGCCTACGGCCCGGTCATCAGCCCCTGGAAACGCAATGACGGCGGCAATGCCGCGCTGACACCCGGCGGCTCGTCCGGCGGATCGGCGGCGGCCGTCGCGGCGGGGCTCGCACCGGGTGTCACCGGCACCGACACCGGCGGATCGATCCGCCAGCCTGCGGCCTTCACCGGCATTTCGGGTATCAAGCCGACTTACGGCCGCTGTTCACGCTGGGGGATCGTCGCCTTCGCTTCCTCGCTCGACCAGGCCGGGCCGATGGCCCGCACCGTTCGCGATTGCGCGATCATGCTGGAGGCGATGGCCGGTTTCGATGCCAAGGATGCGACCTCATTGAACCTGCCGGTGCCGCAGTGGGAGGCGGGACTTTCCACTGACCTTGGCGGCAAAAAGATCGGCATTCCGAAAGAGTATCGCATCGACGGCGTGCCCGCCGAGATCAATGCCATCTGGGACCAGGGAATCGAGTGGCTCAAGGATGCCGGAGCCGAAGTTGTCGAAATCAGCCTGCCGCACACCAAATATGCGCTGCCGACCTATTACATCATCGCCCCGGCCGAGGCTTCGTCTAACCTCGCCCGCTACGATGGCGTCCGCTACGGGCTGCGCGAAATGGGGGTGAAGAGCCTCGACGACATGTACGCCGCGACCCGTGCCGCCGGATTCGGCGCCGAGGTCAAGCGCCGCATCATGATTGGCACTTATGTGCTGTCGGCCGGCTTCTACGATGCCTATTTTACCAAGGCGCAGAAGGTCCGCACCTTGATCAAGCGCGACTTCGCCGATGCGTTTCGCGATTGTGACCTGATCCTCACCCCGACCGCGCCGTCGGCTGCGTTCGGGCTGCAGGAGAAGATGTCGGACCCGCTGGCCATGTACCTAAATGACGTGTTCGCGGTACCGGCGAGCCTCGCCGGCCTTCCGGCCATGTCGGTCCCCGGCGGGCTCGACAGCCAGGGCCTGCCGCTCGGCCTCCACCTCATCGGCCGCGAGCTCGACGAGCAGGGCGTGCTCAACGCTGGCCTCGCCATCGAGGAACGCGCCGGATTCAACCATCGTCCGGGGAAGTGGTGGTAATGAGCGAATATCGCATCAAAGGCGCCACGGGTGATTGGGAGGTGGTGGTCGGCCTCGAAGTCCATGCCCAGGTCGTCTCCAACGCCAAGCTCTTTTCCGGCGCGGCGACGGCATTCGGGGCCGAGCCCAACACCCAGGTGTCGCTGGTCGACGCGGCCATGCCCGGCATGCTGCCGGTTCCCAACCGCGAATGCATCCGCCAGGCGGTGCGGACCGGCATGGCGCTCGACGCGGTCATCAATCGCTGGAGCCGGTTCGACCGCAAGAATTATTTCTACGCCGACCTGCCGCAGGGCTACCAGATTTCGCAGCTCTACCATCCGCTGGTCGGGCCGGGCGAAGTCGAGATATTGCTCGACGAGAAGGACGAGAACAGCGTCAAGCAGATCGGCATCGAGCGGATCCATGTCGAGCAGGATGCGGGCAAGCTGATGCACGACCAGCATCCGACGATGAGCTACGTTGACCTCAACCGTTCGGGTGTCGCGCTGATGGAGATCGTGTCGCGGCCCGACATGCGTTCTCCCGCGGAAGCAGGGGCTTATCTCCGAAAGTTGAGGGCAATCCTCCGCTACGTCGGCTCGTGCGACGGCAATATGGAGGAAGGCTCGATGCGCGCCGACGTCAACGTCAGCGTGCGCAAGGCCGGCGGCGAGCTGGGCACCCGCACCGAGACGAAGAACGTCAATTCAGTCCGCTTCGTGATGGCGGTGATCGAGTATGAGGCACGCCGTCAGGTCGAGCTGATCGAGGAGGGCGGCGTGGTCGCGCAGGAAACGCGCCTTTACGATCCCGACAAGAATGTCACGCGCACGCTGCGGTCGAAGGAAGATGCGCATGACTATCGCTACTTCCCCGATCCGGACCTGCTGCCGCTGGAGCTCGACGAGGCGTTCCTCGAGGAATGCCGCACTTCGCTGCCCGAACTGCCTGACGCGAAGCGCAAGCGGTTCGAAGGACTGGGCATTAGTGCCTACAATGCGTCGGTCCTGACCGCCGAGGTGGAAACGGCGCGCTGGTTTGACGGGCTGCTTGTTGCGGGCGCAGAGCCCAAGCAGGCCAGCAACTGGACGGTTGCCGAACTTTTCGGCGCACTCAACCGCACCGGGAAATCGATCGACGAATGCCCGATCTCGCCGGAAGAAGCCGCCGAGCTGCTGAAGCTGGTGGCCGACGGCACGATCAGCGGAACCATTGCCAAGCAGGTGTTCGAGATCATGCTCGAAACGGGCGAGGCGCCGGGAAGAATCGTCGAGGAGCGCGGCCTCAAGCAAACCAGCGACACCGGCGCGATCGACGCCGAGATCGACAAGATACTTGCCGCCAATGCCGACAAGGTCGCCGAGTATAAGGCGGGCAAGCAGCAGCTGTTCGGATTCTTTGTCGGCCAGACGATGAAGGCGATGGCCGGCAAGGCCAATCCCGGCGTAGTCAATGAGCGGCTGCGGGCGAAGCTCGGCTAATTCGTCATTCCGGGCTTGACCCGGGATCCGCCTTTTCATTGCAATCAAAGTAAGGCAGGCCCCGGCTCAAGGCCGGGGTGACGAAATTGGGAGAAGGTAATGCGTTTCTGGACTGCTTTCGCCGCCGCAGCCATCGCTGCCCCCTCCATCGCCCAGCCCGCACCCCCACCGAAGCTGGTCGTCGCTTTGTCGATCGACCAGTTTTCCGCGGATCTCTACGACGAATATCGCCCGATGTTGCTGGGCGGGATCGGACGGCTGAGTCACGGAACCGTATTTCGCAACGGCTTCCAGGGTCACAACGCCACTGAGACCTGCCCGGGCCATTCGACGATCATGACCGGTTCCCGCCCGTCGCGGACCGGCATCATCGCCAACTATTGGTTCGACCTCACGCAGCAGCGCAGCGACAAGGGCGTCTATTGCTCCGAGGACGAGCGCGTGCCCGGCAGCTCATCGCTGGCCTATACCGTCTCGCCCTATCATCTGAGGGTGCCGACCCTGGGCGACCTGTGGAAAGGCGCGCATCCTGGCGCAAGGAACGTCGCCATTGCCGGCAAGGACCGCGCCGCCGTGATGATGTCAGGCCACGTCGCCGACCAGCGCTGGTATTGGGATGGCAAGACGTTCGTTACCGACCTCAAGGGCGTTGCCGAGCCCAGGTCAATTGCCGCCGGCAAAATCGCGGTGGCCAACGCCGTTGCGCAGGACCGCCCCGCGCTCGAAATGCCCCCGCCATGCCAGGCAAAGTCGCGTGTCGTGCCTATCGAGGGCGGCGGAGTGCCGGTTGGTGGCGGCGCCTTCGCGCGTAAGGCCGGAGACCTCAGGAATTTCCGGGCCAGCCCGGAATTCGACGGGGCTACGCTCGCCCTTGCTGCCTCGCTGATCGAGGAAATGCAGCTGGGGCGCGGACTATCGACCGATATCATTTCGATCGGGCTGTCAGGGACTGACGTCATTGGTCACAGCTATGGCACCGAAGGGGCGGAGATGTGCCTCCAGCTCTTCTCGCTGGACCGCGATCTCGGCGATTTCTTCCGGCTGCTCGACAGCAAGGGCATTGACTATCTGGTGGTGCTGACCGCCGATCATGGCGGGCAGGACATCCCCGAACGCCGGCGCCTGCAAGGCGTGGCCAATGCGTCGCGGATCGATCCCAAGCTTACGGCGAAGGATGTGGGAGCCGCTATCGGTGCAAAGCTCGGGCTGAAAGGTCCGGTCCTGATTGGCGAAGGATCGTTCGGCGACATTTATGTCGATCGCGCCCTGTCCAAGGCCGACCGGGCCCGCGCCACGGCCGCGGCGGTGGCGGCGTTCCGCGCCCACCCACAGGTTGAAACGGTGTTCACCCGGGAGCAGCTGGCCGCGACCCCTTCGCCGACAGCGAGTCCCGACAAATGGAGCCTGATCGAACGCGCCCGCGCCAGCTTCGACAATGAGCGATCGGGGGACTTTGTCGTGCTCCTGAAGCGCGACGTGACGCCGATCGCAGACACCAAGGCCTATGTCGCGACGCATGGCAGCCCGTGGGATTATGACCGGCGGGTGCCGATCCTGTTCTGGCGGCACGGCATGATAACCAGCGATCGCAACGAGGCGATCGAAACGGCAGACATCATGCCGACCCTCGCGGCGTCGCTGGGCCTGGCGGTCGACCAAAAATCGATTGATGGCAAATGCTTGACCGGGATCCCATCTGTCGCCTGCCCGACTCCCTAAGCTATTTAAATGACTTGATTTTTTGAAAATTGGGCGGCAGCTATCTTTCCAAGCAGGGCTTCGGGGAGAGAGTGATGCGCCGTGTATGTCTGGCGCTGTTAGCATCGGCCGCGCTCGCGGGATGCGTGCAGACCCGGCAATATGCCGATGTGGAATTCACGCCGCCGCAGGGCGACTACAAGCTGCTCGTGATGCGGCCAGACATCAGCGTCGGCTCGGTGACCACCGGCGGCATGGTGGAGCCGCGCGCCGACTGGACGGAGCAGGCCCGGACCAATTTCCTCGCCGCGCTCAAGGCGCAGCAGGCAAGCCGCGGCGGCAATGTGTTCATCATGGAGAAGCGCGATTCCCTGGCGAACGTCGACCCGGAATCGATCGCCGAGCTGGAGCGCCTCCACTATGCGGTCGCAAGCTCGATCGCCCTGCATCGCTATTCCGGTGAATATCTTCCAACCAAGCGCAACAAGGGGCTCGACTGGACCCTGGGCGAAGATGCCGTCGCCCTCGGCCGGCGTACCGGATATGACTATGCCCTGTTCCTCTATGCGGAGGACAGCTTCGTATCGACCGGCCGGATCGGGCTGCAAGTGCTCGGAATCGCGGGTTGCTTCGTCGGATTTTGCGCACCGAACATCGGGGGCGGCGGCCAGTTCGGCTACGCC
Organism: Sphingomicrobium sp.; assembly: GCA_045811425.1. Lineage (GTDB taxonomy): Bacteria > Pseudomonadota > Alphaproteobacteria > Sphingomonadales > Sphingomonadaceae > Sphingomicrobium. The sequence continues at coordinate 6,406 of JBJMUA010000056.1, read as the reverse complement.
AGCCTGGTCGACCTCAGGACGGGCGAGGTGGTGTGGTTCAACGTGGCCCAGGCCAGCAGCCAGGTTGCCGGGATCAAGTTCGGCGACATTCGTACGCCTGAAGGCGCCGCGCAAATGGTCGACAGGCTGCTCGACCGGATGAAACCGGGACGCAACGTGCGCCGCAGGAGTCAGGCCCAATGACCCCCGCGTTGTCGAGACGCAACCTGTTGGGTGCCGGTGCCGGCCTGACGGCGGCTTCGATCGCGGGGTCCGCGCAGGCACGCATCCTGCCAAGGGACATGGTGCCCCTGATCGGTCCCGGCTATCGCGCCGTCGACCAGGACGAAAAGGGCATGTGGCAGTTGATGGACAGGGTCGAGCAGGAAGTGTCCGGCTCCAACCTGATCATCAAGGACCCGCAACTCACCAGCTACCTTGGGTCCCTGATCGGCAATGTCGGCGGGCCGGCGGCAAGGGATATGCGCATCTATCTGGCGCGGATCCCCGAATTCAACGCAATCATGTTTCCAACCGGATTCACCGTGGTCTTTTCGGGCCTGCTGCTCCGGATGCGCAACGAGGCTCAGCTGGCAGGCGTCATCGCCCACGAAAGCTCGCACTTCCTGAGGAAGCACCAGCTTCGCCAATGGCGCGACATGCGGCGCAAGACCGACGCTTTCTCATTCCTGGTCATGGGTGCCGGCCTCGCCGGCGGCGTGGCTGGTGTCTATGCCGGCGACCTGGTCCAGCTGGCCCAGCTGGGGACGATCATCTCGCTGCTGAAATATAACCGCACCCTGGAGGCAGAGGCAGACGCGATGGGCGTTCGCCTGCTGGCTGAAGCGGGCTACGACCCGATGGCGATGAGCGAAACCTGGGAGCAGTTGATCGGCGAACTCGACCTTAGCGCAAAATATCGCCGGAAACGGCGCGATCGCGACTTTTCGCTCTTCTCGACCCACCCTTCGCCGGAATCGCGCATGGCCGACCTGAAGGTCTCGGCAGCGGAGGTCCGGCAGCCGGGCAGGAGCTACGATGCCTATCGCGGTCGATATCTCGGCGTTCTGGCGCAGCTTCGCACGACCTTGCTCGATGATCAGGTCAAGCTCAACGATCCAGGCGCCAGCCAATATATCATCGACACTTTGGCCAAGGATGGGTGGAACGGGCTGCTTCGCTTTTACGAGGGCGAAGTCTGGCGCTTGCGCAACAGCTACAGCATGGGTGACGAGGCCAGGGCCGCGCAGGGCTATGCCGCCGCCATCCAATATCCCGACGCTCCGCCGGATGCCTGGCGCTGGCACGGGATCATGTTGCTGAAGCAGGGCCGCCGGGCAGAGGCCAAGGCAGCCTTTGCCCGCTACCTTCAGCTATCGCCCCACGCGCCTGATGCGGCGCTGGTCCGGCAAATGATGGTTGGTTGAGGAGGAAAGTAATGCGTTTCAGGAAATTACTCCTCGTCGCCGCATCGCTCGGCCTGACGGCATGCGCCTCAACGGGCGGCGGCTTCGGGTCGAGCGGCTACACGCTGGTTCGGGTGAAGGAGACGCGGGTCGGCGACGATTCGATGGCGGTTACGCCGCCCAGGGAGTGGAACAAGATTTCGGCCAGCCTGTTCGTCGATATCCACGCGGTCGAGGACTGGACCCAGAACGGGCCCTATCTTGACGGAATCAGCTTCGTAACGGGCCTCAGGGATGGAAAGGCGCTGGTCCACCAGCGCAACCGCGACGACCGGCAGGTGCCCAAGTTCCGGTCGAACATGACCCCGCCGGAAGTCGCGGCGATGATCGAAAGCCTGTTTCGGGTCCGCGCCGGGACCGTCGATTTCAAGACTATCGCGCTTGCGCCTCGGCCCTTCCTCGGTACGAGCGGGTTCCAGCTGGATTACGAGCACCTCGACAGCGACGAGGTCCGCCGCAAGGGCCGCGCGGTCGGCACGATCATTGGCGGACGCCTGTACCTGATCCTGTTCGATGCCGCCCGGTCGCATTATTATGATGCGCTGCTTCCGGATTTCGAAGCGATCGTGAATTCGGCGAGGACGGTCTAACTCAACACAGGATCCGGCGGAGGCGGCGGCTCAGGCTCGCCGGGCAGGGGAGGGATCTTGCCCGGTTCTTCATCGGGCGGCGGATTTCCCGGGCGCGGCGGCTTGCTGGCCATCATCATTAGCCTGGATGCTGGCCCGGAGACGGAATGTCCACGTCCGGCGGTGTTTGCGGAGCTTCGGACGGCGGCGGGGTCGGCTGTGCGGGCTGGCTTGGCTGGACCGGTTCGGGCTGCTGCGGCGGCGTTTCGGGCGGCGGTGCATTGGGCTGGGGCGTTTGCTGCATGAAAATGGCTCCTATGCACAACATAACCCGGCTGCGGCCTTGCGGTTGCCTGTTCCGTTGCTCTTGCCCCTGTGACGAACCTTGCTATAGGCCGCCAACCTTCAGGCGTCCGCGCGGGCGTGGCGGAATTGGTAGACGCGCTGGATTTAGGTTCCAGTATCGCAAGATGTGGGGGTTCGAGTCCCTTCGCCCGCACCAACCGCCCGTGTGGAATGCAGCAGATTTTGTCGAACTAGGATTGCGCCCGTGACCATGAAGACCGTTGAGACGGAAAACGAAGGCCTGTTGAGGGCCTATACGCTTACCATTCCCGCCAAGGACATCGACGCGCGCGTCGACGGAGAGGTCAAGCGCATCGCGCCGACCATTCGCATGCCCGGTTTTCGTCCCGGCAAGGTTCCGCCGAACCTGATTCGCAAGATGCATGGCGAGGCCCTGATGCGCGACGCGCTCAATACGGCCGTGCAGGATAGCGTCCAGAAGCTGATGGCGGACAAGAAGCTCCGCCCGGCGATGCAGCCGGAAGTCGAGCTCGATGAGCGTTACGAGACCGGCAAAGATGCCGAAGTCCATGTTCGCCTGGAGACCCTTCCCGATGTGCCCACGCCGAAAATCGAAGGCCTGAAGCTCGAGCGGTTCAATGTCGAAGTCGATGAAAAGGCCGTCGATGAACAGCTGAAGCAGCTGGCGGCCTCGCAGACCCGATACGAAGACGCCAAGAAAGGCCAAAAGGCCGGCCAGGGCGACCAGGTCGTGATCGATTTCACCGGCAAGGTGGATGGTGTTGCGTTCGACGGTGGCACAGGCACCGACATGGCGGTGGTGCTGGGATCCGGCCAGTTGATCCCGGGCTTTGAGGATCAGCTCGTCGGCGCGAAGGCCGGCGATGAAAAGCAGATCCAAGTGACCTTCCCGGCGGACTATCCGGCCGAAAATTTGAAGAGCCAGCCGGCGACCTTCGATATCAAGGTCAAGTCAGTGAAAGTCGCTTCCGAAACCAAGCTCGACGATGCGTTTGCGAAGCAACTTGGCCTCAGCGACCTTGAGCAGCTCAAGGGCTTGCTGCGCGATCAGCAGCGGCAGGAGCTCAACGGCCTGACCCGCACCCATATGAAGCGCCGCCTGCTCGACCAGTTGGCTGCGGGCCACGATTTCGACGTTCCGCCGTCGATGGTCGAAGCCGAATATCAGAACATCATGGCGCAGCTTCGCCATGAGGCAAGCCATGAGCCAGATCCGGAGACCGCGCTCAAGGAGATCGAAGCCGATGCCGAGGAGTATCGCAGCATTGCGGTCCGCCGCGTGCGCCTTGGCCTGCTGCTGAGCGAAATCGGCTCGGCGAACAATATCGAGGTCAGCCAGCAGGAAATGAACCGGCTGGTCGGCCAGGCTGCCGCTCAATACCAGCCGAAGGATCGTGAGGCGTTCGTCCGTTACATCCAGCAGAATCCGATGGCCGCGGCACAGCTTCGCGCTCCGCTTTATGAGGACAAGGTCGTCGATTTCCTCTTCTCCAAGTCGGAGATCGAGGATCGGACCGTCGCCCGCGCGGTGCTGGAAGCCGACCTTGAGAGCGAGGAAGGACACGTCCATGGCCCCGGTTGTGGTCATGACCATGGCGAAGAAAAGCCGAAGAAGGCCGCCGCCAAGAAACCCGCGGCAAAGAAGGTAGAGGCCAAGCCGGCCGAAGCAAAGGCCGAGCCGAAGAAGACCGCCAAGAAGGCTGAGGCCGCGCCGGCCAAGGCCGAAAAAGCTGCGCCGAAGAAGGTTGCTGCCAAGCCCGAGCCGAAGGCCGAGGCCAAGAAGGTTTCCGCAAAGAAGGCTCCGGCCAAGAAGGCTCCGGCAAAGAAGAAATAATCGTCATTCCCGCGAAAGCGGGAACCCAGTAATGGTCAGTAAAGCTGGGTCCCCGCTTTCGCGGGGATGACGAAATTGGGGGGTGTGTTTGGACAGTCTGCGGATCGCCGTCATCCTGCCTTGCTTCAATGAGGAAGCGGCGATCGTCGATACGGTTGCCGGCTTCCGGACCGCGCTGCCCACTGCGACTATCTACGTCTACGATAATAACAGCCGCGACCGTACGGCGGAGCTGGCCCGCGCCGCGGGCGCTCTCGTCCGCACCGAGAAGCAGCAAGGCAAGGGTCACGTCGTTCGCCGCATGTTCGCCGATGTCGACGCCGACATTTATATCATGGCCGACGGCGACCTGACCTACGATCCCAAGGCCGCGCCGGACATGGTGCGGATGCTGGTCGACGATCAAATGGACATGGTCGTGGGCACTCGCCAGCATGCGGTTGCGGAGGCCTATCGCGGCGGTCATGTGATCGGCAATCGACTGTTCACCGGCCTGCTTACCCGGCTGTTCGGGCGCAGCTTCACTGACATTTTCTCGGGCTACCGGGTCTTTTCCCGGCGCTTTGTGAAAAGCTTTCCGGCGCTGTCGGAGGGCTTTGAGATCGAAACCGAGATCAGCGTGCATGCACTGGAGCTGCGCATGCCGGTCGGTGAGCTGGTCACCAAATATGGCGCGCGCCCGGAAGGATCCGCATCGAAGCTTGCGACCTATCGCGACGGATGGCGGATCCTGAAGACCATCGCCACGCTCTATCGGGTCGAACGGCCGGTACTCTTCTATGGCGGATTGGCGGCGCTGCTGGTTGCCGTCGCAGTCATCCTCGCCGTGCCCTTGCTCATCACCTACCTGGATACGGGCTTGGTGCCGCGCTTCCCGACCGCGATCCTCGTTACTGGCATAGTGATCGTCGCCGTCCTAAGCTTCTTTGCGGGGCTGATCCTGGATACGGTGACACGAGGAAGACGGGAAATGCGCCGGCTTGCCTATCTGGCCTATCCGGCACCATTTGTGGCCGAAAAGTAACAGTCCGCGATCAATAGCAACAGGGTGCTATTCGAAGCGCCAACTCCTTTGTTACTCTCCCGTTTCAGCGGAATAACTTAATCGGGTTTCGCTTAACAGGGAGATAATAGATGAGCCGTGTCTCGATGGGGCTTCGTTCTGGAGCCGGATTGCTTGCTCTGATGATTGGCAGCATGGCAGCCGCGCAGGACACTCAGCCGCCGCCCGATGCTGCTCAAAATCCCGCGACGACGGCAGCCGAGCCATCGCAGGGCGGTGAGATCGTGGTCACCGGCTCGCGCATCCGCCGCGATCCGCTCAGCCAGGATCAGCCAATCGTCTTCGTCGGCCAGGAAGACATCGCCAAGACCGGCCTCAATTCTATCAATGACGTGCTGCAGCGACTGCCCAGCTCCGGTGGCGGGCTCAACGGCAAGTTCAACAATTCGGGTAACCTCGGCAATCCGCCTGATGGTGGCGGCGTCGGTGCCGGTGCCGCCGAAATCGACCTGCGCTATCTGGGCTCGCGCCGCGTGCTCGTGCTGGTCGACGGCATTCGCTACGTGAAAGGGGCCTCGGCTTCGGGTGTGCCGGGATCGACCGACCTCAATTCCATCCCTGATAGCGCGATCGATCGGATCGAAGTGCTGCAGGATGGTGCGTCAGCGATCTATGGTTCGGACGCGATTGCTGGTGTCGTCAATATCATCACCAAGAAGCGCCAGAAGGGCTTCGACGCCACCGCCCAACTTGGCGGCTACCAGGAAGGCGATGGCTTCACGCAGAATTACTCGCTCAGCTGGGGTAATGGCGATGAGGGTCCGCTAGAGGTTGTCGTTGGCGGCAATTATGTGAAGCAGGGCTCGGTCGACTCGGGCGATCGCGCAATTTCGGCTTTCCCGGCTCCCTATTCGACGACTTGCGCCGATGGCGGTTGTTCGGGCTTCCCGATCATGGGCCGCTTCATCGTCCTGCGCGATCCGTCGCTTCCCGGTGACTTTGATTCTCCCGAAGATCCGCCGCTACACGTCGGCACGAATCCATTCCTCGACCTGACCTTGAACGGTCCGGTCTTCGGCGGGCCCCCCGTCTATGATCCGCTGAATCCGACCGGCGCGGGAACCGACTTCCATACCTTCGGAACCGCGGATCGGTTCAATTTCGCGCCGTTCAACTATCTCCAGATTCCGATCGAGCGTTACGGCGCGTTCGCGAACGTGAGATATGA
>JBJMUA010000055.1:0-47812 GCA_045811425.1 Sphingomicrobium sp. | reverse complement strand
CGGCCAGCGACACGCTGACCGTCTATTCGAACGACGGCACCAGCTATGTCGTCACCGTCAACATCACCGGCTCGAACGACGCGGCGGTGATCACAGGCGCGACAAGCGGCTCGATCACGGAGGACGCGGTGCCCAACACTGTGGGAGGCGATCTCAATTCGACCGATGTCGATGGAACGAATGACATCTGGAACGCTGCAGCTGGCACGTCCGCGAACGGCTATGGCACCTTTACGATCAGTGCGTCAGGCGACTGGGTCTATACGCTCGATAACAGCAACCCGACTGTCAATGCATTAAACACGGGCAGTCCGGCCCTGACCGACAGCTTTACCGTGACCACGGCGGACGGGACGAGCCAGGTCGTGAACATCACGATCAATGGGCATACGGATGCCACGGACACCCAGGCGCCGACGGATATCAAGTTCAACCTGAATCCAGCGAGTAGTGGATTGACCGGCAACGGCCTGAGCAGCGGCGACGTTCTCGGCTCATTCTCGGCCGTGGATGCGGACAGCGCAACGTGGACCTTTAGCTTGTCTGGCGCGAATGCCGGTCTATTCTCGCTGTCACCCGGCGGCAGCCAAAGCAGCGTAAATATTGCGGCAGCCGCCAACATCGCGGCGGGCAATTACACGTTTATTGTTACCGCTACCGATCCTGCGGGCCATACCTTCAACGAGACTTACCATGTCGGCGTTGGTACGACGAATACAGACAATGCCGCCTTCTTCACCATTACGACCGGCACGGACATTGATTTCGGACTGAATGGCGGGGATACGATTAACGGGGGCGATGGCGACGATGCGCTCGTCGGCGGTCAGTGCACGGACACAATTAACGGGCAGCTAGGCAATGATCAGCTGATCGGTGGCGCGCAGGACGACATCTTCGTCTTCAATACTGCACTTAACGGCCTGACGAACGTCGATAAGATATTCGATTTCGATGCAAGCGGATCGGGTGGAGCGGGAGCCGACAAGGTCCATCTCGACGACGCGATTTTCGGTGGGATAGGATCTGGCGGCACCCTTGCTGCCACGGATTTCGCGGCGAATGCTGGCGGCGACGCGACAACCGCCACGCAGAACATCCTTTACGACACGACGACCGGCAACCTTTACTACGACGCCGACGGCAATGGGGTGGGAGCCAAAGTCCTGGTTGCGCAAATCATTCTCACCGGCACCATCGACGCCAGCGACTTCATCGTGATTTGAGAACTCGAAATCATCCACCCGTCCCGCGCTGGGACGGGTGGATAGAAGTGCGGATTCTCGGCGTTGAAAGCATGGTAAAAATCGCGTTAAGGTTTGGCTATGCGGTCCAATGAGCGCCTTCAACGAATATTGGCTATCCGCCAGCTGGGCGGAGCAGCTTCCGCGGCTGCGACGGCTGGGCCCACATCGGCCCTGATCAACGACCTCCGCCTTTTCGCGCTGACGTTTGCCGGCGGATTTCTTTTTACGACCATTTTCCTGGCCTAGGCGAACTCAATCGCAGGCCTGGTGCAGTTTCCAGCCGAACCAGGCGGAGATGACGGTCGCGCCGGCGACGATCAGCAGGCTGTCGGCCACGGTCACGCCGAGCTGTACGGCTCCCGTCAGGATCAGCGTTGCGATGACCATCAGCCCCGAATTGACGATATTGTTGGCGGCGATGGTCCGCGCCGTTTCCGACTTGGGCACGGTGGTGGTGAGGAAGGCGTAGAGCGGGACGACGAACATGCCCCCGGCGATGGCGACGCCCAGCAGATCGAGGACCACCATCCAGCTGTTGGGGACCGTCAGGAAGGTTGAAAGGTCGCGCAGCTCCGCCTCGGGTACCGGCCAGCCTTTTACCCTGCGGTAGAGATCAAGCACGAACAGGCCCATGAGCAGAGCGGATACGGGCGAATAGCGGGCCGATACTTCACCGCGGAGCAGGCGGTTGACCGCCACCGAGCCGACCGCGACGCCGACCGAGAAGGTGGCGAGGAACAGGGTCGCGACGGTTTGGTCCGCGCCAAGCGCATTTTTGACCAGCGGCGGGAACTGGGCGGCAAGCACCGCGCCCATCGCCCAGAAGAAGCTGATGGCGACAATCGCCAGGAACAGGCGCGGGATGTGCAGGGTGCTGCTGACCAAGGTGCGGGAGGCACGGATGATGTGCCAATCGAAATGGAACGGCGGCGCGTCGGGCGCCGGCGGGGCGGGGGGCACGAACTGGCCCGATACGCGGCCGATGAGGGCAACCAGCAGCACCGCCAAGGCGGCCCACTCCGCATGGAAGCTGCCGTCGGGCCGCTGCAGGACCAGCACCCCGCCAAGCAATGTCCCGACCAGGATGCCGATGTATGTCCCGGCTTCGATGAGACCAGTCCCGCCCAACACTTCATCGGGCCCAAGATGCTGCGGAAGGATGGCATATTTGATCGGGCCAAAGAATGTCGAATGCACGCCCATCGCGCAGAGCGCCGTGAGCAGCAGCGGCACATTGTACATCAAGAGGCCGGCCGCCCCGACGATCATGATGAGGATCTCCGCGGTCTTGACGATGCGGACGATGGCGGCCTTGTCCCGCTCGTCAGCCAGCTGGCCCGACAGCGCCGAAAGGACGAAGAAGGGGAGGATAAACAGGCCGCCGGCGATAGCGCTGAACGTCGCCTCCTGCCGCGGATCGCGGTAAATGCCGTAGATCACCAGCATCACCATCGAGGTGCGAAACAGATTGTCGTTGAAGGCGCCCAGGAACTGGGTGGTGAAAATGGGCAGGAACCGCCGCGTGCGTAAGAGGTGTGCGCTGTCCTGCATGGCTGGTCCGCCCCTGATAGCGGCATTGTAAATGCCCGCAAGCAGTGGATTTTTGAGTCTGTGCAATCGGCGCTGCTTCGCCTAGCCATGGGCCGAATGCTGACCTTGCCCAACCTGCTGACACTCTCGCGCATCCTGGCCGTGCCGATCCTGGTCTTCCTGCTGTGGCGGCCGACCCCGATCGACTATGGGATCACCTTCGTCCTTTACTGCATCGTCGGGATCACCGATTATTTCGACGGCTACCTGGCTCGCGCCCAGAGCCGCATTTCGCGGCTTGGCCAGTTCCTCGATCCGATCGCCGACAAGATCATGGTCGCCGCCGTGATCGTCATGCTGATCGCCAGCCGGAAAATGTCGGGCGAGCCGATAATCCATGGCCTGCACATCATCCCCGCGCTGGTAATATTGCTGCGCGAGATCATCGTTTCCGGCCTTCGCGAATTCCTCGCTCCCCTGAATGTGTCGATGCCGGTGAGCACGCTGGCGAAGTGGAAAACGACCCTCCAGCTGGTGGCGCTGGGCGCGTTGATCCTGGCCGGCGCCTTTCCCGGAGAGCAATGGGTCCACCAGGTCGGACTGGCTAGCCTGTGGGCCGCGGCAGCGCTTACCATGGTAACCGGCTACGACTATTTGCGCATCGGGCTCCGGCATATGGACTGATCCCTATGGGGATTAATCGATTTTCCGACTTTCACTGACGAACTTATCTCGTTTCCGCCCGTTCAAGTCGCAGCCTAGCGTCAGCCCAAAATTTGCACAGGAGGCAGGAACATGGATGCGAAAACCGGTGAATCGATAGGGTGTCCGATCGATGGCCCAACCACCGTGCGCTCGCTGCTCGGCCGCACCAACCGCGACTGGTGGCCGGAAGCCCTCCCGCTCGACATCCTCCACCAGGGGGGCGTCTCGCCAGACCCGATGGGCGAGGATTTCGATTACGCCGAGGCGTTCAAGAAGCTGGATTACCGTGCGCTCAAGAACGACCTCAAGGCGCTGATGACCGACAGCCAGCCCTGGTGGCCGGCGGATTACGGACATTATGGCCCGTTCATGATCCGAATGGCCTGGCACGCCGCGGGGACATATCGCACCGCGGACGGGCGTGGAGGCGCCAACAGCGGCCAGCAGCGATTTGCACCGCTCAACAGTTGGCCGGACAACGGCAACCTCGACAAGGCACGGCGGCTTTTATGGCCGATCAAGCAGAAATACGGCCAGAACATCAGCTGGGCCGACCTGTTCATCCTGGCCGGCAATGTCGCGATCGAGGATATGGGCGGGCCGATCTTCGGCTTTGGCGGCGGCCGCCCGGACGTGTTCGAGCCGGAACGCGACATCTATTGGGGTGCCGAGGAGAAATGGGTCAGCGAGGGCGCCGAAACGCGCATCCAGCCCGACCGCGAATTGGAGCTCGAGCATCCGCTGGCGGCGATCCAGATGGGGCTGATCTACGTCAATCCCGAAGGCCCGGGCGGCAATCCCGATCCGTTGCAGTCTGCGCGCGATATCAAGATCACTTTCGAGCGAATGGCGATGAACCATGAAGAGACCGTCGCGCTGACCGCCGGCGGCCATACGTTCGGCAAGGCGCATGGCGCGGGCGATCCGAGCCTGGTCGACTCCGCACCCGAGGGTGCCGACATCACACTGCAGGGGCTCGGTTGGGCAAGCGCACACGAAAGCGGGTTCGGCGAGCACACGATTACCAGCGGTATCGAAGGCTCGTGGGTGAATACGCCGACCCAATGGTCGGAGAATTATTTCCGGCTGCTGCTGGACTATGAATATGAACTGGTGAAATCCCCGGCCGGCGCGCAGCAGTGGCAGCCGATCAATCAGCGTGAAGAAGACATGGCGCCGGCGGCGCACGATCCGAGCAAACGCGTCCCGACGATGATGACCACGGCAGACATGGCGCTGAAGGTAGATCCGGAGTTCCGCGTGATCTCGGAGAAATTCCGCAACGACCATGAGGCATTCAAGGACGCGTTCGCCCGGGCCTGGTTCAAGCTGACCCATCGCGATATGGGACCCAAGGTTCGCTATCAGGGCCCTGAAGTGCCGGCCGAGGACCTGATCTGGCAGGATCCCGTGCCGGCCGGGTCCATGCCGTCTGACGCGGATGTGGCGGCGTTCAAGTCGAAAATTCTCGGCTCCGGCCTAAGCATCGGCCAACTGGTCAAGGCCGCCTGGGCGTCGGCTTCGACCTTCCGCAAGTCGGACTTCCGCGGCGGCGCCAACGGCGCTCGCATCCGGTTGGCCCCGCAGAAGGACTGGGCGGTCAACGAGCCGGAGGAGCTCGCCAGGTCCTTGTCGAAAATCGATGAGCTACGCGGCGGACTGTCGATGGCCGACGCAATTGTGCTCGCCGGCACCGCGGCAGTCGAGAAGGCGGCCAAGGACGCCGGGTTCAATGTGGCCGTTCCGTTCACTGGGGGGCGCGGCGACGCGAGCCAGGACTGGACCGACGTCGAAAGCTTCGACGTGATGGAGCCGGTGGCCGACGGCTTCCGCAATTACCTCAAGACCAGGCATTCGGTGCGCACCGAGGAGCTGCTGCTCGATCGCGCGTCGCTGCTCGGCCTGTCGGCGCCGGAGATGACGGTGCTGCTTGGCGGCCTGCGAGTGCTAGGCGCCAATCACAAAGATGCCCCGCACGGCTGCTTCACCAGCCGCAGGGGCCAGCTGACCAACGATTTCTTCGTCAATCTGCTCGACAACGACACCTTCTGGGAAGTGGTCGACGAGAGCGGCGACGAGGAATTCATCGGCTATGACCGAGGCGGCCGCCAGGAGAAGTGGCGGGCGACGCGGACCGACCTGATCTTCGGTTCGAACAGCCAACTGCGCGCGACCGCCGAAGTCTATGCGGAGCGTGGCAACGAAGAAAAGTTCGTGCGCGACTTCATTGCCGCCTGGACCAAGGTGATGAACGCCGACCGGTTCGACCTGCCGCGTGCCGTACGGGAAGGAAAGGCGGCGAAGCGGGCTGAGGATCGGGTGCTCGAGCCGGCACAATAATGCCCCCCGCCGCGGCGCTCCCACTCCCCGGGACGCCGCGGCATCCGGGCAGCCATCAACCGACGGTCATGCGTGCGCGGCCTGACGCCGGTCTGCCTGGCTTGGAATGACTTCACGGACGATCGCGCGCAAGCTCTCGGCAAGAAGCCGGAACTCATTCTCCCGCGGGCTCGAGCGCCGCCAGATCAGGGCAATCTGACGAAAGCCATGATCCGATCGAAGCGGCTTCGCGTCGACCTGCGTCCCGCTGAGGATCCCTGCTTCGATTGCCATCGACGGCACGAACGTCAGGCCGAGACCATTGTCGACCATCTGCACCAAGGTATGCAGCGAGGTTCCCATCATGGAGGCGTTGGCGCGAAGCTCCGGCCGGTTGCAGGCCGACAAAGCATGGTCCTTGAGGCAGTGTCCGTCCTCAAGGAGCAGGAGCCGGCTTTCGTCGATCGCGCTGACATCGATCATTGCTCCGCGCGGCGCCTCGCCGCGTGGATAAGCAACGAATAGCCGGTCGTCGAACAATGGAGCGGATTCCACATCGCCGCAGGCGAAGGGCATGGCCAGCAACACGCAGTCGATCTGTCCGCGATGCAGTGCATCGCAAGCCGCCTGGCTGGTTTCCTCACGCAGGTACAGCTTCAACTTCGGCCACTCCCGGCGCAGCAGCGGAAGCATGGCCGGCAGCAGGAATGGTGCGATGGTCGGGATGACGCCCATTCTCAACTCGCCATGGAGCGGCTTGCCCTCGGCGCGGGCCATCTCGGCCAGCTCTTCGACCTCACGCAGGACCCGTACGGCCTTGTCGGCCACCTTCTCGCCAAGCGGCGTAAAGCGTACCACCCGGCGGGTACGTTCGACCAAGGTTACGCCGAGCAACGTTTCCAATTCTCGAAGGCCGGCCGAGAGGGTCGACTGGGTGACGAAGCAAGCGTCAGCGGCCTTCCCGAAATGCCCATGCTCCCGCAGCGAGACGAGATATTGGAGTTGCTTGATGGTCGGCGGATGGACGGTCATATTAATCGAAATTTCCAATCAGAGATCGGCATATAATAGACTTGTACGATTGAAGCCAGTCCCATAGGGGATGTTCTGCGATGAGGGATGAACGGCGTCGGCGTTGGCCGTCATCCTGCTGAAACTTTGGGCGCATTGGATGCGTTGCAGTTCGATCGAGTTTGTGGCCGGGGTCCAGGACCGGCCGGATTCAACTGCTGCCTAGCGACGCGGGCAGCAGCGACGGCGGGGGCATTCTCCCCTAAATTTTGCCCCCGCCGTCACCCTTCCCGCTATGACTAGCCCAGCGCGCGATAGAGACCATAGCCACTGGAGAGGGTCAGGATTGCGCCGACAAAAGTCAGCAGAAGATCCGGATTTACCCTCTTCGCAATCCATGCGCCGAACGGCGCGGCCATGACGCCACCGATCAGCAGTCCAAATGTCGCGGTCGTGAACGCCTTCCAGCCAAGCGTTGCGATGAAGGTGGCGGAGATGGTGACCGTCAGAAAGAATTCGGCGGTGTTGACCGTACCGATCGTCTTCCTGGGATTGCTGCCCTGCACCAGGAGGTTCGAGGTGACGATCGCGCCCCAGCCGCCGCCGCCCGCGGCGTCAAGGAAGCCACCTACCATGCCAAGAGGCTCGACGATCTTCGGCCGCTTCTCGGTATGTTTATGCATCACGCCGCGGTAGAGAAGATAAGCGCCAAGCCCCGTCAGGTAAGAAAGCACAAAGGGCTTGGCTACGCCTGCGTCGACCTGCGTCAGCACATAGGCGCCGATGATCCCCGCCAAGACGCCGGGAATGGCAATGCGAAAGAAGAGCTGCCAGTCGACATTGCGGTGCGCGACATGGCTGATTCCCGAAATGGCGGTGGTGAAAGTTTCGGCGGTGTGGACTCCGGCCGAGGCCATGGCCGGCGGAACGCCAAGGATGATCAACAAAGTCGAGGAAATCTGTCCGAATGCCATTCCCAAGGCACCGTCGATCATTTGCGCGGCAAAGCCGATCAGGATGAAGGGCAAGAGGACGGCCGGATCGGCCAGGAAATCCGTAGGAATGCCCAATCTCCACCGAGTTACAGGTGATTAACTGCCGGAGACATTGCCACCCGGCAAGTGGCTTCCGGCGCAATAAAAGGGCCATTCGGCTTTTCATTACGCCGCTGACACCTTAAATTGGGGTTACGAGTCAGAGGGACGATTGAGTTGGCCTCAAGCATTGTTGAGTATCTGGATTCGGTAAAGGCACGCGATCCGGCGGCGCGATCGCGCTGGGAAATCCTCATTTATCCCGGGGTCTGGGCGCTCGGCCTGCACCGCGTCGCGCACTGGCTGTTCGGCGGCCAGCTATATTTCCTGGCGCGGCTGGTGAACCATTTTTCGCGCGCGATCACCGCGATTGACATCCATCCGGGCGCCAAGATCGGCCAGCGTTTCTTTATCGACCATGGTTTCAGCGTGATCGGCGAAACCGCCGAGATCGGCGACGACGTCACCATCTACCAGAACGTAACTCTTGGCGGGACCAATCCTTCCACCGGCATCGCCGGCAAGCGTCACCCGACATTGCGCAATGGCGTGGTGATCGGCTCCGGCGCGCAGGTTCTGGGTCCGATCGAGGTCGGCGAGGGAGCCAAGATCGGGGCCAATGCGGTCGTGACCAGGGACGTCGCGCCGCAGACCACGATGGTCGGCATCCCGGCCAAGCCGGTGCCGGTTGACGCAGTTCACTTCAGTCCGGGTTTCGTGCCTTATGGAACGCCGTGCGGCGAGGATTGCGACCCGGGCCGAGCCCGGCTGGCCGAGCTGGAAGAAGAAATTGAGGCGCTGCGTCGCGACGTGGCCGAGCTGCGTGCACGCAGCCAGCCCAAGCCAAAGGTAAAGAGCGCTTGAGTGTCATCACGCCGTTTCCGCACCCGCGGGACCGGCGTCCTGTTGCGACATTCGATCGAGCCGAATTGCAGCGCATCCTTGACCTTTATGGCCGCATGGTCGCCGCCGGGCACTGGCGCGATTACGGCATCTGGTTCGACCCCGAAGTGGCAGTGTTCGCAGCCTTCCGCCGGGCGGCAGAGCAACCCGAGGTCCGCATCGAAAAACGCCCCCAGCTTCATATGAAGCAGGGGGCGTATGCACTTGTGTCGGAACATGGGATGGTGCTGAAGCGGGGCCATGAGCTTCACGGCATTCTGGCCCCGCTCGAGCGCCGACTTATGCGGCTGGTGCCGGACTGACGACGCGATTGACGAGCGGCAGGCGCTCGCGAAGCGCGTCGGGAAGCGGCTTGACGACCGCCGCGCGTGCCTGGCTCCAGAAGGCTGAAAGCATCAGCAGCGCCGAGCCGATCACCAGTGCCGTCAGCGCGACATTGAGCTCCACCGCACCAAATTCCCGGAACAGCGCGTTCAGCGCATAGAGCACATAGGCCAATGCAGAAACGAGCAAGGCACGGCGGTCAACCGCCAGGGCGGTCAGGCCGAGCACGACATAGAGCAGGACGGCGACGAAGCCTTCGCCGATCGTTGCACTATTGTCGTTGAGCCCGAGCAGGGTGAAGACCGGATGCACGATCATCGGAGCTGCCAGCAGGTGAAGCCAGAAGGCGACGTCCGCCCTGCGGGTCAGACGAGCGCGATCCGAGCCATCCCACCACATGGCAAATAGGAAAGTCCCGATGCCGAGGAACAGGACGAAGCCGAGGATGATATTCCGGGCCTGCTCGGCACTCTCTCCCAGCGCCGCGACGAGAAGGCTGACGGCGATCCCGGCGACCGAGGCTGCGCCGGCCGCGACCGTGATCGGGACGCGGAAATACTTCCAGTGAAGCCAGGCCGCTCCGGCCGCGACGGCCGCCGAAATGGCAGCGAGAACGCCGCCGAGCTGCGGATTGTCATTCAATGAATCCCCGACACCCAGGGCCAAGGTCAAACCCGCGGTTGCCAGCACGCCAATGACGAACGTCAGCAGGAGCAGGATGGAAGGCAGCGCCATGCGACGCTTGGCCGTGAAGAACAACGCCAAGCCCCAGCTTGTGACCGCTACGGCGAGAGGGGCGAGCGGCGACGGCCCACGAGTATCGACGATGAGGCCGGTTTGCTGGCCGATCCATTGCCCGATGAAGCCAACCGCAAACAGCAGGATTGCCGATGCGATCGCGACAAAAATATCGTTGAAGCCGGTAATGAGGCGAAAATTTTCTTCGTCGATTGCGGGCGAGGACCGCTGGCTGTCGACATAACCACGAAGCGCAGCGGCGGCATCCGCGCTGAGCGCGCCGGCGGCCACAGCCTCATCGAGGTCGTTCTGGCTATACATGGACAAATTCCTCCCTGATGCGCCCTTAGTCGCACAGGTGTATTATTGTGTCAATACAGCAGGTCGGGAGAGTGGTGGGGGTGGCCGGCGCCCGATCAGGGGGTGGGGTTGGGCGCCGGCCTAGCTGAATCTGTTCAATGGCATTTGACGCGGCTGCGATCGATCTTGCGTCCGACCAGTGCGCCTGCCGCGGCGCCGAGGATGGTACCGGTGGCCCGTTCGCCATGGGTATCGATCGCCCGGCCGATCAGTGTCCCGCCGGCGGCCCCGACGATCAGTCCGACGGTGCCGTCCGGCCGCTTGCAACGATAGCGGCCGTGAGAGTCCTGCCAGACATGGCCATGATAATAGCCGCCACCTGCAAGCAGCGGGGCGGGCAAGATTGGAACGGCGAGTGCTGAGGCAGTGAACGCAACCACTATTCTACGCATTTGATCTCCCTGTTTCGGTGGGCGCGGCCCGCAACGCGCTTGCATTGCGTTTATGTCGCGGATGTGACGAATGCTGGCTAGGGGCGGGTTACCGGGAAGGCGGCTATTTACGGCGAACCGTTAGCCGCGGACCGCGAGAAGTCCATAAATATGCGCCAGCTTTACAAGATGCTTCCATTTCACGACTGCTTGCCAATCGGTATTCGGGCGAGGATAGGGCGGTGATGGCCTCACGGGGCGAACATCTGGTTCGGGCTGACCGGCGCTTCGCGACCGGTGCAGGCCTCGTCGGCCGATTGGTAGCGCCAGCATTCAAGCGCGTTCTCGACCATATCCATGATCGGCTGGAACATGGCGGAATCGACGCGACCTTGCCCGATGGGTTGCAACGGCGGATCGGTTTCCACCGGCCTGGGCCCGCGGCGGTGGTCAGGATCCACAGCTGGATGGCACTGGTGCGACTGGCGACCAGTGGCTCGGTCGGCTGGTACAAGGCCTGGGCCGCCGGCGAGTGGAGCTCACCGGATCCGGTACCCTTGTTTGAGCTGTTCATGCGCAACGGCAAGTCGCTGGGGGAACTTGGGCGGGCAAAGGGAATCCGCCGGTGGGTCAACAAGGTGGCGCACCGGCTGCGCGATAATGGGCTTGGCCAAGCGCGCGAAAACATCGCCGCTCATTATGACCTCGGCAATGACTTCTACGCCGAGTGGCTCGACCCCAGCATGACCTATTCCTCGGCTCGATTTGCGCCGGGCGACGATCTGGAAGCAGCGCAACGGCGGAAGGTGGCGATGCTGCTTGACCGGCTCCAGCTGAAGCCGGGCGACCGTCTGCTCGAGATCGGTTGCGGGTGGGGGACCTTGGCGATCGAGGCGGCGCGACGAGGTGCGCAAGTGGTCGGCTTGACACTATCCGCCGAGCAGAAAATTTGGGCTGAGGAAAAAATTGCGGCGGCGAAATTATCAGATCTGGTCGAGATCAGGCTGCAGGATTATCGGGAGATCAGTGAGCAATTCGACGCGGTCGCCTCGGTCGAGATGGTCGAGGCGGTCGGGCTGCGTTGGTGGCCGGCATATCTCGATTCCATCGCACGCAACCTAAAGCCCGGCGGCCGGGCGGCGCTCCAATACATCAGCATCCAACATGAGCTGTTCGACGGCTATTCCCGCAATGCCGACTTCATCCAGGCCCATATTTTCCCGGGTGGCATGCTGATCGACGAGCCGCAATTCGAAGCGTTGGCGAAGGAGCGCCACTTGAGCTGGGAAGGGCGCGACGGGTTCAGGCTCGATTATGCGGAGACCCTGCACCGGTGGCGCAAGCGCTATGAAATTGCCGTGCGCGAGGGGCGGCTCAGGGGATTTAGCGATCGTTTCCACGACCTCTGGCGCTATTACCTCATGTATTGCGAAGGTGGTTTCCGCGGTGGCGGGATCGACGTCGCCCAGGTGACGATGGTGAAGTCCTAGGCGTCAACCTGGAAACGGCTGCCGGTTTCGGCTTCGCCTTGCAGCCGTTCGAGGATTGCTGATGCCACCGCTTCGGGAGGTTTGACGCTTTCGGGCTCCTCGCCTGGGAATGCCAGTTGCCGCATGCGGGTGCGGGTGGCGCCCGGGTCAACAATCTGGACCCGCAGCTTGCCGGCGTAGGCGGTCTCATCGGCATAGGCGCCGAGCAGCGTTTCGAAAGCGGCCTTGGACGATCCATAGCCGCCCCAGAATGCGCGCGGCTGCTGGCCTACTGAGGACGTGATGCCGATGATGTCGGCCTTGTCCGCGCGGCGAAGCAGTGGATCGAAGGTCGCGAGCATCGCCTGGTTGGCGAAGACGTTGATCTTGAAGACCTTTTCCAGCTCCTTCGGGTCGAGATGCTCGACCGGCGAAAGGGAGCCGAGCATCGCCGCGTTGAGGATGAGGATATCGAGACTGCCCCAGCGCTCCGCTACGGCCTGCGCGAGCTTGTTGATATTGTCGGAGTCGGTGAGGTCCATCGGCGCAATGGTCGCGGTTCCGCCCGCCTGATGGATCCGCTCCTCAACCTGTTCCAGGGCGGAAGCGCCCCGGGCGGTCAGAATGACATGCGCGCCGGCTGCCGCGAGCGTCTCGGCAGTGGCGGCGCCAATGCCTCGGCTGGCGCCAGTGATGAGAGCGAGCTTTCCGGCGAGCGGTTTCGAATCGGCCATGGTGCCGCCCTACTAGCCTGACGGATGCGGACGTCCATAGCCGGGCCGATACGCGTGGTGGCTAGCGGCTCGCAACCAAGGCCAGCGGCTTGAGCTTTCCATCCTGGTCGCAATCGGTAAGCGTCGTTGGATAATTGCCGGTGAAGCAGGCGTCGCAGCGCTGGGGCGCCGACGCGTCGCGACGGTCGCCGAGCGCCCGATAGAGGCCGTCGATTGAAATGAAGGCGAGGCTGTCGGCGTTAATATAGCGCGCCATTTCCTCGACGTTCATCTGGCTGGCGATCAGCTTCGAGCGCTCAGGGGTATCGACGCCGTAAAAGCAACTGAACTTCGTCGGCGGCGAGGCGATGCGCATGTGAATTTCCTTAGCGCCGGCATCACGCATCATCTGGACGATTTTTACCGAGGTCGTGCCGCGGACGATGCTGTCGTCGACAAGGACGATGCGCTTGCCCTCGATCAGGGCGCGATTGGCATTATGCTTGAGCTTGACGCCGAGGTGCCGGACGTCCTGGCTCGGCTGGATGAAGGTCCGTCCGACATAGTGGGAGCGGATGATGCCCAGCTCGAACGGGATCTTCGATTCCTGGCTGAAGCCAAGGGCAGCCGGGACGCCGGAGTCAGGCACGGGCACGACAAAGTCGGCGTCGATCGGCGCCTCGCGCGCAAGCTCCGCGCCGATATTTTTGCGGACTTCGTAGACGGAGGTGCCTTCGATGATGCTATCGGGCCGCGAGAAATAGACATGTTCGAAGATGCAGGGGCGGGGATTGGCCGGTGCGAAGGGCCGGAAGCTGCGCACGCCGGCCTCGTTGACGATGATCAGCTCGCCCGGCTCGACATCGCGCAGATAGCTGGCGCCGATCACGTCCAGCGCCACCGTTTCGGAGGCGAAGATGGTTGCTTCCCCCAGCTTGCCCATGACCAGCGGACGAATGCCGAGCGGGTCGCGGCAGGCAACCAGGCCCTCGGGCGTCAGGCACACCAGCGAATAGGCGCCTTCGACCTGGCCAAGCGCGTCGGTGAGGCGATCGAGCGGGGTCGAATAGCTGGACGTGGCGACGAGGTGGATGATCACCTCTGTGTCGCTGGTCGATTGAAAGATGGAGCCGCGCCGGATGAGCGCGGTGCGCAATGTCATCGCGTTCGACAGGTTGCCGTTGTGAGCGACCGCGAAGCCGCCTTCGGCGAGGTCGGCAAAGAGCGGCTGCACATTGCGCAGCGCGGTCTCGCCGGTGGTCGAATAGCGGACATGACCAATCGCGATCTTGCCCGACAGCTTGCGGATGACATCGTCACGATCGAAGTTGCCGGCGACATGACCCATGGCGCGGTGGGCGTGATAGTTGGTGCCGTCGAAGCTGACGATGCCGGCTGCTTCCTGGCCGCGGTGCTGCAGCGCGTGGAGGCCGAGCGCGACGAAGCTGGAGGCGGTGTCCGCGCCCCAGATTCCGAAAATTCCGCACTCCTCGTGGAGCTTGTCGTCGTCGAATGGGTTGGTCGTCAGCATGATTTTCGTGCGAATCCCCAAGGGTTTGCGCGGATATAGTCGTGCGCCGGCGATTTGTCGCCTTCCACCTGTCTCAAAGCTGAAACATAGTGGCATGATGCGCTTCGCCCTCCCCCTGACATTGCTTCTCGCCGCCTGCTCCGAGCAGCCTGCCGAGCCTTCCCTGACCACTGGCACCTTCGCCGGCAATGGGCGCGACAGGCTGTGCATTGCCGGCGAGCCCGGGAAATACCGGGCGGGGCTCATTGCCTACGGCGCCGATGATATGAACTGTTCCGCATCGGGCCGCCTTGAACGGACGGAACAGGGTTGGTCGCTCGTTCCCAAGGGCGAGGGCGATTGCCGGATTGGGCTGGCGATCGACGGCAATGTAGTTCGGATCGGCCAAGTGCCCGCCGCCTGCGCTTATTATTGCGGGCCCGGAGCGACCCTGGCGGGCAAAGCGTACAACCGGTCGGATATGGGCGCGAAGGCCGTCGACCTGGCCGGCGACCCGCTTTGCTAGCGGGCCAACGGAGCAGTTGACCTTTACGGAAACGTAAAGTAGTGCGAGCGCCATGCTTCAGCACAAAGAGCATCATTCGATCGGCGAGCTTTGCGACGAATTCGGCGTTACGGCTCGCGCCCTTCGTTTTTACGAAGATGAAGCGCTGATCGCGCCCGAGAGGCGGGGTACGCAGCGGCTCTATACCGACCGCGACCGGGCCCGGCTTGCCTGGATCCTGCGCGGCAAGCGGGTGGGCCTGAGCCTTTCCGACATCAAGGAACTGCTCGACCTTTACGATATCGGCGACGGTCGCCGCACGCAGCGCCTCAAGACCATCGAACGCTGCCAGGGGCAGGTCGACAAGTTGAAGCAGCAGCGCGTCGACATCGACGCGACCATCAAGGAGCTCGAGGGCTTCATCGAGCTGGTGAAGGCCCAGACGGCCGAACAGGCCAACCAGGAGAAATAAATGCCCGTCTACAGTGCGCCCGTGCGGGACACCAAGTTCGTGCTCGACCATGTTGTCGGCATCCAGAACTATTCGAACCTGCCGGGATTCGCCGAGGCAACGCCGGACCTGGTCGAGGCAATCCTGACGGAGGGCGGGCGTTTCTGCGAGGAAGTGCTTCAGCCGCTCAATCGCGTGGGCGACGAGGAGGGCTGCATCCGCAACGACGACGGGTCGGTGACCACTCCGACCGGTTTCAAGCAAGCCTGGGACCAGTTCGTAGCCGGCGGCTGGACGACCCTTCATGCGCCGCAGGAATATGGCGGCCAGGGACTGCCGTCCGTGATTGCGACGGCGGTCGCCGAATATCTCGGCTCCGCCAACCACAGCTTCGAGATGTACAACGGCCTGACCCAGGGTGCGGTCGCATCCCTGCTGGTCAAGGGTTCCGACGAGATCAAGGCGAAGTATGTGCCCAATATGGTCGCCGGCCGCTGGACCGGGACGATGAACCTGACCGAGCCGCACTGCGGTACCGACCTGGGACTGCTCAAGTCCAAGGCGGATCCCAACCCCGACGGCAGCTATTCGATCAGCGGCACCAAGATCTTCATTTCATCCGGGGAGCATGACCTTTCCGAGAACATCATCCACCTAGTGCTGGCCAAGATCGCCGGCGCTCCCGACAATGTGAAAGGCATTTCCCTGTTCGTCGTGCCGAAGTTACTGGTCAACGAGGACGGCAGCCTGGGCGAGCGCAACGGCGTTACCTGCGGCTCGATCGAGCATAAGATGGGCATTCACGGCAATTCGACTTGCGTGCTCAATTACGACGGCGCGAAGGGCTGGCTGGTCGGCGAGCCGGAGAAGGGCCTCGCCGCCATGTTCATCATGATGAATGCGGCGCGGCTTGGTGTCGGCCTGCAGGGGCTGGCCCAGGGCGAGGTCGCCTACCAGAACGCCGTGGCCTATGCGAAGGATCGCCGTCAGGGGCGCGCGCTGAAGGCGGAGGACCGCGACCCCAACGCCACGGCCGACAATCTTTTCGTCCATCCGGACGTCCGACGCATGTTGATGGAAGCAAAAGCCTTCAATGAGGGCGCGCGCGCGCTGATCCTGTGGGGCGCGCTTCAGGTCGATCTGAGCCGCAAGGCCCAGACCGAGGAAGAGCGGCTGGCGGCCGACGACCTGATCTCTGTCCTGACCCCCGTCATCAAGGGCTATCTGACCGACCGCGGCTTCGAGACCGCCGTCAATGCACAGCAGGTGTTCGGCGGACATGGCTATATTCGCGAGTGGGGCGTGGAGCAGTTTGTCCGCGATGCCCGCATTGCCCAGATCTATGAGGGCACAAACGGCGTCCAGGCCATGGACCTGGTCGGCCGCAAGCTTGCCAAGGACGGCGGGCGCGGCATCCGGGCACTATTCGACCTGATCGGGCGTGACATCGCGGAGGCCAAAGCGGCCGGAGACCCGGGCGGTGTCGCCGAGCCCCTGGAGAAGGCGCTGCAGCATCTCCAGGCGGCGACCATGTGGCTGGCGCAGAACGGCATGGCCGATCCCAATAATGCCGGGGCCGGAGCTTATGCCTATATGCAGCTGATGGGATTGGTCAGCCTGGGCTGGATGTGGCTGAAAATGGCAGGCGCGTCAGATCGTCTCAGGAATGACGCGGGCGAGGACAGGAATTTCCACGAGGCCAAGATCGCAACCGCGCGCTTCTTCGCCGATCGCGAGCTGGTCAGCGCCGGAGGTTTGCGGCGGAAAGTGGAAGCCGGCGCGGAAAGCCTGATGGCGCTGCCGGTCGAGGCTTTCTAGCGGTTACTGCTGCGCCTTCTGGCCCTGGTTCACATACCAGGGCTGCAGCATGGTGACTTCGTTGCTGTTGGCCCGCTTCGCGGCCAGCCGCCCGAGGTCGAAGAGCTCGCTGAACTGGACGCCGCACTTGCCGGATTGTGCCCAGCGCACGATGCCGACCACCGGACCCACGCCAACAATATCGATGGTGATGGTCTGGCCCGGCGTGACCGGCTGATCGCTTTCGACCAGGGCGCCCATCGCCGAGATGTTGCGCAAGCGGATCTCCGTGGTCACGCCGTTGATCCCGGCAATGGCCCGGCGCATCAGCCGTTGGCGCGGCTCGCGAATGCACTGAAAACCTTCCGCCTCCACCCTGCTGGAGTTGGCCATCTCGCGCGCTTCTTCCGCCGGCATTGGCTTGCCGAAGATATAGCCCTGCACCTGGCTGACGCCGAGGTCGCGGATCAGGTAGAGATCGTCATGGGTTTCGACGCCTTCGGCGGTCGTATCCATGTCGAGGCTTTCGGCCAGCGAAACGATCGCCCGGATGATCGCTCCGTTACGCTTCGTGGTCGAGGCCGCGCCGCGGACGAAGCTCTGGTCGATCTTGATCTTGTCGAACGGCGCCTTCTTCAGATAGCCGAGCGAGGAATAGCCGGTGCCGAAATCGTCGAGCGCCAGGCGCACGCCAAGCGACTTCAGGCGGGCAAAGGTGCCGTCGGTCGCATCGCTGTCGGCCAGGAACACGCCTTCCGTGATTTCCAGCTCCAGCCGGACCGGTTCGAACTCATATTCGGCGAGCAGCGCCGCAACCGTATCGACGATATTGGGATCATTGAACTGGATCGGCGACAGGTTCACCGCGATCCGCACATGGTCCGGCCAGTTCGAAGCCTCGGCCAACGCCGTTTTCAGAACGAACTCGCCGATCCGGCCGATCATGCCGCATTCCTCGGCGAGCGGAATGAACTTGTCCGGAGAAATGGGGCCGCGCACCGTATGATTCCAGCGGACCAGGGCTTCGAAACCTGAAATCTCTTCGCTCGCCGCCCTGACGATCGGCTGAAAAGCGACCCACATCTCGCCGCGGTCCAGCGCCTGGCGCAGGTCGTTTTCAAGCAGCTGGCGATCAGCCGCCTCGCTATGCATCGAGGCCTCGTAGAAAGTATGCTTGCCGCGGCCAGCAGCCTTGGCCGCATAAAGCGCCAGGTCGGCATTTCGGATCATGCTGTCGGCGCAGCTCTTGCCCGGATCGCCGATGGCGATGCCAACCGACGCGCCGATGATCACCCGGTGTCCCTCGATGAGGTAGGGCCGCGAGACTTGCTCGATCAACGTGCGCGCGAGGCTTTCAAGCAGCCCGGTTTCGACCGTGCCGGGCAGCACTGCCTTGAATTCGTCCCCGCCGAGGCGGCCGACCTGGCCATGGTCGCCCATCACCGATTTCAATCGATCGGCAACCTGGCGGAGCAGCGCGTCGCCGATGGGATGGCCGAGGGTGTCGTTGACGTTCTTGAAACGGTCGAGATCGATCAGGAAGAGCGAGCAGCCCTTGCGGCGATTGGTCGCATTCCGGAGAGCCTCGTCGAGCGTCTGCCGCATCAGCGCGCGGTTGGGCAGGCCGGTCAGGGAGTCGAAGCGGGCAAGACGGACCACCTCCTGCTCGGTCCGGCGCTGCTCGGTAAGGTCCGTGCCGATTCCGCGGAAACCGAGAAAACGTCCCCGTTCGTCAAACACCGGATTTCCCGACAATGACCAATGGATGTCCTCTGCGCTGGCCGCCCGGACAATCACGTCGCTGAACGGGAAGCGCGCCGAAAGGTGGAAGCCGAGCGTGCGCTCCTCGCGCATGCTGTCCGAAGTACCGGCATCGACCGACAGCAGGTCGGTGAACTGGCGGCCGAGAAGTTCCTCGGGCTTGCAGCTGAAATCGTCGGCCAGCTGCTGCGAAACATAGGAGAGCGTACCGAGATTGTTGGTTTCCCAGAACCATCCGCGGCCGCTGTTTTCAAACTCATCGACGAACTGGAGGGCCTTGCGCGCCTGGGCCTCCAGCCGGAGGCGGCCGCGGGCGTTGGTCAGAACCGTCCGCGCCCCGGCGATGCTGTAGCAAATATTGATGACGGCAAGAAAGGTGATGCCTGCAAGGACCGTCGGCTGACGTGACACGGCCATCGCGCCGGCCATGGCAACCAGCGCATTGACGATCGCAACAGGAGGCGAGGAGATCGACACGATGGTCGAAGCGCCAAGCCCGGCGCCAAACGCAAGCGCGATGAACGCGGGGCTGGTATCATGCAGCGTGCAATCGAGGGTCAGGCCATAGCCCATCCACAGCGCACCGCTGATGCCGACGTAGGCGCAAAGGCCGCGCGAAACCGTCGTCGGCGACAAGCCGGCCTTGTCCCGATACCAAAGGCCGGCAAACGCCAGGCCATCGAGGACCAGCACCGCCAGCAGCGGAACGAGCGGATTGCAGCGCAGCGGCGCGGCGATCGACATGGGATGAATGAGGAAACAGGCCAGGCCCCAGACCAGGTGCGTGGCCCCGAGCAGCGCGGGCGCAAGCTCGAACATGGCGACGCGCTGCGAAGCCAAGCTATCATCATCCGACGTGTCGGGCGTCCGGAGGTCGAACGTCAACGCGTCCTTGACCGATGCCCGCTCTTTAATGCCGTCGCCGTCGGAAACGGCGAACCGTGCCCTGCGCATCCCCTTTGACACTCCCTTGAGTGCACGGGAATTAACGGAAAAGGATTAACGCAACGTCAAAAGGACGTTGTTTTCAAAACTTTAACTCTGTTCCTCCGGGAGGAAATCGGCGACCGACAAATAGCGTTCGCCGGTGTCGTAGTTGAAGCCCAGGATTCGCGTATTCGCGCCCAATTCCGGAAGCTTCTGGGCAATGGCGGCGAGCGTCGCACCGGATGAAATGCCCACGAGCATTCCCTCCTCTCGCGCCGCGCGGCGGGCCATTTCCTTGGCATCCTCCGGCGCGACCTGGATTACGCCATCGAGCACGGAAACGTCGAGATTGACCGGGATGAAGCCGGCGCCGATGCCCTGGATCGGATGGGGCGCGGGCTGGCCGCCGGAAATGACCGGGGACAAGGTCGGTTCGACCGCGAAGACCTTGAGCGCGGGCCAGGCCTGCTTCAGGACCATCGCGCAGCCGGTGATATGGCCGCCCGTGCCGACACCGGTGATCAGCGCATCGATCGGCTGGTCGCGAAAATCGGCGAGGATTTCCTGCGCGGTGGTGCGGACATGGACGTCCACATTGGCCGGATTGTCGAACTGCTGCGGCATCCAGGCCCCCGGAGTCTGGTCGACGATCTCCTGGGCGCGGGCGATGGCGCCCTTCATGCCCTTGTCGCGCGGGGTCAGGTCGAACTCCGCGCCATAGGCGAGCATCAGCCGCCGGCGCTCGATCGACATGCTGTCGGGCATGACGAGGATGATGCGGTACCCTTTGACCGCCGCGACCATAGCGAGGCCGATGCCGGTATTGCCGCTGGTCGGCTCGACGATGACGCCGCCCGGCTTCAGCTTGCCGCTGCGCTCCGCATCCTCGACCATCGACAGGGCGATGCGGTCCTTGATCGAGGCGGCGGGATTGGACCGTTCCGACTTGATCCAGACCTCGGCGCCGTTGCCGAACAGGCGGTTGATCCGAATGTGCGGGGTGTTGCCGATGGTCTCGAGGATGTTGGCGGCCTTCATTCGGGGTCTCCTTTTGGGATCGGCTACATCGGTCCGCTTGGCAGCAGTTGCAAGCGTCAGGCGCCACCTGCGACGACGGTCGCTTCTTCCGGCGGCGGCTCGGTCAATTCGAATGTGCGGGCACGGCGCAGCTCCGGGAACAGATAAGCCCAAACCAGGGTGACGCCGATTGCCGCAATGCCACCGGCGACGGTCGCCGTTACGGGGCCCAGCAGCGCCGCGGAGAAGCCACTGCGGGTTTCGCCGAGTTCATTGGAAGCGGAGATGGCGAGGGTCGATGCGGCGGCAACCCGCCCGCGCATTTCGTCCGGCGTGTGAAGCTGGATCAAGGACTGGCGGATATAGACCGAGAACATGTCGGCCGCACCGAGCAGCGCCAGCATGGCGAGCGACAGGAAATAGGCGCGGGATATGCCGAAAATGGCGGTCGCGGCGCCGAACACGACCACTGCGACAAGCATCTTGGCCCCGACATTGGTCCTGATCGGCCGGAACGAGAAGAAGATGGCGGTCAAGGTTGCGCCCGCGGCCGGCGCGGCCCGCAGCGGACCCAGCCCGTCGGCGCCAACCTGGAGGATGTCCCGCGCGTAAAGCGGCAGCATGGCCGTCACGCCGCCCAGCAGCACCGCGAACAGGTCGAGCGTAATCGCTCCCAGGACCAGCCGGTTGCGCCGGACATAGGACAGGCCGTCGGCCATTTGCCTCAGCGGGCTGCCCGGCTTGAGCGCCGTGCGCGGGAGGGGCCCGATGGTGAACAGGCAGACGGCGCCGACCGCGAACAGCATAGCGCTGAGCGCGTAGGGCAGGTGGGGCGTGACATCGTAGAGGATGCCGCCCAGCGCCGGGCCGACGATGGCGCCGGTCTGCCAGGCCGTCGAGCTAAGGGCGATGGCGTTGGGCAGGATCTCGCGCGGGACGAGGTTGGGAGCCATCGCGCCCAGCGCCGGGCCGGCGAAGGCGCGCGCGACGCCGAGGAGGGAAGCAACCCCGAACAGGATGGGCAGGCTGATGAACCCGCCCCAGGTCGACCAAAGCAGGATCAGCGCACAGAATAGCTCCAGCGATATGACCGCACGGGCCACATAGCGGCGGTCGAGGCGATCCGCGGTCCAGCCGCTGATCGGCGTCAGCACGAACAGTGGAACGAACTGGACGAGCCCGATCAGGCCCAGCTGAAACGCCGCCTGGTGGATGTCCATCGTCTGGCGGGCGATGTCATAGACCTGCCAGCCGATGACGATGACCATCGCCATCTGGCCGATCGTCGTGGTCAGCCGCGCCAGCCAGAAGGCCCGGAAATCGGCGATGCGAAGCGGCTCGGGGATCAGGGCCATCGCTGCCCGGTAGCGGCGAGGGTTGCTTCACGCAACTTGGGCGACGCGCCCTGGCCAGATCGCCACTTGCCCGTGGACTGGCAGCAAACTACGCAGGCTCCTCTTCCGGGAGAGGAGAGAAGCATGCGTCCTATTTTGATCGCTTCGGCAATGGCATTGGTACTGGCCGCCGGCGGCTGCAGATTTTCGAGCACGCCCGAAAATGGCGCGACGGAAGCTTCGGTGGCCCAGGGCGATTGGCCCCAGTTCGTCAACAATTTCATCGAAGCCAGCTTCAAGGCCAATCCAGGCTTCGGCGTGGTCCAGGGACGCCATGAATTCGACGGGCAGATTGCGGACCTGTCGCCGCAGGCGATCAACGCCGAGGTGGACCGGCTGAAGAAAGCAATCGCGGACGCACAGGCATTTTCAGACGACAAGCTGACGCCCGAGGAACGCTACCAGCGCGACTATCTGGTCGGCGTGGCGAAAGGCCAGCTGTTCTGGATCGACCCCACCGGCGCCGACCAGCTGCATCACAACCCGGCGGCTTACCTCGGCTTCGTCGACCCGTCGGTCTACATAACCGTGCCTTACGCGCCCAAGGAGCAGCGGCTTAAGGCTTACATCAAGTTTCTCCAGAACATACCGCGCGCCGCCGAACAGATGCGTGCCAACGTCCAGACGCCCATGGCGACGAGCTTCGTCGATTATGCCAAATCGGCGTTCGGCGGCTTCGTCACTTACTATCCGGGCGACGGCATGGCGGCATGGAAAGGCGTCGGCACGGCCGAGGATCAGCAGGCGCTAAAAACCGCGACCGACAATGCGGTGAAGGCGATGCAGGAGACGGTCGCCTGGGTGGAAAGCCAGCGGGCGGCGTCGAAGCCCAACTTCGCGCTCGGCAAAGCGAAGTTCCAGCGCATGCTTGCCGACACCGAGATGGTAACGACACCAGTCGAGCAGCTCGAGCAGATCGGCAGGGCCGACCTGGCCGCCAACCAGAAACTGCTGGGCGAGGCCTGTTCGCGCTATGCGCCCGGGCAGACGATCGCGGCGTGCATGGAAAAGATGAGTGCCAACAAGCCCAAGGGCGGGGCCGTGGCGGGCGCCCGCGCGCAGCTGGCCGGACTGAAGCAATTCATCCAGGAGCACGACATCGTGACGATCCCCGGCCCGGAGGAAGCGAAGGTCGAGGAGGCCCCGCCGTACAACCGGCAGAATTTCGCCTACATCAACATTCCGGGCCCCTACGAAAAAGGCCTGCCGTCGGTCTATTATATCGCGCCTGCTGATCCGAGCTGGCCGAAAGCCGAGCAGGATGCCTTCGTGCCCGGGCAGGCCGACCTGCTGTTCACGTCGGTGCATGAGGTTTGGCCCGGCCACTTCCTGAATTTCCTTCACGCCAATCGTTCGAAGAATATGTTCGGCCGGGTGTTCGTCGGCTACGCCTTCGCCGAGGGTTGGGCGCATTACACCGAGGAAATGATGCGCCAGAAAGGCGTCGGCGGCGGGACCGACGAGACACTGATCGGGCAGTTGTCGAACGCGCTGCTCCGCGACTGCCGTTTCCTGTCGGCGATCGGCATGCACACGGGTTCGATGACCCAGCAGCAGAGCTACGACCTGTTCCAAAACCAATGCTATCAGGACGCGGGCAATGCCCGCCAGCAATCGGCGCGCGGGACCTATGACCCTGCCTATCTCAACTATACGATGGGCAAGCTCATGATCCGCAAACTGCGCGACGACTGGGCGGCAAGCCGGGGCGGGGAGAAGGCCTGGAAGGCATTTCACGACCAGTTCCTGAGCTATGGCGGCCCGCCGATCCCGCTGGTCCGGCAGCAGATGATGGGCGGCAAGGCCGAGGCGGTATTTTAGGCCTTTTCGTTCCCTATTTGTTCCAGTACACAGGAGCGATGGAGAAGCAATCAAATCCTCCCCGGAACGGGGAGGAGGACCATGCAGCGAAGCGGAATGGTGGAGGGGCCAAGGGGCGCGTCCGGCATCGCACCGTTGGTGCGTCGGATCGAAATGTGCGCTTCGCTCGCCAATTGCGTCGCAAATTGACTTTGCCGGAAGTGGTGCTTTGGCAGCAGCTGCGCAAACGGCCGGACGGACTTCGTTTCCGCCGGCAATTTCCTTGCTACGGTTATGTCGCCGACTTTGCCTGCCTAGAACGTAGGGTTGCGATCGAGGTCGACGGAGAGGCCCATTCTATGGGGAATAATCCCGTACGGGATGCCGTCCGGGACCGCAGGCTAACCGACGCCGGATTTCAAACGCTGCGCATTGCAGCCCGCGACGTGCTCGATAATCTCGACGGCGTGATGACTTGGATTCTCATGACTTGCGTGGAGCGGCCCCTCCACCGTTCGCTTGCAGCGAACGGTCCCCCTCCCCGTTCCGGGGAGGATTAAGCAAAATGGCAAAGCTGAAGACCCGGTATGTTTGCCAGGCGTGCGGGTCGGAGCATCACCGCTGGCAGGGTCAATGCCCCGACTGCGCTGAGTGGAATAGCCTGCTTTCAGAGGCTGCGACGCCGACGGTCTTTTCCGCCAAGCATGACCTCAGCAGCGGCGGGCGGGCAGTCGAGCTGGTGGGATTGGACGCGGTCGTTGCCTTGCCCGACCGCATGCGGACCGGCATCGCCGAGTTCGACCGGGCGATCGGTGGCGGAATTGTGCCCGGATCGGCGATGTTGCTGGGTGGCGATCCCGGCATAGGCAAATCAACCTTGCTGTTGCAGGTCGCGGCGAAGCTGGCCGCCTCGGGCCGCGAGGTGGTCTATGTTTCCGGAGAGGAAGCGGCGGACCAGGTCCGATTGCGTGCGATCCGGCTGGGGCTGGGGGGTGCGCCAGTGCGGCTGGCGGCGGCGACCTCCGTTCGCGACATCCTGACGACCGTCAGTGCCGGCAATGCTCCTGCAATGCTGGTGATCGATTCGATCCAGACCATGCACAGCGACCTGATCGAAGGAGCTCCCGGCACGGTCAGCCAGGTGCGCGCTTCGGCCCAGGAGCTGGTGCGATTTGCCAAGGAGCGCGGCACCGCCGTGGTCCTGGTCGGCCATGTCACCAAGGATGGCACGATCGCCGGGCCGCGCGTGCTCGAGCATATGGTCGACACCGTGCTGGGATTCGAAGGGGAGCGGAGCCACCAGTATCGCATCCTTCGCGCCGCCAAGAACCGCTTTGGCGGAACCGATGAGATCGGCGTCTTCGCGATGGAGGGCGGCGGCATGATCGAGGTGCCGAATCCGTCGGCCTTGTTCCTAACGCAGCGCGGCGAGCCGGTCAGCGGGACGAGCGTGTTCCCGGCGCTGGAGGGAACGCGCCCGGTGCTGGTCGAAATCCAGGCGCTGACAGTGCGGCTGGCGAGCGGAGCAACGCCGCGCCGGGCCGCGGTTGGCTGGGATAGTGGGCGGCTGGCGATGATCCTTGCCGTGCTGGAGGCCCGCTGCGGGATTAGCTTCGCCACGACCGAGGTCTATCTGAACATCGCCGGTGGCTATCGGCTCGGCGACCCCGCAGCCGACATGGCGGTCGCGGCGGCGCTGGTGTCGGCGATGTCGGAGCGCCCGGTGCCCCAGGAGGCGGTGGTGATGGGCGAGATTGCCCTGTCCGGGGAAGTGCGGCCGGTCGCCCATGCCGGCCTCAGGCTCAAGGAATCGGCCAAGCTCGGTTTCGACCGCGCCTGGGTGCCGGCGGGCACGGAAGGGCCCAGCGGCATCGCCCTGGCGCGGTTCGGACGGCTCAAGGAGCTGGTTGACGCAATTCTCGGGCGATAGGGGGCTGGCGAAAGCCGCAATCGCCCGCTAGCCGGGGCCGTTATGACCGCGCTCGACATATTCGTGCTCCTGTTGCTTGGCGGCGCCGCGCTGATCGGCTTCGTCCGCGGATTTACGCACGAGGTGCTGGCGCTGCTCGCCTGGGTGGCGGGCATTGCCGCCCTGAAGCTGTTCCATACGCCCCTCCAGGCCAAGCTGGTCGGGCCGGTGGGGACGGAAGCGGGCGCGAGCGTGATGGCCTTCGCCTTGCTGTTCCTTCCCGTTTACATTGCGACGAAGCTGTTTGCGCGCGCGATCGGCGGCAAGGCGCGACGATCGGTGCTCGGTCCGGTCGACCGGCTGCTCGGCGGCGGCTTCGGGATGCTGAAGGGCCTGATTGGAGCGACGCTTTTTTTCCTGCTGGCGAACCTAGCGACCGACATGATCTACGGAGGCGACGCCGACCGGCCGGAATGGATGAGGGAGTCGCGTACCTATCCGCTGTTGAACGCCACGGGCCGGGCCGTCGTCGATTGGGTTGAAACGAGGCGGAAGGTGGACGACCCCTCCGCCATTCGCGCTGCGGATGGTTCCCCTTCCCGGTCCGGGGAGGAACAATGATCCGCCTGTATGACACCATGGCCCGCGAGAAGCGGCCGCTGGTACCAATCAATCCGCAGCGCATTACCATGTATGTGTGCGGGCCGACCGTCTACGGCCGAGCCCACATCGGCAATGCCCGGCCGGCGGTCGTGTTCGACACGCTTGCCCGGCTCATCCGGCACGAATTCGGCGAACACAGCCTCGTCTATGCGCGCAACGTCACCGACGTCGATGACAAGATCATCAATTCGGCGCGAGAGGAGGGGGTCGATCCTTCGGTCATCACCGACCGGTACGAAGGTTTCTACCTGGAGGATATGGGCGCGCTGGGCGTGCAGCCGCCGACCATCGCGCCGCATGCCACCCAGGAAATCCCGGCCATGATCGCGATGATCGAACGGCTGGTCGAGCTGGGCAATGCCTATGAGGCGGAAGGCCATGTCCTGTTCCATGTGCCGAGCGACCCGAGCTACGGCGTCCTGTCCGGCCGCGACCGGGAAGCAATGCTGGCCGGTGCGCGGGTCGAGGTGGCGCCCTACAAGCGCGATCCCGCCGACTTTGTGCTGTGGAAGCCGAGCGAGGAGGGCGTGGTCGGATGGGACAGCCCGTGGGGACGGGGGCGGCCGGGCTGGCATATCGAATGCTCGGCAATGATCCGTGCGCACCTGGGCGAGACGATCGATATTCACGGCGGCGGGCTCGACCTTGTGTTTCCACACCATGAGAATGAGGTCGCGCAGAGCCGCTGTGCGCACCGCGGCATTCCGCTCGCGCGCCACTGGGTGCATAACGGTTTTGTCGACATGGGCGCCGAGAAAATGTCGAAAAGCCTTGGCAATGTGATCACGCCCGAGGAGTTGCTGAAGCATCACAAGGGCGAGACTCTTCGCCTTGCGCTGCTGTCGGCGCATTACCGCCAGCCATTGCCCTGGACCAGCCAACTGATCGCTCAGTCGAAGGCGACGCTCGATCGTCTTTACCGGGCCGCGGGCAATGCCGAGGCAGGCGACATCGAAACGAGCGTCGTCGAGGCCCTGTCGGATGATCTCAACACTCCGCTGGCGCTGTCGCGGCTGGCGGCGATTGAGGATGCCGGAACGATCCGGGCATCGGCGCAGCTGCTGGGCCTGCTGACCGTGAGCGCCGATGAATGGTTCAAGGGCGAAGGTGACGCATCCGGCATCGAGGAACAGATCACCGCACGAGCCGAAGCAAAGGCGCGGCGCGACTTTGCAGAGGCCGATCGCATCCGCGATGAGCTGAAGGCCGAAGGTGTGCTGCTTGAGGATGGTCCGTCAGGCACTACATGGCGAAGGGCGTGAAGGAGCCCCCTTACACTCGTGAAATCCTGCGCCTGGCGGCGTCGATCCCCTATCTGGAGCCTTTCGACGAACTGGAAGGCGCGACCGAAGTCCGCTCGAAGACCTGCGGCAGCCGGATCCGAATGGCGGTCGAGCTGGATTGGGCGGACCGCATCGTGCGCCTGCGCCAAGCAGTGGAGGCATGCGCCTATGGCCAGGCAGCCGCGGCGCTGCTTGGTGGCCATGCGATGGGCCGCAGCGCGGAAGAAGTTGGCGCCGCGCTGGCCGAACTGGAAGCTTGGCTGGACGGGACCGGGGATGTTCCCGATGCATGGCCCGGGCTCGATGCACTGGCGCCGGCCGTGACCCGAAAGGGCAGGCATGGTGCAATCCTGCTTCCGTTCCGGGCGATGCTCGCTGCAATCGAGGCGGCCCGATGACGGTTGAAGCCCAGACTGCGGCCGAGACCACCAGCCTGTTGCTGGAAAGCGGCGCCATCATGCTGGGCACGGCGCTGATCTTCGTGACGCTGTTCCGCAAGCTGAGGCTGGGCGCGACCCTGGGTTATATCGTCGGCGGGGCCGTTATCGGGCCTCAGTTGCTCGACCTGGTCGGCGACCCCAAGGATCTGGCCAGCATTTCGGAAATCGGCATTGCGCTGTTGCTGTTCATTGTCGGCCTCGAGCTCAGGCCGCAGCGCCTGTGGCGGCTGAGGAAAGACATTTTCGGCCTGGGGCTGGTGCAGGTCGTTCTGTGCGGCCTGGCGCTCAGCCTGTTCATTCACCTAGCCCTGGACGTCACGCCGCCGGCGGCGCTGGCCATCGGCCTTCCGCTCAGCCTTTCATCGACGGCGCAGGTGCTGCCGATGCTGCGGGCCGACAATGAGCTGAATACGCCGCAGGGAGAGCGCGCCTTTTCCGTCCTGCTGTTCCAGGACCTGGCGATCGTGCCGATGATCACGATCATTGCCGCCCTGTCCCGCGTCCCGCCCGATCCGAGCGATCCGAGCGGATGGACCCTGGCGCTCTATACGGTGATGGCAGTCATTGGACTGGTGGTCGTCGGCCATTGGGTGCTGAGCCCGTTGTTCCGGCTGATCGGCCGGCTTGCCGAGCGGGAACTGTTCATTGTGGCCGGCCTTTTCACGGTCGTCGCGTCGGCCGCACTGATGCACATGCTTGGGCTGTCGGTGGCCCTGGGCGCCTTTGTTGCAGGCGTGATGCTGGCAGATTCGCCTTATCGCCATGAGCTGGAAAGCGATGTCGAGCCGTTCCGTTCGATCCTCCTCGGATTGTTTTTCCTGTCGGTCGGCATGCTGCTCGACCTGTCGGCCATCGCTGCCCGGCCGATCCTGGTTATCGGGTTCGCGCTGTCAGTCATCATCATCAAGGCGCTGATCATCGCCGGTCTGGCGCGCACGTTCGGGAACAGCTGGCCGCGAAGCGTCCGTCTTGGTTTGCTGCTCAGCCAGGCGGGCGAATTTGGATTCGTCCTGTTTGCCCAGGCCGCGAATGCGCAATTGATCCTGCCCGAAGCGGCATCGCTGTTCGGGGCCATCGCCACGCTATCGATGGCCGCGACGCCGTTCCTGATGCGGATCACCGAATGGCTGGAGAAGCGCGAGGAAGGAACCGAAGGGCTTGAAGGGCCGGAACTGTCGCCGGAGACGAGCGTCATCGTCGTCGGCTACGGCCGGTTCGGGCAGACCGCGGCGCAGATGCTGATGGCAAAGCGGATCGGCGTTACGATGATCGATACCGAAGCCGAGATGATCGAGGTCGCCGGAAGCTTTGGCACCAAGGTCTATTATGGCGACGGCATGCGGCTCGACCTGCTTCGACTGGCCGGCGCCGAGACCGCCAAGGCGATCCTGTTCTGCCAGGACAATCGCGACGGCGGGCTGACGCGCGAGGCGATTGTCCGCGTGCTTGAAGCATTCCCGCAGGCGGCCGTACTGATCCGTGCGTTCGACCGGGTGCATCTCATGACGTTCGACGGGCTCGACGTGGCGTTCGCGCAGCGCGAGCTGTTTGAAAGCGCGGTCAAGATGGGCCGGGCGGCGCTCGAGGTGCTCGGGATGGAGGCGGAGGAGGTTGACCGGGTCGACTTCGAATATCGGCTGCGCGATTGCGAGCGGCTGGAGCTGCAGAGTTCCAGCGGGGATTTGCGTGCCGGGCTTGAACGGTCGTTCGGGCCCGACCGCCCACTGCCCAAGGCGGACGCCTAAGCGGCGCGATCGAGGAAGTCTGCCAGGCGGCGAGGATCGACCGCAGGGTCAAGGAACGCACGTCCGATGCCGCGCGCCAGAACCAGCGCGATCCGTCCGGCCTCATTCTTCTTGTCGCCGGCCAGCCAGCCGGCGAGCCTGCCGCCTCGTCCGGCGAGGCCGAACTCTGCCAGGCGGGTAGGCAGGCCGCAGCCGGCCAGGTGAGTAACGACCCGGTCCGCGTCCGGCACTGGGCACAGACCGCTTTCGGCGGAAAGGCGGAACGCCAGCGCCAGCCCCATCGCCACGGCTTCGCCATGAAGGATCTTGCCGATCCCGACCTCGGACTCGATGGCGTGGCCGAAGCTGTGACCGAGGTTGAGAAGCGCCCGCTTGCCGAGCCGGTCGTTGACATCCCCGGCAATGATGCGGGCCTTTGCCCGGATCGCCGTTTCGATGGCGTGCTGGCGCAAATCCCGATGGCCGGCGAGGAGCCCACGGCCATTGTCTTCGCACCAGGCGAAGAAAGCGGGGTCGTCGATCAGGCCGTATTTGACGATTTCCGCATATCCGGCGCGAAGTTGCCGCAGATCGAGAGTGTCCAGCACCGAGGGGTCGACGACCACCAGTGAAGGCTGATGAAAGGCGCCGATCAGATTCTTCTGGCCGAAGACATCGATCGCGGTTTTGCCGCCGACGGCGCTGTCGGCCTGGGCGAGCAAGGTTGTCGGGACGTGGATGATGGGGCAGCCGCGCTTGAACAATGCCGCGGCAAGGCCCGCAAGATCGCCGACGCTGCCCCCGCCGACGGCAATGATCGGCGTGGTGCGCGTGACGCCATGCTCGGCAAGGGCCGTCAACAACAGGTGCAGCTGGGACCAATCCTTGGCCGCTTCGCCCTCCGGCACCAGGATCGGCGTGGCCGACAGCGCCTCGGCAATCCGTGCGCCATGCAGCGCGAACAGCTTTGGGTCGCTGACCAGAATCGGCCGCCCAGTTTGCGCGATGTCGCGGATCCGCTCGACCCCTGCCTCGATCGGGCCGACGACCACGTCATAGCTGTGAGGAAAGGCCTCGACGCGAATGACGGTCATTGGGACAGGTGGTCCTCCAGCGCCGAGATTATCGCCTCGACAACATTGCTATGGGCGCCGATGCCGCTTCGAATATGGATATGCGCTTCGGCATAAAAAGGATGACGTTCCTCGGCGAGGCGGGACAGCGTATCGGCCCGATTGCCCCGCTTCAGCAGCGGGCGATTGTTGCGCCGCGCGGTGCGCTCGGCGAGGACGTCGATGGGAGCATCGAGCCAGATGGTAATGGCGCGCCGGTTGAGCAATTCGCGCGTGCGCGGATCGTTGAATGCGCCGCCGCCGGTGGCAATTACGCGGACGTCGCCTTCCACCAGTCGCGCGACGAGACGCCGCTCTCCATCGCGGAAATCATGTTCCCCAAATCGTTCGAACAGCTCGGCCGTCGGCGATCCCGACGCTTCCTCGATTTCGGAATCGCTGTCTACGAACGGCAATCCGA
Source organism: Sphingomicrobium sp. (assembly GCA_045811425.1). Taxonomy (GTDB): domain Bacteria; phylum Pseudomonadota; class Alphaproteobacteria; order Sphingomonadales; family Sphingomonadaceae; genus Sphingomicrobium. Next base: position 16,374 of record JBJMUA010000055.1, on the reverse strand, counting down.
GGCGCCTTGCCAGGCGGCGGCCAACGGTCGATTTGCCCGCGCCCATCAGCCCCACCAGCACGACCGGTCGATCCAATATGTCGGTCAGCTTTTGCACGGTCTGGGGCTATACATAGTGGCTCAAGGTCGGGCAAAAGCCTTTCGCCAAACCGCAGACCAGGTGGAGTAACGATGCCTCGAGGCCTTATTGTCCTGATTATAATCCTCATCCTGCTCGTCGGCGGGCTTTTCCTCCTGTCCAGGAGCGCCGACGAAGTCCCGGTCCAGAATATTGAGGCCAATGTCACCGCCAATGCCGCCACGAATTAAGCAGATCCTTGCCGGAAGCGCGGCGCTGGCGTTCGTGCTGGCATTGCCGGCAATTGCCCAGGACCGCCCCGAATCGATCCTTCCGCCCGGCTTTGGGGAACCGGCGACCTCGGCGCCGGCGCCCACGCCGACGAACAATGAGGCCCAGCCGGCGAACAGGCCCGCGCCGCAGGGGCCCGCCGAAAGCAGCGGCGTCCAGATCGTCGATCTGCTCGAGGCACTGGACAATCTGACCAAGCCTGAGCCCGTGCCGCAGGTCGAATATCCCGCGTTCGCCCGGCGCGATCCCCGGTTGGCGGGTACGCTCGACCCTGATTCGGTCGGTATCGGCGTCCGTCCCTGGGGCGCTGCCAGCGGCAAGGGGCTGGAAATATTGATGCGGCGGATGGACACGCCGCTGGCTTCGAGATGGGCCCATATTGGGCTGCGCAACGCACTGCTTGCAAAGGCCCTTAACCCGCTGGACGTCCATCCCGCCGACTGGGCGGCAGAGCGCGCCTGGCTGCTGGTCAGGATGGGCGAAGCCGACGCCGCCCGGCTGCTGATAGCCAGCGTGGATTCCGACGGCTTTACGCCCAAGATGAACCAGATCGCGCTGCAGTCGGCGCTGGCAAGCAGCGATCCCGCGGCCATGTGCCCGATCGAAGCAGGCCTGGCCAAGGTCGAGCCGCGCGTGGCACCGCTGGTCACTGCCATTTGCGCGTCGCTTTCGGGAGAGTCCGAGCGAGCCGCGGCCGATATCGAATCCGCTCGTCGCCGTGGTCGCGTGAGCCCCATCGATATTGCCCTTGCGGACAAGGTGGTGGGTGCCGGCGCCGAGACTTCCCGCGCGGTGACGATCGAGTGGGAACCCGTTGAGGAGCTCAACAGCTGGCGCTACGGCTTGTCGACGGCGACCGCCATGATGCCGCCGGAGCGGCTGATCAATTCCGCCAGCCTGCAGACCCAGGCATGGCTGGCGCGCGCGCCGATGTTTTCAGCGACACAGCGACTGCCGATGGCACGTACCGCCGCCGCCTTGGGTGTGCTGTCGACCCAGTCGCTGATCGATCTTTATGCCGCTTCATTCGATGCCACGGATCCCGATGCACTGGGTGGGACCGAGGCCTGGCAGCTCCGGCTCGCCTTCATCGGGAAAGATGTCGACACGCGCGTGTCTGCGATGCGGAACATCTGGGGCAATGCGCAGTCCCCCCTGGACCGCGTGGCCGCACAGGTGCTCACCGCACGTGCGGCCAGGCATGTCGTCCCGAACAGCAAATTGCAGTCGGACGCACCGGACCTGGTCGCGTCGCTGCTGGCCGGCGGGTTTGACCGCGAAGCGGGCCGCTGGACCCGTGTCATCGGCGATATGGACGAGGACCCTGCCGACGCGGTCTGGGCAATGCTTGCGCTTGGTGCCCCAGATGGAAGTCAGCCGGCAATCAATGCAAATCGGATCGATGATTTTGCCGACCGCGACCAAAGCGAAGACCGGCAGCGTACCGCATTGCTGGTAGCTTGCCTGGCGGGACTGGGCCGCATCGATGCATCGCTGGCGGGGCGTCTCAACCGTACATATAAATTGGGTCTTGGCGCCGAGACCGGCTGGACCCGGATGATCGACGGAGCGATGCGCCGCCGCCAGGCCGGGACGTCAATCCTGCTGACCGCAGGAGCGCTGCAGGGCCGTGAGTTCAGCGACGTCCGGGCGCTTTACCTGTTTCATGCGACCAACGCGTTGCGGCGCACCGGCCAGGAATATCTGGCCCGGATGATCGCCGCCGAGGCCCTGGCACGGACGTGAGCCCAGAAGACCGGGCGCTGGTCGATCGATTCTGCGACATGATGGCAGCGGAAATTGGGGCATCGCGCAACACGCTGCTCGCCTACCGTAGAGACCTGGCGGCCGCGGCGGAAACGGTCGGATCCCTGGAGCGCGCCGGCACGTCCGAATTGTCGATGCTGGGCGAGGCCTGGGCAGAGCTAGCGCCGTCGACGGTGGCCCGCAGGTCGGCGGCGCTGAGACGCTTTTATGGCTTCCTGCTGGATGACGGCATGCGGGCGGACGATCCTTCGTCAGCTCTTCCCAAGCCCCGGTTGCAACGACCGCTTCCGAGGATCCTCGAATCCGGCGAAGTCGAAGCCATATTCACGGTGATCGAGGAACGTGCCGCAAGCGGGGAGCCACTGGCGCTGCGCAACCTCGCCCTGCTGGAGCTACTTTACGGATCGGGCCTGCGGGCGACCGAGCTGGTATCGCTGCCGCGGCGCGCCGTCCGGCCCGGCCAGCCTTTCCTGATGCTGCGTGGCAAGGGCGACAAGGAACGGCTGGTGCCGGTGTCCGAGCGCGCCGCCGAAGCCGTTCAAAAGTGGCTGGCACATGTCCCGGCAACCAGCCCGTGGCTATTTCCCAGCGGCAAATCGCATCTGAGCCGGGTCCGGCTGTTCCAGCTGGTCCGCGGCATGGCGGCACTGGCGGGCATCGCGCCCGACCGCATCAGCCCGCATGTCCTGAGGCACGCCTTCGCGACACATCTACTTGCGGGAGGCGCCGACCTGCGCGTGCTCCAGGCACTGCTAGGTCATGCCGACATTGCCACCACGCAAATCTATACCCATGTGGATGCCGCAAGGCTGGTCGAGCTTGTGAACAGCCGCCATCCGCTGGCTACCGGGCTGAGCTAGCCACCGGCGTTGACGTGAACCGCCTCGCCGCTTACCCCGCGCCGCAATGCTGACTTACCTCGAATTCGAAAAGCCAATCGCCGCACTCGACCAGCGGATCAACGAGCTGCGCGACACCGCCAACGCCGGCGAGATCGACATCGAGCCCGAGGTTGCCAAGCTGGCCGCCAAGTCCTCCAAGCTGCTGAAAGAGACTTATGCCAAGCTGACGCCATGGCAGAAGACCCAAGTGGCCAGGCATCCGGAGCGGCCTCATTTCAAACATTATGTCGCGGGGATTACCGACGACTTTATGCCATTGGCGGGCGATCGGGCATTTGCCGACGATCCGGCGATCATCGGCGGCCTGGCTCGCATCGAAGGCCGCAAGGTCATGCTGATCGGTCACGAGAAGGGCGACGATACCGCTAGCCGCCTCAGGCATAATTTCGGCATGGCCAAGCCCGAGGGTTATCGCAAGGCGATCCGGCTGATGCAGCTGGCCGACCGCTTCGGCCTCCCGGTCATTTCGCTGGTCGACACGTCGGGCGCATTTCCCGGCGTCCAGGCCGAGGAACGCGGCCAGGCCGAAGCAATCGCCCGGTCCACCGAGCAGTGCCTTGCGCTGTCGGTGCCAATGGTCGCGGCCGTGGTCGGCGAAGGCGGATCGGGCGGCGCTGTGGCAATCGCCGCGGCCAACCGCGTCCTGATGTTCGAGCATGCGGTCTATTCGGTGATTTCTCCTGAAGGCTGTGCGTCGATCCTGTGGCGCACGGCGGACAAGGCTGCCGACGCGGCCGAAGCCATGCGCGTGACCGCCAGCGATCTCCAGTCGCTTGGCGTCGTCGACCGAGTCGTGCCCGAGCCGCTAGGCGGGGCGCACCGGGCCCCGAACGAGGCCATCGGCAGCCTGAAATCTGCCATCCTCGAAGAGCTCGATGGGCTGGCAAAGCTCGACCGGGCGCAGCTGCTGGATCAGCGTCGCGCAAAGTTCCTCGCGATCGGCTGAGGTTCGTTTCGGAACCAAGGGTTCCCAAAATCCGTTCAGTTTCGTGAAATGCGGAATTGGTGATGGATGTAGTCATGCGTACCCCGCTTGCCCTGCTCGCCGCCAGTGCAGTGGCGATCGCGCCTGCCAGCGCGCAGGTAGCGCAGCGCCAGCTGCAACAGCCGCTGACCTATCTCAACCCGCGCGACATCCAGGAAGCAGCCCGACAACATCCGGAAATTGTCGCGGAGTTTGGCGGGGCCCTGACCGGCCCGCGCGCCGGCTATGTCGAGAGCGTGGGCCGCCGGGTCGCGACCTATTCGGGCACGGCCAATGCGGGTCAGGTCTACCACTTCACCACGCTCAACAGCGCGGTGGAGAATGCCTTCGCCGTGCCGGGCGGCTATGTCTATCTCACCCGCCAGCTGATGGGCATCGTCAATGACGAGGCTGAACTGGCATTCGTGGTCGGCCATGAGACGGGCCATATCGCCGCCAGGCATCACGAACGGCGAAAATCCGCTGCGACCTCGAGCTCCGTCCTCGGCGTACTGGGTGCGGTGCTTGGCGCGGTCGTCGGGAATAACGTCTTTGGAAGCCTCATTTCGCAGTCGGCCCAGCAATTTTCCAAGATGCGGCTGCTCAGTTTCAGCAGGGACCAGGAATATCAGGCTGACGTGCTGGGCGTTCGCTACATCACGGCCGCGGGATATGATCCCAATGCCGGCGCGACGATGCTTGGCCAACTGACGCGATCGGCGGCGCTGGAAGCTCGCGTACAGGGCGATCGTGGCCGGTCGACGCCTGAATGGGCGAGCACTCACCCGCTAAGTGAAAATCGGATGGCACAAGCGAGCCAACTGGCGCGCCAGACGGGTCGCGCAGGGCAGGGATTGCGCAACCGCGACGCCTATCTGGCCCAGTTGGACGGTGCCATGGTCGATGACGATCCCGCCCAAGGGGTGATCGAGGGGCGCAGCTTCACCCACCCCGATCTGGGCATGCAGTTTATCGTGCCAACCGGATACCTGATGCAGAACGGCACGCATGCCGTCAGCATTCAGGGCTCGGCGGGCCAGGCGCAGTTCTCGGGCGGCCGATATTCGGGCAGCATCGACAATTATATCTACCAGGTCATCCAGAAGCTGACCGGCGGCCGGGTCCAATTGGCGATGGGACCGATCCAGCGCACGACCGTCAACGGCATTCCCGCGAGCTATGTCGTCGCTCGCGCCAACACCCAGTCGGGCGCGGTGGATGTCAGCGTGTTCGCCTATCAGTGGGATGCCAACACTGCTTATCATTTTGTGGCGCTGACCCGGGGCGGCCAGGGGCTGGCTCCGTTCGCGTCGATGGTGGATTCACTGAGGCGGATCAGCCGGACGGAAGCGGCGGCCATCAGGCCAAAGATCATCGACGTGGTAACGGTCCAGCGGGGCGACACGATGCAGTCCCTCGCCGGGCGAATGGCCTATCGCGACTTTCAGCTCGATCGCTTCATGGCGTTGAATGGATTGAACGCGAACAGCCCCCTGGTGCCTGGCCAGAAGGTCAAACTGGTCATTTACGGGGTAAGATCACCGACCGGATGATCACATCGAATCGGCGATCTTGTTGTCGAGCCTGCCCCACATGCCGTTGGCTCCGCCACCGAGCGATTTCATTCCGCCGATGGCAGCAACTGCAATGAGCGCAGCTATCAACCCATATTCAATTGCAGTCGCACCACGCTTGTCCGAGCGCAGTCGACGCAGCATCCGGATAGCGAGCACGCCACCCTCCTCTGGTCCTGGTCCACGGACGACGGTTTAACGAAAAACTATTTAAGATTTGATTGGCGAAACGAAGTTAATGCCGCGCTTGCCGCGATTATTGGTTCCAGCCCAGAAAATGCAGAATTTCCACAATCTCTTCGGTCCTGCCATCCTGCGCCAGCGCAGCGAACGCTTCTCGCACCAACTCCGCGCCGGATTTCGAAAAGACCGGACCAGGCTGCGCCAGGACCGACGTTGCGCCCATTGCCCTTAAATCCCTGACCAGGTCGTCAAGGCTGGCATAGCGGATCTTGACGCGATCGATGTCGACGACCGGCATCGAATAGCCGGTTGCCGACAGAAGTTGCGCAAGCGACGGAGCCTCGATCCGCGGATGGGTCCGCGCGGCGACGCGTCCGTCCTTCCGTCCAGCCTCGACCAGGCAGGCGCGGAGCGTTGCCAGGCTGTTGCCGCCTGCCATCGCCCCCATGATCGGCGCGTCGTGGCGCAGCGATCGCCGGATCAGCTGCAGCGCGACCGGCAAGTCGTTGACCGTATCCAAGGTGCCGATGGCGATGCACAGGTCGTAGCGATCCTCGCCGAAATCATGCCGGTCTTCCTCGACCTGGTTACCGCCGGCCTGCCTCGCGAATAGTTTCCCGGGATCAACCACGTCGACAAGTTGCGCGAACGTACCCAGCCGTCCCGGCCAGGAAGGGCTCGGGCAACCCACCAGCAATGCCCGATCATAAGTTCGCGAAATACCGCGCAGGCGATCGAGGCAGTCGTCAAACGCCCGATCATGAAGGAACTTGTCCGCACCGGCCCGGGCCGCGCGGTCGCGGCGGAGGGATCGCAGGTCTCGGTCGAACAACTCTTGGGTCACGGGCGCGCTTGTGCTGCTGCGGCGCTCGGGCGACAAGAGGCAATGGGCAGCATCGCAGCACCACCAGTTGATCGGATGGCGCGAGCGATCCTGAATTTCGCCCTTCCGCCGACCTGCGCCGGATGCGGCGAGATCATCGAGGAAGTGGGAAATTTCTGTCCGGCATGCTGGGGCCGGATGGAATGGCTGGGAAACGGCGGTTGCCATTGCTGCGGCTTGCCGCTGGCCGGGACCGAGATCGAGACCTGCGGCCGCTGCCTGGCAGAGCCGCCGAAACTCGACCGGATCCGGGCGGCGGTCGCCTATGACGACCTGCCCCGATCGATCGCGCTTCGGTTGAAATATGGACGCAAGGTCGCGCTGGCGCGGACCATGGCCCGGTATATGGCTCCGCTGAAGGGTGAGTGGGGCGACGATGCGCTGATTGTCCCGGTGCCGCTGCATCGCTGGCGGCTGTGGGGCAGGGGCTTCAACCAATCCAACCTCCTGGCCTGGGAATTGGGCAAATATTGGCAGCTTTCCGTTGAAGGCCGGCTGGTTCGACGGACCAGGCGCACCAGGCCGCTCAAGGGCCTCAACGTCAATCAGCGGCGGAAGGCGGTGTCCGGCGCGTTCGCGGTAGCCGTTGCGGACCGGGTGCGGGATAAGACCATCATCCTGATCGACGATGTCCTGACCAGCGGAAGCACCGCCGAGGCCTGTGCCCGAGTCTTGCGACGGGCGGGAGCTGCGCGAATTGAGCTCATCAGCTGGGCAAGGGTGGTTCGCCCCGCGCAGCTCATGCGTTAAGTCCGTGGACGAATCAGTGGTTGGAGAACCCCTTGGCCAAGGTTGAAATCTATACGAAGATGATGTGCGGCTTCTGCCACCGCGCCAAGACGCTGCTGGAGATGAAGAAGGTCGCCTATGAGGAATATGCGGTCGACTTCGGAGGGCCGAAAAAGGCGGAAATGGTCGAGCGGGCAGGCGGGCGGATGACCGTGCCGCAAATCTTCATCGACGGGCGCCATGTCGGCGGCTGCGATGAGCTGATGTCGCTGGAGTACCAGGGCAAGCTGGACGAGCTGCTGGCTGCATGACCAACGTCCGCGTCGCACTTTACCAGGCACAAAGCGGGATCGATCCGGCGGCCAATGCCGACCGGCTCGACCGTGCCGTGAGGGAGGCCGCGGCCGGGGGCGCCGCAATGCTGTTCACCCCGGAAATGTCCGGCATGCTGGACCGCGATCGGCAACGTGCGAATTCCAAGGCGCGCCGGGAAGCGGATGATGAAGTATTGGCGAGGGTGCGCGCGGCCGCGAAGGAAGCGAGGATATGGGTCCACCTCGGATCGCTGGCGCTGAGGGGCGGAGGCGACAAGCTGGTCAATCGCGGCTTCGTGATCGACGACCAGGGCGACATCCGGGCCCGGTATGACAAGATCCACTTGTTCGATGTCGATTTGCCGACCGGCGAAAGCTGGCGGGAGTCGGCGATGTATGAGGCCGGAGAGCGGGCGGTCATTGTCCCCGACACTCCGGTTGGAACGCTGGGCCTGACGATCTGCTACGACCTGCGCTTTCCGGAGCTGTTCCGGCGATTGAGCGAGGCCGGGGCGGACGTCATCGCGGTACCGGCCGCCTTCACCGTGCCGACGGGAAAAGCCCACTGGCAGGTCTTGATGCGGGCGCGCGCGATAGAATCGGAGCTGTTCATCGTGGCGGCCGCCCAGGCGGGACATCATGAGGATGGCCGCGATACTTTTGGCCATTCGCTGGTCGCGGACCCGTGGGGCGAGCTGCTACTGGAGATGGGTGGCGACCCGGGGCTCGCGTTTGTCGACATCGACCTTGGCCGCATCGCCGATGTGAGGTCGCGGATACCCGTTCACCAGCACCGCCGCGAAATTCCCGCCGTCGAAGGCTGATCGGCAATGGAACGCCGCTCTCGAATTGATTAAGGGCCCCGGCTTTCCTAAGGGACGCGAACAAGGCTCCGTAGCTCAGCAGGATAGAGCAGCGGTTTCCTAAACCGAAGGTCGGGGGTTCGAGTCCCTCCGGGGCCACCATGAGTATTGAAAAGGGGTTGTTCGATGTTCGGCCGGCTGTTCACGGAGCATCCGAAATCACTGGGAATGAGCTGGGCCGGCCATGGCATCGGGGCCGTCATCATCGGCGCGCGGATGGTCGGGGCGGGCGTGGCTTGCATCATCCATGCGGTGGTGCCGGCACTGTTTACGGAGACCGCCGGCCGGACGGTCATGAGCCTCCACGACCATATGGTGAAGCGCAAGGCGGGAGCGGCCAACCCCAACGCCTGGCCGGATTACGAAATCTGAGCCGATGACTTCCGACAAGCCGGCAACCGACGCCGTCATTATTGGTGGCGGCTTTTCAGGCACGATGATTGCCGCAGAACTGGCGCGACGCGGGATCAGCAGCGCGCTGGTCGATGGCAGTGGGCGTGCAGGGCGCGGTACTGCCTATTCGACGCCGGAAACGGCACATTTGCTCAACGTCGTGGCCGGCAAGATGGGCGCCTGGGCCGACAAGCCAGGCGATTTTGCGGAAGCCGTGGCGGCCGAAGGCTACGATCCAAATCAATTTGTGCCGCGCCGCCGATATGGCGATTATTTGAGCCAAATCCTGCGCAAAGCGCGGGACAGCGGACTGGTCACCTTGATTTCGGGCGACGCGGCCGCCGCCGAACGGTCCGCAACGGGCTGGTCCGTCCGGATGGCCGACGGGTCCCAGGTTCAAGCAAAGCTGCTTGTCCTCGCGCAGGGCAATCAAGCCCCGGCTTCCCTGCCGTTTGCGCGGGGCGTTCCCAATGAGTTGTTCGTCAACGATCCCTGGAGCGATGCCGGGCGCGAGGCCATCTTGAAGGCGGCGGCAAGCGGCGGCGATGTGCTGCTGATCGGCACGGGCCTCACCATGGTCGATGTCGTGCTGAGCCTTGACGAAGCGAGGCTGCGTGGCCGGATCACCGCCCTGTCGCGCCGCGGCCTGGCGCCGCGGGCACATGCCGACCATGGCGTTGCACCGGTGAGTTTGGAGGAGGTGCCGCAAGGCTCGCTGAAGCGATTGTGGCGCTGGCTGCTCGACCGTGGGGCGGCGGTGGGCTGGCGCGCCGCCGTGGACAGCCTGAGGCCGCATAGCCACGCGATCTGGCGCGCCCTGGGCGGCGCTGACCAGCGGCGATTCCTCCGCCATGTCAGGCCCTGGTGGGATGTCCATCGCCACCGAATCGCGCCCCAAGTGGCGGATCGGATCCGCCGGCTTGTGCAACTGGGGCAACTGGAGATCGTGGCCGGCCGCGTGACGGACATGTGGGCCAAGGATGGAAAGCTGGACGTCGCGATCAAACGCCGCGGAAAACGAGAGGCGAACGATCAGGTATTTGCGCTGGCGATCAACTGTACGGGCCCGCTGGGATCAATCTCGGCGAGCGACGACCCTCTTCTCAAAGAACTGTTCGGCGCGGGGCTGGCGAAGCCCGACGCACTCGACCTGGGCATTGAAGTGGACGCACGGTCGCGGATTGTGGGAGACGATCGGGCGTGGGCGATCGGCCCGCTTAGTAAAGGCGCGTTCTGGGAAATCACCGCCGTTCCCGATATCAGGGGGCAAGTTGCCAATGTGGCGGATGACATAGCCAAGGAATTGAACGATGCCGTGCAGCCCTGAAGACGGCGACCTTGTCAGCAGCGCGCCCAAGGTGGCGGTGCCGAAGGACGTGGAGGAAGCGGTCAGGACGCTGATCCGCTGGGCCGGCGACGACCCCGACCGCGAAGGCCTTCTCGATACGCCGAAGCGCGTCGCGCGAGCGTGGAAGGAATATGCCAAGGGCTATGCCGAGGATCCTTCGCATCACTTGTCGCGGACCTTCCACGAAGTGGGTGGCTATGACGAAATCGTGCTGTTGAAGGACATTCCTTTCCAGTCCCATTGCGAGCATCACATGGCGCCGATCATTGGAAGGGCGTCGATCGCCTATCTGCCCCGCGACAAGGTGGTAGGCATTTCGAAACTGGCGCGAGTGCTGCATGGCTATGCCCGGCGGCTGCAGGTCCAGGAACGCCTCACGGCAGAGGTCGCCGACTGTATCTGCGAGCATCTCCAGCCCAAGGGCGTGGCGGTGGTGATCGAAGCCACCCATGCCTGCATGACCGCTCGCGGGGTGTCGACGCCCGGCGTGATGATGACAACCAGCCGGATGATGGGCTGCTTCCGCGAGGATGAGCGGAGCAGGAAGGAAGTGCTGGCCCTGATGGGTTATTAGCCGACCTGCAAGAGCGAGCGCTCAAGACTCTAAAAATTCCTCCACGATCCTGGCGTATTTCGGCCAGCTGGGATCGCTTTCCAGAAGCAGATGGTTGGGGCTTTCGACCGCGATGAAGCGGGCGCCGGGGATTTTGGCGGCGAGCGCGCGGCCAGCTTCGAACGGAACCGCGGCATCGCGCGTGCTGTGGCCGACGAGGGTCGGGGTCGTCACTTTCGACAGCAGTGGCCGGACGTCGATGCTGCCGAACACACGCTGCAGTGCTTCGGCATTCTCAGGCGAGGTGGTGATGCGCTGCGTCTCATTATACCAATCCTGTTGCTCCAGGCTCGCCTCCGGCAAGTAAAGCGAGGTGAACATCTGGCGGAAAGCCGGATTGTCGAGCGCCCAGCCTTTCAGGGTCAGCTCAAGCATGGCTTCGCGCCGTTTAATCTCGGCCGGATCGCTGCGATGGATCCAGCCAGCGGCATAGCCGCCCCAGAGGTGCATCTTGCGGACGCGCTCGGGATGCCGGACGGAGTAGGCGATGGCGACGGCCGCGCCCTGGCTGATGCCAAGCAAATCGAAACGGTCGAGCCCGGCGGCGTCGACGACGCTTTCGAGATCGTCGACGAAGGCTTCGAAGTTGAGCGGTGCATCCCAGTCGGAAAGGCCATTGCCGCGCTCATCGTACCGCCAGACCGAGCGAATGGCGGTTAGTGCCCTGATCCAGTGGCTCCATAACGGACTGGCAAGGTCAGCCTCGAGATGGTTGAGCCAGTTGGCGGCCTTGACCAGAGGCGGACCCTCTCCGGTTACCGAATAAGCGAGGGTTGTTCCGTCGCTCGCGTGGCAGAAGTGGATCTCCTGCCTTAGCGGGGCACGCCGATTTGCCTCAGATTCGAGCGCCTCCGCCGACATGGGCGCGGCAGCGTCGCGAAGCGCGGCGGAGGCGGGAACGCCAGCCTCGGCAAGACGCCGGATGCCCAGTGCCTGCTGCTGCTCCGCTTCGTCCTGGCGATCGGCGGCAAACAGGAGCCGGACCAGCGCCTCGTTCGGTTCGGGATCGTGCGGGCTCCGCTCAACCCAGGCGCGGACATGCGGGAGCAGTTGATCGGGCGGCAACTCGCGCGAGACCAGCTCGGCGCAAATCCGGTCCAGCCGTGTCCGGACGTCCTCCGCCATCGCGATGCGCCAAGCGTTGAATTCGTCGCAATTGGGAAGGTCGAGATCCTCCATGAATTCGCCGGATGTGGAGGAACAGAGCCGCTCCAGCGTCTCGGTCGGTGCATCGCCAAGGCTTGCGGCGCCATCTCGCATTGCGGCGAAGTCGACATCGAGACCGGCGAGGTTGACGGCGGCCGTTTCGCGGTCTGCAACGATCGCTTCGCCCAGCAGGCCGCGAAGCTTGCTAAGGCTCCAGCGGAGCGCGCCCTTGGGATCGTCCGGCATCTCCCAGAACAAGTGGCAAAGGCGGTCCCGACGAATCGGCTTTCCTTCGACCGCGAGATAGCCGAGCAAGGCGCGAGTCTTGCGCGAGGCCGGTAGCCGTACCGGTCCGCCATCCGCGATCAACGCCATCGGTCCAAGCAAGCGCAGCTGCATCGCCGACCCCCGCTACAGGGTCCTCGTACAGACCCACCGTGGAAACGCACCTAGGCGGTTAGGGCAGCCTATTCCAACGCTTTTTCCAACGCTTGCTCCAACCATCGCCGGCCATTGAGGCGATGCGGACGATCCAAAGGGACGTCTGCGACACCAAGGAGCCAAGATCATGTTGTTCAAGTCGCATAATCAGGACCAGTTGGCCTGCGCGCTCGGTGCGCTGGTCTTTGCCGGCCTGTCGTTTGGATCCGTGCTCTTCCCACTGATTGTCGCGTGAGGAGCTAGACCAAAATGTTCCACGATTTCAAATATCCGGCAATTCTCGCCGCATCGAACCGTGCCGCCTGGCAGATCGACGACGTGATCGGCCCTGAAGCCACACTCGATTTTTCGCGGCCGTTCATGCCGGAGAACCTGGCCCGGGCAGAAGGGCTCGACATGCTCTCCGTCGAGGACAAGCTGACACTCAACCATATCCGCGCCCACGAATATCTTTGCATGTTTGGGCTGGTCGAGGAGTTCATCCTTCCCTTCCTGATGGATCATATCCGTCCGAGCCTGCCCGATGCGAACGACGTGCGCGTCCGAGCATTGCTGCAATTCGCCGCGGAAGAAGCCAAACATATCCAGCTGTTCAAGCGATTCCGCCAACTGTTCGTCAAAAGCTTTGGACAGGGATGCGAGGTCATTGGCCCTCCCGAGGCAGTTGCCAAGGTTGTGCTGGGCCACGAACCGCTGAGCATCGCACTGGTCGTGTTGATGTTAGAGTGGATGACACAGAGTCATTATGTCGACAGCGTTCGCGGCGAGTCCGAGCTGGATCCGCTGTTCGCGAACCTGCTCCGCTGCCACTGGATCGAAGAGGCGCAGCACGCGAAGCTCGACACGCTGATGGTCGAGACGCTGGCCGAAGGCATGACCGAAAAACAGATCGAGGGAGCTGTCGACGGGTTCCTCGAGATCGGGACGTTCCTCGACATGCTGCTTAAGCAGCAGGCGAGATTCAACCTGCAGGCACTCGAGCGTTCGACGTTGCGCAAATTGCCGCCAAAACAGCGGAACGCGCTGCTCGAGCAACAGCACCAGGCGCTGCGCTGGACCTATCTGGGTTCCGGCATGCGGCACAGCGAATTCCGGGCGGCGCTTGGCGCGGTGTCACCGGAACAGCTGCGGCGCATCGACGCCGTTGCGCCAGTCTTTGCCTAACCATCACAAACGAAGGAATTTTTACATGTTGAGTCCCGTACAAAAATCGATCGTCAACGATATCGATCTCGACGGCCTGCAGGAGCTGGTCGCCGAAGCCGAGAAGAACCCGTCGCTTGGGTTCGAAGTCACCACCCGCTGGGGTGGCCAGTTCCGCAGCGAAAGCAAGGTAGGGCCGATCCGGATGGGCAATGGCGACCTGGTCGTGCGCGATCATGTCATCAGGGCGGATGAGCCCGAGGAGATCCTGGGCAGCAACGAGGCGCCGAATCCGCAGGAATTGCTGATGGCTGCCCTGAACGCCTGCATGACCGTGGGCTATGTCGCCGGCGCGTCCAAGCGCGGCATCAGGCTCGACAAGCTCGAGATCGAGACCAAGGGCACGCTCGACCTGCGCGGCTTCTTCGGCCTCGATGATGCCGTCGCGCCCGGATATCCGGCGTTGCAATATGTGGTGCGGATCGCGGGCGACGGCACGCCCGAACAATTCGATGAGATCCATGCCGAGGTCCAGGCCACCTCGCCCAATTATGACAACCTCGCTCGGGCCATCCGGATGGAGGCCAAGCTGGAGATCGAGAAGGCATAGGCGGATATCGGGCCGCCACCGTCACCCCACCCCAAAGGGGCGGCCCGCCGCCGAAAGGGGCCGGTTCTTAAGAAAGGACCGGCCCCAATTTCTTACTGGGAGTTGACGGTTACCGAAGCGTCGCCGGTATTGACCGTGGCATCGACGGAGCCCGGATCGACCCGAACGACCGCCCCCTGATCATCGATGCGAACTCGGCCGCCGCCTGGATCGACGCGGAAACGGGTGCCATTCTCGACGACGATGCGGCTATCGCTGGGTTCGAGCCTGATGCGCGCGCCGCCGGGGTCGATGCGATAGGTGACGCCTCCTTCCTCAACAATACGCGCGCCCTCTGGCCAGCTATAAGCGGTTTGCGTGGTATTGTAGCCGCCTCCAGCGGTACCGTTGTAGTCGGCACCTTCCGCTTCGTAGTTCGCGGCTTCGTTATAGTCGCCCTTGTCGTAGCCGCAGGCGGCGAGCGCCAAGCCCGAAGCCAAAGCTGTTGCCATGTAGAGTGTGCGCATGGATTTACTCCCTTACAATTCGGGAAAGCCAACGCGTCATACACCGCACCGTTCCCTGAGCTGTGCCTACATATAACCCATATGGCTCTTTTTACTTGACATCGTGACGCTCATATGGCACAAATAGCTACGGTCGAAAATGTGATTCGCTTGGATGGGCTGGCAGTCTTGCCGGTCCATTTTGCTTTTGGGGCTAGTCTAGCAGGAGCTTGGCATGGGTTGGTTCAGCCGCAAAACAGCCGAGCCCATAAAGCCATTCGTGCCCGTGTGGCTTCAAGGGGAAGGTGGCGAGGCCGGCAGATTTCCGCGTGGCTATCAGGCGCAGCTGAACGAGGTCTATCGATCCAATCCAGTCGGCTTGCGCGCGGTAAGGTTGGTGGCCGGCCTGATCGGCACCCTGCCATTGTTCATCACCAAGGGCGATGCGCGCGCAATTGATCTGGTTCGGACAAATTGCCTGCTCGAAAGGGCGGCAGCGGCGTTGCTGCTCCACGGCAATGCTTATGTGCGGCTTGCCGTGGACGGTCATGACCGGCCGGCCGAGCTTCACCTGATGCGTCCCGAAAAAATTACGATTGTGTGTGGCCCAGATGGTTGGCCATCGGCATATCTTTATCGAGCGGGCGGAGAGGCGACGCGGGTTCCAAAGGAAGATGCGCTGGGCCGGCAAACGGTCGCGCATTTGAAGGCGCTAAACCCCAGCGACGACCATTATGGATTGGGCTGCCTGGACGCCGCCATCGGCGCGGCGAGCGTCCACAATCGTGCATCGAGATGGAACAAGGCTTTGCTGGATAATGCGGCGCGTCCGTCCGGTGCGCTGATCTACGATCCCAGCGACGGGTCGAGCCTGTCCGGCGAGCAGTTCGATCGGTTGCGGACGGAACTGGAAGAGCAATTTTCGGGAAGCGCCAATGCCGGCCGGCCGCTGCTGCTCGACGGTGGTTTGAAGTGGCAATCGCTGGGCCTCAGCCCCGCGGACATGGACTTCGTCGCCGTCAAGGAAGGCGCGGCACGCGACATAGCCCTGGCGTTCGGCGTGCCACCGGTATTGGTCGGGCTGCCCGGCGATGCGACCTATGCCAATGCCCGCGAGGCCGGCCGTGCGCTCTATCGTCAAACGATCCTGCCGATGGCGTCATCAATGCTCGACGAACTGGGCGCAATGCTGAGTGACTGGCTGGGACCGGTCGGGATTGAAATCGACACCGACGAGATCAGCGAGTTGGCGGACGACCGGGCAAGGCTGTGGGAGAGTATCGGCGCTGCCGAGTTCCTGAGCCGCGGCGAGAAGCGCGAGAAGCTGGGGTTTGCGGCGGAGGATGGGCAATGACAGGCGACGTCCTGGCACGATTGATGGCTCAGGCGGAGGGGCGCGGCGTTGATCTTATCACCCTGCGCGCGCTGGTCGAGGAGGCCAGCCAGGCCGGCGCGACGCGCGCGCTGGGCGCCTTGGGGTTGGACGATCCCCGGGCGCGGCGAGACATGGACGAATTGCGCGAACTGCTGTCGGCGTGGCGCGATGCCAAGCGCAGCGCTCGCCAGGCTGTGGTGAGCTGGATGGTGCGTATTGTGCTTGCGGCATTGTTGGCCGGGATGGCGGTCAAACTGGGCCTCTTGGAGCTGTTGCATGGATAGTTCCCCGG
>JBJMUA010000054.1:0-11944 GCA_045811425.1 Sphingomicrobium sp. | reverse complement strand
ACCCCTCCGTCAGCCTGCGGCTGCCACCTCCCCGGCCATTGCTGGGGAGGACAGCTCGTTCCGATATCGCGCCTCCGCTTCGGTCATATAGTCGCGGGTGAGCGGCAACGCATGACGGTCGCGGATGTACTGGATCTGGTAATTGTTCATCGCGCCATTCTCGAACGCCACGATTCCGCCGGCCAGATAAAATTCCCACATCCGGAAAAACCGCTCGTCATACATGGCCACGATCTTGTCGCGAGCCTTGGTCGCGCGGTCGAGCCAATGACGCAACGTGTAGGCATAATGAAGACGTAGCATCTCGACGTCGCTGGCGATCAGCCGCACCTTCTCGCTGGCCGTTGCCATCTCCGATAGCGATGGGACGTGATAGCCGGGGAACAGATATTTGTCGGTGAACGGATCGGACGCGCCCGCTGCTCCATATTTGCCGATGGTGTGGAGCAGCATCACCCCATCATCCGTCAGCAGCTCGCGGCACTTGGCGAAGAATTCGACATAGTGCGGCGCTCCGACATGCTCGAACATGCCGACCGAGACGATCCGGTCGAACCTGCCCGTGACCGAGCGATAGTCGATCAGCTCGAACCGGACATGGTCCGACACGCCGGCTTCCTCGGCCCTGGCGCGGGCGACCTTTAACTGCTCTTCCGACAGCGTCACCCCGGTCACGTCGACGCCGGCAACCTTGTGCAGATAGAGCGCCATTCCGCCCCAGCCGCTGCCGATGTCGAGGACCCGCTGGCCGGGCTTCAAATGCAGTTTGCTGGCGATGTGCGCCTTCTTGTCCGCCTGGGCCTGCTCCAGGCTGTTGTTCGGATCGGTGAAATAGGCGCAGCTATATTGCCGATCGTCATCCAGGAAGAGCTCGTACAACTCGTCCTTCAGATCATAATGATGGGCGACGTTGCGCTTGGACTTGGCGGCGCGGTTGCGGCCGAACAGCCGTTTCCAGCGCAGCTTGCCCTTCTTGATCGCCTTGCGGCTGTTGCCGCCCTCCTCCCACCGGTTGTTGGTGGTGATGAGCTCGAGCAGGTCGAGGATCGTTCCGTCCTCGATGATCAGCCGCTCGTCCATATAGGTCTCGCCGATCGCCAGCCGCGGGTTGCGCATCAGGTCGAACAACACTTTACGATCCGTGACCCGGACGGTCAGCGCCTTGCCACCACCGGGCCCATAGGTCTGGCGCTTGCCGTCTGGCATGACGATGGTGATTTGCCCGCGCGTCAGCAGCGATCCGATCAACCGGCCAATCAAGCTCATACCCACACTCCTTTTGGGGCAGGTTGGCCGGTCAGGCCGCGGCGTTCAAGCCCGCTGCGGCCTCGCGGTCGAGATCGGCCCGGCTGCGCTTCTCGGCAGCGGTCTTGAGCTGGCCGCAGGCGGCGTCGATGTCGCGGCCGCGAGGGGTCCGTACCGGGGCGGAAATGCCCGCCTCGAACACGATGTTGCTGAACGAGCGGATCCGCTCATTGGTCGAGCATTCATAGGGCGCGCCCGGCCAGGGATTGAACGGGATCAAATTGACCTTGGCCGGCAGCTTGTAGTGCTTGAGCAGCCGGACCAGCTCGCGGGCGTCGGCGTCGCTGTCGTTCTTGTCCTTCAGCATCACATATTCGAACGTGATCCGGCGGGCATTGTTGGCGCCGGGATAGGCGGCGCAGGCCGACAGCAATTCCTCGATGCCATACTTCTTGTTGATCGGCACGATTTCATCGCGGACTTCCTTGGTCACCGCATGCAGGCT
Source organism: Sphingomicrobium sp. (assembly GCA_045811425.1). Taxonomy (GTDB): domain Bacteria; phylum Pseudomonadota; class Alphaproteobacteria; order Sphingomonadales; family Sphingomonadaceae; genus Sphingomicrobium. The sequence continues at coordinate 10,194 of JBJMUA010000054.1, read as the reverse complement.
GACCGCAAGATTTACGCCAATCTCCTCGCCGGCGCGCGCCATCATCGGCACCACGCCCGACGTCGAAAGCGTGATCCGGCGCTTGGAAAGGCCCAGCCCGTCGCCGTCCATGACGATCTTCAGCGCCTGCTTCACATTGTCGAAATTATAGAGAGGCTCGCCCATGCCCATCATGACGATGTTGGTCAGCATGCGCCCGTCCGGCGAGCTCGGCCATTCACCGAGCGCATCCCGCGCCAGCATCACCTGGCCGACGACCTCACCGGCTTCGAGGTTACGGACCAGTTTCATCGTGCCGGTGTGGCAGAAACGGCAGTTCAAGGTGCAACCCACCTGGCTCGACACGCACAAGGTTCCGCGGTCGGCGTCGGGAATGAACACCATTTCGAAGTCATGGCCGTCATGGGTGCGGAGCAGCCACTTGCGCGTGCCGTCGGTCGACACTTGCGCCTCAACCACTTCCGGCCGGGTGATCGCGAAGCGCTCGGCGAGCCAGGGTTGCTGCACCTTGGCGATGTCGGTCATGGCCGCGAAGTCGCCGACGCCGCGATTGTAGATCCAATGCCAGATCTGCTTGGCGCGGAGCTTGGCCTGTCTGCCCTCCAGCCCCGCCGCTTCCAGCGCCGCCCGAATCTCCTCTTTCGGCAAGCCGATGAGTTCGACCTTGCCATCCGCACGAAGGACCACCGCGCGCGGAACGGGCACGGGATCGACGGGGCCGGGAATCGGCATCAGGGTGGTATCGGCGCTCATTGCAGGCGGGCGCCAATATAAGAATTATCAGCGATTTACCAGTGCTGCCGCGCATGCCGCGGCCGCATCAATCGCCAGCGGCGCACCGTCGAGGCTGTATCGATCGATGATCCTGCCGCCGCCTGGGCTGCGAACTTCGACGCGCATCCCGCCATTGGATCGCATCGCGGCGATGATCGCCTGCTCCTGTTTCGGACCGCGGCTCCAGGCCATGTCGCCCTGGCTCACCAGCAGAAACGGCTGCTCGCCGATGCGCAGCATCACGGTTGCGCCCGCTCGGGGAAGGCGGCTGAGGCGGACGGCGAGTTGTCCGTTACGGGGTCCGCCCCCATCGAACGAAAGGCTGGCGCGCGCAGGGGGCCGATCCCTGGCAACCGTTCCGACGGATTGCGCAGCTGCTTCGCACGTGCGTCCCTGGCTTAGCGCAGCCCATTGGCCGTCCGCAGCGACAATGGCTGGTGCGAGCAGCAAGAGCAGGGTCATCGTGTTGCCAGCCCCATGAAAAGGACGCCGGCCGCGATCGCGACGCCATAGGGCATATCCTCGCCGCGCCGCAGCACAGCCAGTTTTCCGCGCCAGGCCCGGGGCCAGGATATGAGACGCAACAGCATGACTGTTATGGCTTCTAGCCCACCGGCAATCGCCACCGCCACCAGCATCTTCCAGCCTGGATCCAGGTCGAACCACAGCGCCGATGCGGCCAGCAGCTTGATGTCGCCGCCACCCATCCATCCGCGCGCGAACAATAATGTGCCGAGGCCAAGCACGAGCGCGAAAAACAGGAAATTCTGCCACAGGTCTGCGGCTGGGCCCTCGATCGCAACTGCCAGCAAGGCGCCGACGGCAACGCCGCCGCCCAGCCAGTTCTCGATCTGAAGCCGCCACAAATCTTCCAGTGCAGCTAGCAGGAGCAGGAAGAAAAGGACTGCCGCCAGCCACTGGGGGGCCGACGCCACCAGGTTCATTTCGGAGCCCCCAAGGCGGCAAGATTTTCGGCGGCCTTGGCATACCAGCGACTGCGCACTTCGATCGCCTGGGCGAACGCAGCTTCGGCCCGCTTCGGCTGTCCGGCCGCTGCCGCGACCACGCCGGCATCGTTCAGCCTTGCTGCGAAGGCATCGTCGCTTTCGCGATCCAGTCGATGCGGCAAGTCGGCCGCGACCGCAGCACGCGCCAGCTCAAGATTATTGGCGAGGCGCGGCAGATTGGGGTTGAGCGCCGCCGCCCGCTCAAAGGCGGCCAGCGCGTCGGCCCATCGGCCTCGCAACATCAGTGACCAGCCAAGATTATTGGGCACCTCGGCCCTTGTCGGGTCGATCTCCGCGGCGCGGGCATAGGCCGCATCGACCTCGTCCCAGCGCCCTTGCCTGTCGGCCGCAACGCCTCGCGAATTCCAGGCGCGCCAGCCCGCATCGGGCCGTTGCGTCGCGCGGTCGAGCAGCGCGGTCGCTTCGACCGTCCGACCGAGCCTCAAGGCAGCGATTCCCGCACGTTCGAGCAGCAGCGCCTCGTCCGGATGGGTCGCGAGCAAGCCCTTGTAAAACAACAGCGCCTGATTGTCGTCACCGCGCGCAAACGAGAGGTCGGCCAGCAAGCGGTCGACCGGCTCCCCCTTGGCTCCAGCCGCTACGGCAACGTCGAGCATTGCCTGCGCCTGGTCGAGGCGGCCGGCGGCAATTGCCCGGCCGGCCTCAGCCAGAGAAACCTGCGATTGCGGCTGTTCGACCTGCGGCGGTAAAGCCGCCGGCACCGGCTCGGCCAGCGCCAGTGCCAGCGCCAAAAAGGAAATCACGCCTTCGGGCGAAGCGCGGCGTCACGCGCCGCATCGCGGCCTAGCAAGACGATGACCCCCGCTTTCGCCCCCTCCCGCCGCTCGAGCGCGAAGCCGAATTGTGCCGCCAGCCGCTCGGCTCTCGCCGTGTCGGACGGTGAATAGACGATCGCGCTTTGCCCGCGGACCGCTGGCGCATCGCCGATGTTGGTGCCGGCGAAGCCGCGGCTGGCCAGATAGGCGCGGGTGCGCGCAGCAAGTCCCTGGATCCGTGCGGCATTGAGCAAGGTCACTGCCGGCTGCGCCTTCTTTTCGAAGCGGATGGTTGTGCTGGTCGCCGTCCGGGCCACGGTCCGCGGTTCCCACCTCGGCTCGGGCCGGGTCAACAGCGCGACTTCACGCAACGAAAGGCGCTCAAGCCGGACCGGTCCCCCGACCGGTTGCTCAACCGCCACCGGCGCGGAGCGCGGCGGTGCGAGGGCGACCGTCACACTCTGAGCCGGTGGCGGCGGCAGCACGAGCACCGAACCAGGCACTTCACGCGACGCCTCGGGGGCGACGACACGTGTTGCTAGCTCAGTCTTCACCCGCGCGGCTTCGTCACTCTGTCCCTGTGCGTCCAGGGACTGGGCGAACTGCGAATAGATTTGGGTATTTGCGGGATCGACCGCCAGCGCCAGCTCATATTGACGGCGCGACAGGTCGGTCCGGCCCATGCGGTCGTAGCAGTTGGCGAGGCCAATCATTGCCTCCGCGCTCTGCGGCTGTTCGCGCAGGGCCTTGCGATAGGCCTCGATCGCCAGGCCGACGTTGCCGAGCGCAAGCTGGGCATTGCCCTCGGCGACGCGAATGTCGGCCGGCTGTCGGCCGGCGGAAAGGGCCGTCTTGATCGGCCGGATGTTGAGTTCACCCGTGCTGCACGCCGCGACGCCCAGGGCGATGGCAAGTGCAATGAAGCTGGAAGCCTGTTTCATCATGTCAGTTCGCCATGGCTGGAAGGATGACTCGGATGGTACGGATGACCGCCGGCAGCATCAGCACGCCGATCATCACCGGCAGCATGCAGGTCACCAATGGAATCGACAAAAGCACGGGCAGCCGGTGCGCCTTTTCCTCGGCGCGCATGCGCCGCCTTTCACGCATCTCGCCCGCATAGGTGCGCAGGGTCTGTGCGATCGAGGAGCCAAGCTTATGGCTCTGGATCAGCAGGGTCGCGAATGCGCGGATCTCGTCGGCCCCGGCCCGGTCGGCCATGCGACGCAAGGCATCTTCCTGGCTGCGGCCGGCACGCAGTTCCAGCACCACCGATCCCAATTGCTCGGCCAGCAAAGGATGGGACCGCGTCATTTCCATGCCGACCCGGCTGAATGCCGCTTCCAGGCCGAGTCCGGCCTCGACGCACACCAGCATCAGGTCCAGCGCATCGGGGAAGCCATTGATAATGTCTCGCTGGCGGCGGTCGGCTTTTGCGCGAACCCATATGTTCGGCAGGTAAAGACCCATCAGAGCCGCGAACGCACCGATGAAATAAAGCTTGGTTAGCGACGGCGAGCTGCCGGCGGCCCACATCAGCCCATAGGTGACAAGCGGAAGTGCTATGACCAGCACCAGCCGGACCAGCGAATATACACGCGGCGCATGTTCCTGATTGTAGCCCGCGGCGATGAGGCGGCTGCGGATGTTCGCGTCCTTGGTGTCGACCAGCGGAACACCGGCCTTTTCGATCGCGGTAACGAGCGCCACCCAGGCGCCGCGGGCATCGTGGACGCGAAGCCCCGCCTGATTTGTTGCATCGCCCTGGCCCGCTGCACTGCCGCTGCCCGCAAGGCGCTCACGCATTTCCTGACGTTCGCCAAAAGTTGCCACCAGGCCATAGGCGACCGCTGCAACCGCAACAAAGAGCAGGACCAGCAGGGCGATCCGGACGGCTTCATTGGCAAACAGGTCGGTCATCGGCTCAAACCTTCAGGTCGATCATGCGCCGGATCGAATAGAAACCGATCGCATAGAGGGTGAGCAGCCCAACATAGCCGGGCAGGAAGGCCGGATCGTCGGCGACGTCCAGATAGAAGCGTGGGTTGCCCATGAACAGGATGAGGAACGCCACGATCGGCAGGCCGGTCAGCATCGCTGCCGTCATCCGGCCCTCGCTCGACAAGGCGCGCACCTTCAGCATCATCGAGGCGCGCTCGCGGATCACGCGGCTCAGATTTTCAAGGATTTCCGCGAGGTTGCCGCCGGTCTCATTCTGGACCGACAGCGAGACGACGAACATTCGCATATCGTCAAGGTCCCACCGATCCGCCATCCCGGTCAACGCATCCCTGAGGTCCGCGCCATAGGTGACCTCATCGACGACAATGCCGAACTGGCTGCCGATCGGGTCGGGCATTTCGACCGTCAGCAGGTCGAGCGCCGCGGCGATCGGGTGACCCGCTCGAAGGCCGCGCACGAACACGTCCAGCGCCACCGGGAATTGATCCATCATCTTCTTGCGCATGCGGGTGGCGCGGAATTGCAGGACCAGCAGCGGTATGCCCGCGCCGAGCAGCAGCGAGAATGTCGCCAGAAGCAGGATCCGACCGGCGCCAAGCGCCGAGCCAGATACTGCCATGAAGGTGACGACCAGCAGGAAGAGGATCAATGGCGCCACCAGCAGCAATAGCATCAGGCGGCCGGTCGGAATCGCAACACCGGCCGCCATCAGCATTTTTTCGAAGGCGATGGCCGGGCGAACCAGGAAGCCGGGCAGATAGGCGGGAAGGATGTTCGACTGGCGCCGCAGCAAATTCATCGCTTCGGCACGGGCAACACCGCGATTGAGCATGTCGAGCCGCTGGTTGATCGCCTGCGTTTCTAGCCGCCGCCCGACATAGGCCGTCAGGATTCGTTCGACCGCGAACACCACGGCGCTGAACACCAGGATCAGGACGATTGCCTTGAGCCAAACGCTACTCATGCTTCGAAATTCCTGTCTGGGCGGAAGAGGTCGGGGGACAGGCTGACACCATGCGCCATGACCTGGTCGAGGAATCGCGGCCTGATCCCGGTTGCTTCGAAGCGCCCCTGAACGATGCCGTCGGAAGACACGCCAGTCTGCCGGAAACGGAAGATTTCCTGCATGGTGATGACGTCGCCTTCCATGCCGGAAAGCTCCGACAGGCTGATCAGCTTGCGCCGGCCGTCGCTCAGGCGCGCAATCTGCACGACCGCATGGATCGCCGAGGAAATCTGGGCCCGGGCCGAACGTGCCGGGATGTCGATGCCGCTCATGCCGATCATCTGCTCGACGCGGGACAGTGCGTCCCTCGCGCTGTTGGCGTGAACAGTGGTCATCGATCCGTCGTGGCCGGTGTTCATCGCCTGGAGCATGTCGAACGCCTCACCGGCGCGAACTTCGCCGACGATGATGCGATCGGGCCGCATGCGCAGGCTGTTCTTCACCAGGTCGCGCTGGATGATCTCGCCCTTGCCTTCGATGTTGGCGGGGCGGGTCTCAAGCCGCGCGACATGGGCTTGCTGCAGCTGAAGCTCGGCCGAATCCTCGATCGTCACGATGCGCTCGCGATTGTCGATGAACGCCGACATCGCATTGAGCATGGTCGTCTTGCCCGAGCCGGTGCCGCCGGAGATCAGCACGTTCAATCGCGCCGTGACGACCGCCTTCAGCACTTCTGCGACCGGCGCCGGGACCGATCCGATCTCGATCAGCCGGGCCATGCTGATCGGAACCTTGGCGAACTTGCGAATGGAGAGCAGCGCGCCGTCCAGCGCCAGCGGCGGGACCACCGCATTGACGCGGCTCCCGTCGGCAAGGCGGGCATCGACCATCGGCGCGGACTCATCGACCCGCCGACCGACCGCCGAAACGATCTTCTGGATGATGCGGATTAAATGCTTTTCGTCCTTGAACCTAACCGGCGACGGTTCCAGCACGCCATAGCGCTCCACGAACACGCTATTATGCCCGTTCACCAGAATGTCGGTGATTGTGTTGTCCTTGAGCAGCGGTTCGATCGGCCCGAGTCCAAGCAGCTCGTCAAGCACATCGTCGACCAGCTTGCGCCGCTCGGCATGGTTGAGGGCATGGCGCTGCTTGTCCAGCTCCTCGAGAACGATGTCGCCGACCTCATCCTGGATTTGCTCGCGCGACATATTGTCGAGAGCCGAGAGGTTGATGAGGCCCAGCAGGCGCTGGTGCAGCTCCACCTTCAGGTCGGTATGCAGCTCGTTATGGGCGAAGACGCCGGCATCGCCGGTCGTCATCATGCGGCGGTCCTCCTCGGTCCGCTCGGCGACCTCTTCGGGCGCGACCTGGTCTTTCGGCTTTCGGATCTGCCACATGATTAATGCTCCAGCCCAAGGGCGGCCGAAACACCCTGTTCCAATGTATCGATATCCTTGACCAGCGGGCACTTGCGCTTGATTTCGCTGAGCGGCACGCCGCGGTCGATGGCCTGCGTCATCGTCGCATGGTCGTTGGCGATGGTGAATGATACGGGCCGCCGCAGCACCCGCTCCGCGTCCGCCGGACCAAGCGAACGGAACATGCCCTTCTCCGACCGGTTGAGGATCACCCGAACGTCGAGCTCGCCCATGTCCTGGCTGGCCAGAAGATCGAGCTGCCGCCTTGCCCTGTGCAGGCTCGGAACGCGAAGCTCGGTCACCATCAGTATCAGGTCGGACCTGGCCAGCAACGACATCGACCAGTTGGTCCAGTTGGCTGGAAGGTCGACGAACACCGTCCCATACTCGGCCGTCGCGAGATCGATGACTGACAATATTTGCTCGCTGGTCATCGCCTCGAGCGGCATGATTTCCTTGGGTGCGGAAATGACGCGCAGGCCGCTGCTGTGCTGTGCCGCGACCGAGCGAAGCATCTCGCCGTCGAGCCGCTTGCCGGCATCGAGCAGGTCATGGAAAGTCAGGAGCGGGTCGATCCCAAGCTGGATCGCGGCATCGCCGAACTGGACGTCGAGGTCGATCAGGCAGGTATCGCGGCCGGCGGCACGCTCGCGCTCCGCGAAACGCGCAGCCATCTGGCCCAGCAAGGCAGTCGCGCCTACGCCGCCCTCGCTCTTGATGATCGTTACGACCTTCTGGTGGCCGGCTCGCTGGCGCGGTCCCTGGGAAGCGACCAAGCGGCGGATCGGATCGAGCGCCGTCTCCAGGTCCTCCGCGTCGAGCGGCAGCGGGATCACGTCGTGCGCGCCTGCCCGGACCAGCGAGCGGACGAAGGACAGCGACGGCTCATAGGCCGCGGCGATCAGCGGCACGGACCCTTCGGCGAGCGACTTGAACCGGGCGATGGACTTTGCATCGCCCTCGGTAACCTGAATGACGCCGGCAGCCGCACCGGACAGGACCGAATTGTCGACTGGCGAATTGGGATCGCTGATGACCAGGTCGAGCGGGAAACCGGCCACCTTGGCGCCGACCAGCGCGCTTGCCTCCCCTTCGACGCCGGCAAGCAACAGGCGCACGGGTGCGGGGCCGGTGTCGGCCATCCACTGTGCGTTGGGTCGGTCAGGGGAATGCACGCTCATTAAATCCTCAATTCGACTGGACTCCATCGCTGTCCTCGGCGGTCAGCGTGGTGCGGAAAGGTGGAAGGGTGATGGTCCCCAGCATGAGGCCAACGGTCGGGCGAAATTGCAGGCCGGCTATTTCGACGGTGACTAATGGTGCGATGTCCATCCCATTGGGATCGCCGGCATATCCGAGGCCGGAGCCACGATAGCTGACTTTCACATTGGACGGCGTGAGGTCGGGCTTAACGCCCTTCATCCGGCGAAACATCAGGTCCCAGCCGGCAGCGTTGATTGGGGTCAGCGTTGCCGGGCAGGGGCTTGTGGCGCAGCTGCAGCCGACCGTTCCGGCGGTGCTGGTGCATTCGATCCGGCCAAGTGCGGCAGCAGACACCACGTCACCCTGGGTGAGCGCAGCTCCGCCCGAGGTATCCCCTAGATAACTCTGATTCGCTAATCCGGTCGATATGACGTTGGTCACGACCAGCGTGCGCGCCCCCATTTGCGTCGCCTTCTCCGCACGATTGGCTTCCCACAGGAAGCGTGCGCCATCGATGATGCCGAACAGGAAGAACAGCAGCAGCGGCAGGACCAATGCGAATTCGGCCGCGCTGGCGCCGGAGCGGTCGAGGCGGAGAGGCCGCATCATAATCCCATCACCGCCGACTGCTGCGAGGCGTTGAGCCTGAAACCGGCTCCGTTGAAGCCGAAGGCCGCGGCAATGACAGGCGTATAATTGGCACTCGCCGTAACGGTGACCACGGGTGCGCCCCCGGGGTGGCCGCGCCAGATTCCGGTCATGTTTTCCGTCGCCGACGCATCGTCGGTCGCGGTGGTCGTGCAGCTTATGGTGACCGAGATATTGCCGTCATTGATGTTGGCGATCCGATCTGTCCCGCCCGTTCTAACGCTGGTACGAACCAACGCTCTGGTATCGCTCACGACCGTCCCGGTCGGCGATCCCGAGCAGGCGCTGTAGTAGCTGAAGTCCTGCCGGCCGGCGTAGCGCGCTCCGTCCCGAACCGCCTTCACCAGCACATGCTCGGTGTAGAAATAATTGCCGGCCTCGACCAGGCTGAAGAGGATGGTCAGCAGCAAAGGCATGACCAGGGCCATCTCGGCCGCTGCGGCGCCGCGCCGGTCGAAGTGCAGACGGGATCGCATTATTTCACCAGATACGGCACGTCGCGCCGTATTACCTGCCCGGCCGCGGCTCCCGCCCCGACCTGCGTTTCCTGGATGACCTCGATGTAGACGTCGCCCTGGCCGGTGCGGGCGCGGTTCATCGATGGCTCGACGATGAAGGCTTCCATCCAATGTGCGACGGGAACGCCGGTCGAGTTGCCGTGGACATTGTTGGCGATGCAATTGATCACCGCGACCGAAATCCGGCGTCGATCCACCGTCGTGCCGCCAGGAATGCTGGGGGTATAGGCAGGGGTTTGCACCTGGCTGCAGACCGGCTTGCCGTAACGTTCCAGCGTGCTCCCTGTCGCAGTGGGATCATAGGGGCCCAGGACGGTAACCCCACCGACCACCTGGTCGCGGTGCGCAATCTCCCAGAGGTAAACCTGGTAACGGGTCGCGGTTGCCGACAGTCCGGTATTGCCCGTCCAGTCGGAGTGCGACCACGGCGTGCCGTCTGCCCGGACATAATTGGTGCGGAAATAAGCGTCGCGGTCCCAAACGCCATCGCCGACAACGCCGCCGGCGCAAACGCCGTCGTTGCTTACCGCATGACAAATGTCGCGCGGATGGCCCATGGCAGACGGCGTCGTCGTCGTCGGCAGCGCGGCATTGGAAGTCGGGACGTTCTGGCCATAATAGCCGGCGCCTGATTCATCCATTTGCCAGCCCTGGTTGTGGAGCTTGCAGGCATTTATGCCACTGGCGTCGGCGGGACGCTTCAAATCCTTGATGCTGTTAATGGATGCCGGGCAGTCGCCGCCCCCGAGGCAGCTGGTCGTGCCGTCATAGATATCGAACCGCGTGTTGAGCGCGTCGGTTACCGAAACCGAAGCACCGGGCTTTGTATCGACACCGGAAGTCGGCGAGCATTCGCCCGGCGGATTGACCCAGCCCAAATCCTCGCGAAGTCCATTGGCGCCGTTCGAGCCGCCGCCTGAATCCAGATAGCCGAAG
>JBJMUA010000053.1:0-20635 GCA_045811425.1 Sphingomicrobium sp. | reverse complement strand
AGACCCTGTCGAACCTCGCCGACGTGCTTCGCAAGCGTGGACAGATGAAGCTGAAGATCCGCGCGATGAGTTCGGAATCGAAAGCATCGGCCTATATCGTCGGCTCGCTGCCTTTCATCGTCTTCGGGCTCGTGACGATGGTCAACCCGGGTTACATGCACGGCTTCTTCGAAGACCAGCGGCTCATCGTCGCCGGCCTGGGCGGCCTGTGCTGGATGAGCATCGGCGTGTTCATCATGGCCAAAATGGTCAGCTTTGAGATTTAGTGGAACCAGATGATGGCAGCTCCAGGACCTACATTATTCGGCATCGACGTCATCTGGGTTGCGACCGTCCTAAGCGCGGTCGCCACCTTGGCCGTGCTGACCGCCATCTATGCGGCGACGACCGTGCGCGATCCGATGGCGCGCCGGGTGAAGGCGCTTAACGAGCGGCGCGAACAGCTCAAGGCCGGCATCGTCGCCTCGACCAACAAGCGCAAGAAGCTGACCAACATGATTGTCGCCGCCGATCGCGTGCGGGGCATCCTCGGCAGCTTCAAGATGCTGCAGGACGACCAGATCAAGAAGACGCAGATCCGCCTGATGCAGGCCGGCATCCGCACCAAGGACCTGGCCTTCTTCATCATCTTCGCCCGTTTCGTACTGCCTGTCGTGCTGGGCATCGGCGCGGTGGTGCTGATCTATGGCGTCGACTTCTTCCCCGATTGGTCGGCGTTCAAGAAGTACGCTGCGGTCGCGGGTACGTTGGTCGGCAGCTACAAGGCGCCCGACCTGTGGCTCAGCAACAAGGTCAAAAAGCGCAGTGACGCGGTCCGCAAGGGCCTGCCCGACGCACTCGACCTGCTGGTGATCTGCGCCGAGGCGGGCCTGACCGTCGACGCGGCATTCAACCGCGTCGCCAAGGAACTGGGCAAGGCATATCCGGAGCTGGGCGACGAGTTCGGCCTGACCGCGATCGAGCTGGGCTTCCTCAACGAACGCCGCCAGGCTTTCGAGAATCTTGCCACCCGCGTCGATCTGGAGGCGATCCGCGGCGTGGTGACGACCATGATCCAGACCGAGAAATACGGTACGCCGCTGGCTTCGGCACTGCGCGTCCTATCCGCCGAATTCCGTAACGAGCGCATGATGCGCGCGGAAGAAAAGGCAGCCCGCCTTCCGGCGATCATGACCGTTCCGTTGATCCTGTTCATCCTGCCGACCCTGTTCATCGTGATCCTGGGTCCGGCCGCCTGTTCGATCAGCGACAACCTGTTCAAGCAATAAAACCGCGCTCCGCGGGGGGCAGGAGCGAGGCCGCCGTCGTGCTACCAGAGCACGGCGGCGGAACTCGTTTCGGCGCCAATTGGTTGAGGCCCTGTAACATACAGGGGAAGACCCATGCTCACATTTACCACCGACCAATGGATCATCGTCCTGTTGGTATTCCTGCTCGGCCTCCTAGTCGGAGGATTTATTTTCTCCGGCGGCGGCCGCAAATGGAAGCATCGCTACAATACCGAGGTCGATCGCCGCGCGGAATTGGAGCGCGTCCACGCCGAACGCGAAAAGGAATGGCGCGAACGGGATTCCTTGCGTGCCGCTGCCATCAAGGATCGCAACAACGATGGGGTCGTCGACGAACGCGACACCTAGCTGGCCTTATCAGCCCTCGATCTTGTCGAAATCGGCGACCGCGCTCACCGAATCGCGGAACCGCTGCAGCAGGTTGAGCCGCCGCCTGCGCGTCTCCGGATCGGGATCGTTGACCGTCACCTTGTCGAAGAAGGCGTCGATCGGCCCGCGCAAGGTCGCAAGCGCGGCCATGGCGGCGGTGAAATCCTCGTCCGTGATCGCCTTGATCGCCTTGGGCTCGGCATTGTCGAGTGCCTCGACCAGGGCCCGCTCATCGGGCGGTGCGTCGGCCGGCAAGGTCGAGGCCGTGATCAATCCAGTCACCGCCTCGGACATCGCCGACTCGTCGACCAGCACATGCGGGTCCTCATCTCCGGTCTGCGGGATTCCCTGCGCCTGCGAGCCTTCCCACTTCTCTTTCTTCAGTATGTTGGCCGCGCGCTTGTAGGCAGCCAGCAGGTCGGCGCCCTCGGGCGTCTCCACGAATTGCTGCAATGCTTCCACCCGCGCCAACAGTCTCACCAGATCGTCTTCACCACCGAGCGCGAACACCGCGTCGATAAGGTCGTAACGCACCCCGGCATCGCGTTGTTGCACCTTGAGGCGGTCCCCGAAGAAATCGAGAACCTCAGGCGCGGTGCGATCAAGGCGATGGGCAATGGCTGCATCGGCAGACTGTCCGGCCCGATTGGCGAGCGATCCCCGTATCGCCCGGGTCAGATCAAGGCGAATGGCGTTGCGGATAATAAGCTCGATCGCGGCGATTGCGGCCCGGCGCAGCGCGAACGGGTCTTTCGAGCCTGTCGGCTTCTGATTGATCCCGAAGAAAGAGCAAATCGTATCCAGCTTGTCCGCCAGGCTCACCGCCACAGATACCGGCGCCTTGGGCACCTCGTCACCCTGCCCGACGGGCTTGTAATGATCGCGAATGGCGTCAGCGATCGCGTCGGGCTCACCCTGGGCGCGGGCGAGGTAGCCGCCGATCAAGCCCTGCAGCTCCGGGAACTCGCCGACCATGCCGGTGACAAGGTCGGCCTTGGCCAGCCGCGCGGCGCGCTCGGCCTGGTCGGCGAGCGCTGCCACTTCTTCGTCATTCCCGCGCAAGCGGGAACCCATTTTTTCTTTGTTAGGCTGGGTCCCCGCTTTCGCGGGGATGACGATTTGCTGTTCAACCAGCCAGCGAGCCAGCTTGGCCACCCGCTCCACCTTGTCGGCGACGCTGCCCAGCTTCTCGTGGAAGACGATGCCCGACAGCTTTTTCGCCTGCTCCTCGAGCGGGACCTTGAGGTCATGCTCCCAGAAGAAGCGGGCGTCGGCGAGCCGCGCGGCGAGCACCCGCTCATTACCGGCGATGATCGCCTTCCCGTCGTCATCGGCGTTGATATTGGCGATGCAGACGAAGTGCGGAGCAAGCTTCCCTCCATTGTCCCGCATCACGAAATATTTCTGGTTGATTCGGGCGGTGAGCTGGATCACCTCCTCCGGCACATCCAGGAATGCCGGATCGAACGAGCCGAGCAACGGCACGGGCAGCGACGTCAGCCCGGCATTCTCGACCACCAGTCCTTCGTCTTCCACCAGCGCGAAGCCTGCCTTCGCCGCCGCGGCCGCGCCTTTCCGGATGGTCGCCTCGCGCTCCTCCTGGTCGACGATCACATGGCAGGCGCGCAGTTTCTCGACATAATCATGAGCGCCGCCGATGGTGATCGGCCCTGGGTGATGGAACCGGTGACCGTGCGTCGTGGCGCCGCATTGGATTCCCTCGACATTGACCGCCACAATATCTTCGCCCAGCAGCGCCACGATCGAATGCAACGGTCGCACCCAGCGCAGCGACGCAGTTGACGCAGACCTGGCACTCCAGCGCATCGACTTGGGCCAGGGGAAATCCTGCACGATCGCCGCCACCATTTCGGCCAGCACCTCGCTGGTCGCACGTCCGGGCCTGTCGATCAGCGCGAACCAGATGCCGTCGCGTTCGGTCAGCTGCTCCTTGGTTAGTCCGGTCTTGCGCAGAAACCCTTCGAGCGCCTGTGGAGGGGCCGAAGTGCGCGGCCCCTTCAGCTCCTCACTCGCGCCCTCCGTTGCCAGCGGAAGGCCGCGCGCGATGAGCGCCAGCCGCCGCGGCGTCGAGTAAGTCGTGATCCCATCGTGGCTAAGCCCAGCTGCGCCAAGGCTCTCCGCGAACATGCGCGCCAGGTCGTTGCGCGCCCTGGCCTGCATCCGTGCGGGGATTTCCTCGCTGAATAATTCAAGAAGAAAGTCGGCGCTCACGCCTGGTATCCCAGATGCGCCATCCACGCCCCGCATGCGCCTTTGGCGAGGTCGCGGACGCGGCCGATATATGCCTGGCGCTCGGCGACCGAGATGACTCCCCTGGCCTGCAAGGTGTTGAAGATATGGCTGGCCTTGATCGCCTGCTCATAGGCCGCAATCGGTACTCCAGCGCTCAGGCTGTTCTCGCTCTCCGCTGCGGCCTGCTTGAACAGATCGAACAGGCGGTCGGTGTCGGCAACCTCGAAGTTCCACTTCGACATCTGCCGCTCATTTTCCAGGAAGACGTCGCCATAGGTGACGCCATCCTTGTTGAAGGCGAGGTCGAACACATTGTCCTTCCCTTGGATGTACATCGCCAGCCGTTCGAGCCCGTAGGTCAGCTCGCCCGATACCGGCTTGCAATCGAACCCGCCGACCTGCTGGAAATAGGTGAACTGAGTCACCTCCATCCCGTCGCACCACACTTCCCAGCCCAGGCCCCACGCGCCCAATGTCGGGCTTTCCCAATCATCCTCGACGAACCGGATATCATGCTTCAGCGGGTCTATCCCGATCGCGTCCAGGGAGCCCAGGTAAAGATCCTGCAGATTTTCCGGGCTTGGCTTCAGCATGACCTGATATTGGTAATAATGGCCCAGCCGGTTGGGGTTTTCGCCATATCGGCCGTCGGTCGGTCGGCGGCACGGCTGCACATAGGCCGCCTTCCAGGGTTCGGGGCCAAGCGCTCGCAGCACGGTTGCGGGATGGAAGGTCCCGGCCCCCATTTCCATGTCGTACGGCTGCAGGATAACGCAGCCCTGATCCCCCCAATAATGGTGCAGGGTCAGGATCAGGTCCTGGAAGCTCAAGCTCACGTGCGATTAATCCCGTCTCGATACAGTTGGGCGGCTTTGGCCGATGATTCCGGCCTCGGCAAGTGGACGAGCATGGATCGACACCCTACCTTTCCGTCCAGAGCAAAGGGAGCAATGGATCCTTATGAGCCTGTTGAAGCGTTTCGGCCGTCGCCTGGCCGCCATTTCCGCCATTGCCGTAACGGCGTGCGGCACCGCCCCGGCGGCGGAACCCAAGGCCGCCAGCCCGGCAATGTGGAGGGTCGCTGACGAGGACACGACCATCTATTTGTTCGGCACGATCCACCTGCTGCCGAAGGGTACCCAATGGCGCAGCCCCGCATTCGACAAGGCGGCTGCGGTGTCCGACAGCCTGGTTCTCGAAACGCTGATCGACGAGAAAAATCCGGCCGCGACCATGGGCGAACTGTTCAAGCTGGCCATTTCGCCCAACCTGCCCCCGATCATGGATCGGGTTCCGCCGGACAAGAAGGCCGCGCTTCAGACAGCGATCTCGCAATCGGGAGTGCCCGCCGAGGCCCTGGACAGGCTGGAAACCTGGGCGGCCGCCTTCATCCTGCTTGGTGTGCAGTATCAGAGCCTTGGCCTTGATCCGGCGTCCGGCGTCGAATCGACGCTGAGGAAGCAGTTTGAGATCGGCCATAAGCCGGTTGACCAGCTGGAAACCAATGCCGAGCAGCTCGGTTTTTTTGACCGATTGCCGGAGGCGGCACAACGTAAGTTCCTGGTTTCGGTGCTCGAGGATCCGGCCGCGTGGAAGGATCAGTTTGCCGGAATGCTGGAGGCCTGGAGCCGGGGCGATGTGAAAGCGATCGCGGAAAGCTTCAACAGCGACCTGGGCGACGCACCGGAACTGAAGGATGCGCTGCTGCTTCAGCGGAACGCCAATTGGGCAAAGTGGGTCAAGGGCCGCCTCGACCGCCCGGGAACGGTATTGGTCGCCGTGGGCGCGGGCCACCTTGCCGGCGATCAGTCGGTGGTCAGCCTGTTGGAACATCAGGGTCTTAAAGTCACACGCGTTCAGTAATCATCAAAAAGTTCCTCCGTTCGTCGCAAATAAACGGCAGATAGGGTAAGTGCTGATTGACCGTTAACCATTTGTCCCCAAAGGTTGAATTCTCAACCGGCGGGGGACGCAGGTGGTACGAAAACTGTTTGGCAGCGGGCGTGTGTCGCCCTTTAGGCGATTTGCAAAATACAGTGCCGGCGCACTGACGTTGCTGCTCGCGTCCACGGCCAACAGCCAATCGGGGCCAATTCCTGCCATGCCTGCCCCATCTATTGTCCGCGCAACGCCCGCAATGTGGGTCATTCGCGACGCCGATACGACCATCTACCTGTTCGGCACATTTCACACGCTGGACGGCCGCACCGTGTGGTTTGACAAGGGTATTCGCCAGGCATTCGACGGCTCGGACGAACTTGTGCTTGAAACCGTGGTTCCGAAGAGCCGGCAGGAAGTGGAAGCTGCCGCGCTTGATCAGGTTACCGAGGCGTCGGGCAATGGATCACGCAGGCTGAGGCCCTTCATCGCCCAGACCCAGCAGGCGGTTTACCAGGGCCGGGAGTTGGGACTCTCGGTCGATAATGGGGCGGACAGCGTGCTGCGCCGTACTGCCGAAAATGAAGGCAAGCAGGTTGGTGGCCTCGAGCGGTTCGAAGACCAGCTTGGGCAGCTGGCGCGTATTCCCGCCCAGCCCGACCCTGCCGCAACGGATGCGCCGGCGACGGTTACGCTCAACGAATTGCTTGGCGCCTGGACCCGCGGCGACACGGGGACTTTCTCGATTATGCTGGCCGGATTCGAAGCCAAGGCGCCCACTGCCTATCGGATGCTGATTGCCGACCGCAACGCCCGCTGGGGACAATGGATCGTCGATCGCCTCGATCAACCAGGCACGGTATTCGTGGCTGTCGGATCGGGCCATCTGGCGGGCAAGGACAGCGTTCAGTCTTGGCTCGCCGAGCGGGGCATCTCTTCGGCCCGTATCGGCTAGTCCTCTCGTAACTTGCCAAAATTTGGTCGCGCCCCTATAGGCGCGCGCTTGCCCACCCATGGTCATCCCTGGAGGCGTGGCGGGGCAGTAAACCTATGAAGGAAATTGCGAAATGAGCGAACAGCTGACGCTGCCCGCCGAAGCGCGCGATCGGGCTGGCAAGGGAGCCTCCCGTGCACTGCGCCGCGAAGGCCGGGTCCCCGCCGTGGTGTACGGCGACAAGAAGAACCCCTTATCAGTCCACGTCGAGGAAAAGCTCCTCGTCAAGATGCTGAGCACGGGCCACTTCATGAATTCGGTCGTCATGATCGAGCTGGAAGGCAAGCCGAACCGCACCCTGCCCAAGGACGTGCAGTTCCATCCCGTCACCAGCCGTCCGGTCCATGTCGACTTCCTGCGCATCGGCGAGCACAGCAAGGTGACCGTGGCGATCCCGGTCCGCTTCGACAATGAAGAAGCATCGCCGGGCCTGAAGCGCGGCGGCGTGCTCAACATCGTCCAGCACGAGCTGGAACTGGTGTGCGACGCGGCTCACATCCCCGACGAGATCCACATCCCGCTCGACGGGCTGGAAATCGGCGATTCGATCCACATCAGCGAGGTCAAGCTGCCCGAAGGCACCAAGGTCGCGATCGAGGACCGTGACTTCACCGTCGCAACCATCGTCGCACCGTCGGCGATGAAGCAAACCGAAGAAGAAGCCGCTGCGGCTGAGGGCGAAGTCCCGACCGTCGGCGAGGAAGAGGGCGAAGCCGAGGCCGAAGGCGAAGGCAGCGCCGAGGGCGGCGAGGAAGCCTAAGCTTCCATCCGCTTCTCGATGAACAAAGACGCCCATCCCGCTTGCGGGGTGGGCGTTTTTGCTGGCAGGGACAGCGCCGATGCAAATCTGGGCGGGGCTCGGCAATCCGGGCGATAAATATGCGCTGCACCGGCATAATGTCGGCTTCATGGCGGTGGACGCCATCGCCGCCCTGCATGGCTTCGGCCCGTGGCAGAAGAAATTCCGCAGCCTGGTCAGCGAGGGCCGCATCGGCCGCTACAAGATCCTGCTGCTGAAGCCCCAGACCTACATGAACGTCAGCGGCGACGCGGTTCAACAGGCGCTTAAGTTCTATAAACTCGATATTGGCGCGCTCACCGCATTCCATGACGAGCTCGACCTCGCGCCGATGAAGGTGAAGGTGAAGGTCGGCGGCGGCACGGCTGGCCACAACGGGCTGCGCTCGATCGATGCGTCGCTCGGCCCGGAGTTTCGCCGCGTGCGCATCGGCATCGGCCATCCGGGCCATAAGGATAAAGTGACCGGCCATGTCCTCGGTAATTACGCCAAAAGCGAAATAGAGCCCTTGTCGGACCTGCTCGGCGCGGTCGCCGCCGAGGCGAGTTGGCTGGCCAGCGGCGAAGACGCCCGCTTCATGAGCGAGGTGGCGCTGCGGCTGCAGCAGGGCTGATAAGCGCCTCTTATTGGCGGCGCGCTCAATTCAATTTGAGCGTCAAGGGAACTGGGTTCACCCTATTCGCATGACTTCAATCCTGGCAGCCCCGCTCCTGCTCCTCGATCCCCTCGCGCTCAGTCGCCTGATCGACGAGCCATATCGCAACCTGTCCCTTGCGACGGTCAACGACCATGAAATCCGGATGAGTGTCATGACGGAGCCATTTCCTTGGCACCGGCATCCCGATTCGGATGAAACCTTTTACGGCGTGGATGGCGAATTGATCGTTCAGTTCGTCGACAGCGAAGTCGTGGTCGGACCGGGGCAATTCGTCACGGTGCCAGCCGGGACGCTTCATTGCACGCTGCCGGCCGGCAAGCGATCCGTGAACCTGACCTTCGAACGAGCGGGCGCGGCAACGGTCTTTGAAGCCCCGGACGAAGCCGCGGATCGCTAACGCTTGGGTTGGATCGTGGCATTGAACGCGACGGTCACCCGCGGCTTGCCGCTGTCGTTGGGATGCACCCAGTGGAGCAGCTGGCTGGGAAAGATGAGCAGGTCGCCGGCAGCCGGCTGGACCCGCACCCGATCGCTGAACAAGGGCGATCGGATCAAGGTACTGAGCAGCCGTACCGGGTGCGGCGAGATGAACTCGATCGCTCCTCCACTATCCGACTTCGATTTCGGCACATCGACATAATAAACGCCCGACAAATGCGCGTCGCTGTGCTGGTGCGGGCTGTTGTAGCCGCCGGGCGGGTTAACGTTGACCCAGCCGTTCAACAGCACGTTGAACTTGCCGAAGTCGGCGCCTGAATCGAGCGCGTGGATCGTCTGCTTGGTGACCTCGGCGAAGGTCCGCGCCAATCCGACATGCCCTTCTTCCTGACGCTGGAAGAAATCATGCTTGGATTGCCAGCCAAGGCGATTGCGGTTCTCCATCCCCTGTTCCGCCTTGCGCCGCTGCGCGATCTCCTTCGACAGTGCCTCGTTCAGGCCGGGCTGATCGACCCGGTAGCGATAGAGCGGGATCGGGAAAATGCTGTCGACGCGGGCAAGCTTGACGGTCATGGCCCCCTCCATTGGCTTTGCGCATCGCATCGGAGGACCGTAAGGGCAAGGCCATGTCCCGCACCCTGTTCGCCACCAGGCTCTATGAAGCATTGATCGACGACGAGGAGCTTCTGGCCGAGCTTGCCCATTCGATCCGGTCGCTCGCGGAAGATGACCAGGCCGGCCGGCGCTGGAGCCGCGACAAGGCCTACAAAGGATATACCAGCTATGCATCCCTGAACGACCTGCCCAAGCGTGATCCGGCGTTCGCGGAACTCCATCGGGAGCTGGTGCGGCACGCCGCAGGCTTTGCGACCGAACTGGCTTTCGATCTTGGCCGCAAGCCGAAGCTGGACAGCCTGTGGGTCAACTTGCTGAAGCCGGGCGGTCATCACAGCGCCCACATCCACCCGCATTCGATCATTTCGGGCACCTTCTATGTCGAGGTTCCCCCGGGCGGCGGAGCAATCCGCTTCGAGGATCCTCGGCTGCCGATGATGATGGCCGCGCCGGTCCGGCGAGAGGATGCGCCCGCAGAGCTGCAGCCCCTTGCCGCTTTGGATCCGGCTCCGGGCCTGCTGCTGATGTGGGAAAGCTGGCTGAGGCACGAAGTCCTGCCGGGCGCGGCAAAGTCGGAGCGCCTCAGCGTCAGCTTCAATTTCGCCTAGGCAGCACGCGGTGGCTGATCGCGGCCGCTAGCCAGATGGCCGCTGAGCCTCTAGTGGCCTCGGCAATTCCCAATCATTGTCACAGGATCAACAACCTACATGGGCTTCCGCTGCGGCATTGTCGGCCTGCCAAACGTTGGCAAGTCGACCCTCTTCAATGCATTGACCGAAACACAGGCGGCGCAGGCGGCCAATTATCCATTTTGCACGATCGAACCGAATGTCGGGCAAGTGGCGGTGCCCGATCCGCGTCTCGACAAGCTCGCGGCGATCGCAAAGTCGGCGAAGATCCTCCCGACCCAGCTTGCCTTCGTCGACATTGCCGGACTGGTGAAAGGCGCGTCCAAGGGCGAAGGCCTGGGCAACCAGTTTCTTGGCAATATTCGCGAGGTGGACGCCATCGTCCATGTCCTGCGCTGCTTCGAGGATGACGACATCCAGCATGTTTCGAACCAGGTCGACCCGATTGCCGACGCGGAGATCGTCGAAACCGAACTGCTGCTTGCCGATCTCGAAAGCCTGGAAAAGCGCGTCCCGAACCTGGTCAAGCGCGGCCAGACCGGCGACAAGGATTCGAAAATTGCGGCCTCGGTCCTGTCCCAGGCATTGGACCTGTTGCGCGAGGGCAAGCCGGCCCGCCTGACCAGGCCCAAGGATGAAGAGGAAGCGCGGCATTTCGCCCAGGCCCAGCTGTTGACGGCCAAGCCGGTGCTTTACGTCTGCAACGTCAATGAGGACGAGGCGGCGTCGGGCAATGCCCATTCCGCCCGGGTGTTCGAAAAGGCCCATGCGGAGGGCGCGGAAGCCGTCATCGTCTCGGCCGCGATCGAAGCCGACCTGGTCAGCATGGACATGGATGAGCGGATCGCCTTCCTCGAGGAAATGGGCCTCCACGAGACCGGGCTCACCCGCGTCATCCGCGCCGGATACGAGCTCCTCCACCTGATCACCTTCTTCACCGTCGGGCCGAAGGAGGCGCGGGCCTGGACCGTCGCAAAGGGATCGAAGGCGCCGCAGGCGGCCGGCGAAATCCATTCGGACTTCGAGCGTGGCTTCATCCGTGCCGAAACCATCGCCTATGAGGATTATATCGCGCTGAACGGCGAAGCCGGGGCGCGCGACGCCGGCAAGCTGCGCCAGGAGGGCAAGGACTATGTCGTGAAGGACGGCGACGTCCTCCACTTCAAGTTCAACGTCTAGCCTCGCGGAACAGGCCGACGCTTAGAATCGCCGCGACGATGAGCGCGACCCAGCTGACCTCTTGGGCGATCGTGTGGCTGCCGACGATCACCTGGAAATGGGTTCCGATCCGATAGGCATGCAACAATGCCATCAGGGCGAAGATGATGGCGGCTAAGGTCGTGAAGGGCTTCATCGCGTGCTCCCTAAGCTTCAGGCCCCTAGACTAGCATGAGTGATCGCAACGCAGAACCGAGGCTTGGCGAAGCGGAATTTTTGCCCCACCAAGGCCATATGTGTGGGGAGATGCAGGAACTGGCCAACAACAACCCGCTGGTCGAGGGCTACGGGTCGCTGGAAATTGATCCGGAGCTATCTGCAACGCTGGCACGCCGGGCGCTCGCCTCCCGCCACAATTCTCCTCAGGCGCTTCGCCTGCTCGGCCTGGCACTCCGCGCGACGGGCCAGCCGGAAGAAGCCGCCGAGATCGAACAGCGAGCGATAAAGGCCGCGACGACTGACCCCACGCTGATGCGCGCTGGCCATTCGCTATTCGCGAACCGGCTGCATGAGGCGGAGCCATTGCTGAAGGAGCGGCTAAGGCGGGACCCTTATGATTTTTCCGCGATCCGCATGCTGGCCGAGCTGGCAGCTCGGATCGGCCGGCTGCATGACAGCGAGAGCCTGCTGCGACGCGCACTGGATCTGGCGCCGTCGTTCCAGAATGCCCGGGCCAACCTCGCGACCGTGCTTTATCGCCAGAACCGCGCCGCGGAGGCGATCGACCAGCTCGATCTGTTGACCGCCGACAGCGAGCTGGCCGACGGCTACCGCAACCTTCGCGCTGCCGCGCTGGGTCGCATCGGCGGCTATCAGGAAGCAATTGCCCTTTATCGCGAGGTCCTCGATCGCCATGGCGAGCAGCCGAAGATCTGGATGAGCCTGGCGCATCTGCTCAAGACGGTTGGCGAGCAGGACGAGTCGATCGCCGCCTATCGCCGGGCCATCGAACTTGCTCCCAGCCTTGGCGAAGTGTGGTGGAGCCTGGCCAATCTCAAAACCGTAAGGTTTGACAATAGCGATGTCGCCGCGATGGAGGCTGCATTGGATGATGCGGCGCTGAACGTCGATGATGAGCTCCACTTACACTTCGCATTGGGCAAGGCGTTCGAGGACCGACGCGACACTGACCAGGCTTGGCATCATTATGCCGCCGGTAATCGCATCCGCGCGGCACAGCTGGGCCACAACCTTGAGCGTATCACCGGTATCGTCGATCGCAGCATCGCGCTGATGTCACACGACTTTTTTGCGGCGCGCGATGGTCAGGGATGTGAAGCACCCGATCCTATCTTCATTCTCGGTCTCCCCCGCGCCGGCTCCACCTTGCTGGAGCAGATATTGGCGAGCCACAGCCAGGTCGAAGGCACGATGGAACTGCCCGACATCCATGCCGTGGCGCGACGCATCGACGGCAAACATGGCCGCGACGAGCAAGGTGCCTATCCCGAAGCGCTCGCCGACCTGGATGGTGGGGCCCTTGAGGCGCTTGGGCAGGAATATCTGGATCGCACCCGCATCCAGCGTAGCCAGGCCAAGCCCTTCTTCATCGACAAGATGCCGAACAACTGGCTCTACGCCGGTTTCATCCGGTTGATCCTGCCCAATGCAAAGATCATCGATGCCAGGCGCCATCCGCTCGACTGCGGCTTTTCCAACTTCAAGCAGCATTTCGCCCGCGGCCAGGCATTCAGTTACGATCTGGCGCATATCGGCCGTTTCTATGCCGATTATGTGAGGCTCATGGCGCACCTCGACCTGGTGCAGCCAGGCAAGATCCACCGCGTGATCCATGAGAGGTTGGTGGATGATCCAGAGGCAGAAATCCGCGCATTGCTTCACTATTGCGGGCTCGAATGGGAGGATTCTTGCCTTCGCTTCCATGAGACAAAACGGGCGGTGCGCACCGCCAGCAGCGAGCAGGTCCGGCAACCATTAAGCCGGTCCGGTTTCGACCAGTGGAAGCCCTTCGAGCAATGGCTGGGCCCGTTGAAGGACGCGCTAGGCCCTGCGCTCCAGCATTGGGATGATGCACCAAGGCCATAGTTCCCGCAGAATCGTGACAGCCGCGTGACGAAAGTCGATTGACGGACTGGGGGTAGCGCCACAGTCTCTCTCCCGATTTACTGGGGGAATATCATGACGACACGGACGTCCTTCGCCCGCCGCACTTGCGGACTGTTTCTTGCATCCACGGCCCTGTTCGTTGCGACGGCAGCGAGCGCGCAAGAGGCGCCGGCGACCGAGCAACCTGTCCCTGCACCAGCCCCGGTACAGCGCGTGCAAAATGAGGGCGAAGAGATTGTCGTCACTGCAACCAAGCGCGTCGAGAACCTGCAGGATGTGCCGATCGCCATCACCGCTTTCGGCACCAAGACGCTGGACGACAACCATGTCGATTCATTCGACGACTATGCCAAGATGATCCCGAGCCTCTCCCAGCAGTCTCTGGGGCCCGGCGCGGCCAACGTCTATTTCCGTGGCGTAGCCAGCGGCGAAAACGCCAATCACTCCGCATCACTTCCCAGCGTCGGCACCTATCTGGATGAGCAGCCGATTACGACCATCCAGGGCGCGCTGGACCTGCACATCTTCGACATCGAGCGCATCGAGGCGCTGGCCGGGCCACAGGGCACGCTCTATGGCGCATCAAGCGAAGCCGGCACGATCCGCATTATCACCAATAAGCCCGACACAAGCGGGACCTATGGTGAAGTCGGCCTGGAGGTGAACAAGATTGCCCACGGTGATTTTGGCTACACCGCCGAGGGATTTATCAACACCCCGCTAAGCAGCAACATCGCCGCCCGCGTCGTCGCCTGGTACACGCGCGACGGCGGCTACATCGACAATATTCATGGCACCCGCACCTATCCGACGAGCGGCATCACGATCGACAATGACGACCCCGACAGCAGCTCCAATTATCACGATCTGGCCGAAGACAACTACAACGACGTCTACACCTATGGCGCCCGCGCCGCGCTCAAGGTCGACCTCAACGAAAATTGGACGATCACGCCCCAGATCATGGGTCAAGTCCAGACGGCCTATGGCTCGTTTTCTGAGGAAAGTGGTCTCGATGAACTCGAGATCATGCAGTTCCATTACGAAAAAACCAAAGACAAATGGTTCCAGGCGGCGCTGACGGTTGAAGGCAAGATCGGCAACTTCGACATGACTTATGCCGGCGCATATATGAGGCGCCAGATCGACGGCGAGTTTGATTACTCCGACTATTCCTACTTCTATGACGCGCTGTCCGGATATGGCGCCTACTGGTACGACAATGATTACAATCCGATCGACCCGACGCAATATATCGTTTCGGATGACAGCTTCAGAAAAATGTCGCACGAACTACGGTTCACTTCGCCGGCGGACAAGCGGCTCAGGATGGTCGGTGGTCTTTTCTACCAGCGCCAGGAACACAACATCGAGCAGAACTATATTATCGACAATCTGGCGGACTTCCTCGTCGTTCCGGGTACCGAGAGCAACATCTGGCTGACCAAGCAGCTTCGCGTCGATCGCGACAAGGCCATCTTCGGCGAAATGACCTATGACGTGACGCCCGAGCTAAGCCTTACGGCCGGCGGGCGCTATTACTGGTACAAGAACTCACTGGAAGGCTTCTTCGGCTTCAACTGGTTCATCCCAGGCGACTTCGCGTCGCATCCAGGGTACAGTTCCAATCCACAATACAGATGCCCTCTGTTCCCTCCGCCGACTATCGGAGGGCCATGCACCAACGTCGACAAGACGACCAAGGGCAATGGCGCGGTCTATCGGTTTAACGCGACATATAAGCCGAACGACGACTTGCTGTTATATGCAACCCTATCCAAGGGCTTCCGACCCGGCGGCATCAACCGTCGCGGCATTCTCCCGCCTTATGACCCGGATTTCCTGGTCAACTACGAAGCCGGAGCGAAGATCAGCTTTGGTACGGGGTCGCATTTCAACTTCGCCATTTACCAGGAAAACTGGAAGGACATTCAACTGTCCTTCCTCGGACAGAACGGACTGACTGAGATCCGCAACGCGGGTGACGCACGCATCCGGGGCGCCGAGGCCGACCTTTACCTGCGCCTGGCGCCCGGCCTGAGCTGGAGCACTGGAGTAAGTTACAACGATGCCGAACTCCGGAACGACTTCTGCAAGATCGCAAATGAAGAATTTGACTGCACTATCGATGCCGATCTCGACGGCAACGGTGTGATTGGCAACGAACCCGTCGAAATCAACGAGACGCTTGCTGAGAAAGGCACGCGCCTGCCGATCACGGCAAAGTGGAAGTTGAACAGCCGCGTCCGCTACGACTGGAATCTGACGACCGACATCAAGTCCCACGTCCAGCTCGCCGTATCGTATGAAGGCGACCGCCGCCAGGACCTGCGGGACCTGGAGAGATCGATCCTGGGCGACCTTGACGCCTATACGTTGGTGGACACATCCGCAGGCATCGAGAAAGGGCCTTGGTCCGTCGACCTGTATGTCAAGAATCTGTTCGATGTTCGGGGTCAGGTGACGAAGGGTGTGCAGTGCCTCGAAACCGTCTGCGGCGATCCGGAGGGCCTGACGGAGATTGGTCCCAAGATCTACACGACAGTGACTCGACCTCGGACGATTGGCCTTCGCGTCGGCCGCAAATTCTAGTCTGATCAACAAAGAAACCCGTCGCGCGATCGGCACGACGGGTTTCATTTTGCCACTTTCCATCCCCGCCTAAACGGGCGATGGTGGCTAATGATCTATTTCGACGACCTTGAGGTCGGCCAGGAAACCCTGTTCGGCCATTATGACGTGACGCGCGAAGAAGTCCTCGAATTCGCGCGCAAATATGACCCACAGCCATTTCATCTCAGCGACGAGGCAGCGGCCAAGACCCATTTCGGCCGCCTCGCCGCCTCCGGCTGGCATACGTGCGCCATGACCATGGCGGTGATCGCACGGCACGTGGTGGAGACCGAGCAGGCCGGGCTCGGTTCACCGGGAGTGGACGAGCTTCGCTGGATGAAACCCGTCTATCCCGGCGACCGGCTGACCGTGCGCGGCAAGGTGATCGAGACGACCCCGTCCCGGTCCAAGCCGCACATCGGCGTTATCCGCAGCGAAAACATCGTCACCAACCAGGACGAGGTGCCGGTGATGCGGTTCACCTCCATCGTGTTGATGTTGCGCCGGCCGAGCGCGGCCTAGGTCTACTCGTCGGCGCTCCGATCGCGGCCGCGACGTCCGTCGCTGCGAGCTTCGGATCGGCGCTCCGCCCGAACCGCAGCCCGTTCACTGGCCTGGGTACGAGCGGAACTACGCTCGACGCGCTCTTGCCGGGCAGGTCGCTCGGTCCGAACGGCAGACCTGGTCGATTCAGTGCGGACCTGACGATCGATACGCTCCGGCCGAATTCGCTCGACGCGTGCCGGGCGCTCGATGGTCCGTTCGACTCGCTCCGGCCGGATCCGCTCGACGCGTGCCGGGCGCTCGACGCTTTGCCTGACCCGGTTGGCACGGTCCCTGACACGAGTGCGATCGAAGTCATTCCAATTCTCGCGAACCACGACCGGCTGGCTGGTGGTGCCAGTGCTCACGGCGCGGTTGCGAAGCGCGGTCCAGTAACGCTGCTGCGCATCGGTCCAGCGATGCGGGCGGCGGTAGCTGTCGTACACATACAGGCCCGTGCCCGGGTAATAGAAATTGTCATACCAGCCCCAGTAGGGCTGGTAGCCATAGCCATAGCCGGGATAGCCCGCGCCGTAGCCATAACCATAAGCGGGGTAACCGGCGCCGTAGCCATAGCCGGAGGCCGGATAGCCCCCGCCATAGCCGTAGCCGCCGTAGTAGGGGTCGTAATAGCCGTTGCTGGCGCCAACCGAGACGCCGCTATAGCCAAAGGGAGTGGTGCAGGCTGACAGGCCTACAATGGCGGCGGCGGCCAGCGCCACGGTGCGAAGGGGATACGCAAACATACTATTTTCTCCGAAGCCTTGGGAGTCGGAGGGCATTTTGCGCGCTATCGATTGAACCGGCTGTGAACCGTTCGGGCTCCGTTCCGTCGCTTATCCGACTCAATGTCCTTCGAAACTGACTAGGCTCTCCGCATCGATTCCGGCTTCGGCCAGCGCCGTTCCGCCGCCCAGGGCGGGAAGGTCGATGATAAAGCGGGCGCCGGCCAGCTCGCCCCCTGCCCGCTCGATCAGTCGTGCCGCGGCCAGCGCGGTGCCGCCGGTCGCCAGCAGGTCGTCGACGATCAACACGCGCGCTCCTGGCGTGCAGGCGTCGACATGCATCGCTAGCCGGTCGGTGCCATATTCCAGTGCATAGTCCTCGGCGATGGTTGCGCCGGGCAGCTTGCCGTCCTTGCGGATCAAGAGAAGGCCCGCGCCCAGCTTCACCGCCAGCGCCCCGCCGATGGCGAAGCCGCGGGCCTCGATCGCGGCAACCAGGTCCACCTTACCGGTGACCGTCCTCGCAAGCGCATCGACCGCGCGGGCCAGGCCCATGCGGTCGAGCAGCAAGGTCGTGATGTCGCGGAATTGGACTCCCTGCTTGGGGAAGTCCGGGATGGTGCGGACCAGCGCCTTTAGGTCGTCGTGGAGATTCGTCATTGCGAGGAGCCGTAGGCGACGAAGCAATCCAGAATCAACGTCACTGGATTGCTTCGCTTCGCTCGCAACGACGGTTAGCTCGTAACGCCGGCCTTTTTGCTCGCCCGCTTGCGCTTGGCGACATTCGCGGGCTCCAGCGCACCCTTGGACGCAACCTTGCGCTTCGCCCCGGCCCAGATGTTTTGGTAGCTCATATAGGCCAGGATGGTGGCGATGATCAGGAATACGAGTACGGCGCTGCCGGTCTTGTGACGGCCCTGCAGATTGGGCTCCGCGGTCCACAGCAGGAACGCCGAAACATCCTTGGCCATCTGGTCGACCGTCGACGGCGTGCCGTCGGCATAGGTCACCTGGCCGTCCGCCGTCAGCGGCGGCGGCATGGCGATGTTGAGGTTGGCAAAATAGGGGTTGTAGTGCAGCCCCGGCGGCGTCTTCGCGCCCGGGAACTTCTTCACCAGCTCAGCCGGCTGGTTCTGATAGCCGGTCAGGATCGAATAGATATAGGCCGATCCGCCATGGCGCGCCTTGGCCATCAGCGACAGGTCGGGCGGAAGCGCATTGTTGTTGGCCGCCCGCGCCGCGGTCTCGTTTGCGTAGGGCGAGGGGAAATAGTCCGCCGGGGTCGCCTTACGGGTCGCCGGCTCGCCGGTCTCGGGGTTCACCGAAGGAACCTCGACCTGCCACTGGTTGGCGATCGCCTTCACCTCGGCCTCGTTGTAGCCGATCTTGTGCAAGTCGCGGAACGCGACGCGGGTCAGGCTGTGGCAGCCCGAGCAGACTTCCTTATAAACCTGGAAACCGCGCTGGACCTGCTGCTCGTTGAAGGTACCGAACGGCCCGTTGGACTGAAGCGCAAGCTCCTTGTGCTCCAAGTGGAACTCATGCTCGGCGGTCGGTTCCGGCGGCGACTGGATATAGCCGACCAGGTTGAAGCCGAGGCTGATCAGAAGAACGCCGGCGAACGCGAGCCCGACGAAAAAGCCAATGATGCGGACCATGGTCCCCTGTTCCCCTTAATGAGCAGCCGCGGGCGTGATCCCCGCGGGCGCCGCTTCCTTGGCCTCGCCGTGCAGCACGCTCTCCGAAATCGAATTGGGGAGCGGCAGCGGAGTCTCGAACTTCGAGACGAGGGGCAGGACGATCAGGAAGTGCGCGAAATAATAGGCGGAGGCCAACTGGCCGAGCGCGACATGCAACGTGTCCGGCGTACCCCCGCCGGCCCATCCGAGAATGACCACGTCGAGCCAAAGCAGCCAATTGATGCGCTTGAACAGCGGCCGATAGACCGCCGAGCGGACCGGCGACTTATCGAGCCAGGGCAGGAAGAACAGCAGCAGGATCGACGAGAACATCGCCAGCACGCCCCACAGCTTGGCCGGCAGGATGAAGTCGACGGTGAACGAGCGCAGGATCGCGTAGAACGGCCAGAAATACCATTCGGGAACGATGTGCGCGGGCGTCGCCAGCGGGTTCGCCGGAATGTAATTGTCGGAATGCCCGAGATAGTTGGGCGCGAAGTAGGTCACGATCGCGTAGAGGAGCAGGAACAAGGCCGAGAACCAGCCGTCCTTCGCGGTGTAGAACGGGTGGAACGGGAGCGTGTCGCGCTCGTCCTTGACGTCGACCCCGGTCGGGTTGCCGGACCCCGGGATGTGGAGCGCCCAGATGTGGAGGATCACCACCCCCGCGATCACGAACGGCAGCAGATAATGGAGTGAGAAGAAGCGGGTCAGCGCCGCCTGGTCCGGCGCGTAGCCGCCGAGCAGCCACACGCGGAGCGGCTCGCCGACCAGCGGGAAGGCGGAGAAGAAACCGGTGATGACCTGCGCGCCCCAATAGCTCATCTGGCCCCAAGGCAGGACGTAGCCCAAGAACGCCGTCGCCATCATCAACAGGTAGATGACCAGCCCGAGCATCCACACCAGCTCGCGCGGCGCCTTGTACGACCCGTAATATAAGCCGCGGAAGATGTGGATGTAGACGACGATGAAGAAGAAGCTCGCGCCGTTCATGTGCGCGTAGCGCAGCAGCCAACCGGCGTTGACGTCGCGCATGATGAGCTTGTTGACGCTGTCGAACGCGCCGTCGGTGGTGGCGTAATAATGCATCGCGAGAACGATGCCGGTCATGATCTGGATGACGAGGAAGATCCCCGCGAGGACTCCGAAGTTCCAGAGGTAGTTGAGATTTCGCGGCACCGGATAGCCCGGGCCGGTCGCCCCATAGACCATCCGCGGCAGCGGCAGCCGCTCGTCCAGCCACCGCATCGCCGGGTGCTTGGGTTCGTACTTCTTGGCCCAGGAAAAGCTCATCTTCTGATCGCCTCTCAGCCGATCTCGACCGTCGTCGCCGATGTGAATTTATAGTCCGGAACCTGCAGGTTGAGCGGCGCCGGACCCTGCCGGATGCGCGCCGCGGTGTCGTAGGCGGAGCCGTGGCATGGGCAAAAATAGCCGCCGTAGGGCCCGCGGTTCTCGCCCTCGGAAATGCCCAGCGGAACGCAGCCCAAATGCGTGCAGACGCCGAGCGTGATCAGCCAGTTGGTCTTGCCCGGCTTCGTCCGCTCGGCGAGCGTTTGCGGGTCGCGCAGGCTCGACAGCGGCACGGCATTCGCCTCGGCGATTTCCTTGGGAGTCAGGTTTCGGACGAACACTGGCTGCTTGCGCCAGCTGGTCTTGATCCCCTGCCCGGGCTGGATCTTGGAGATGTCGACCTCGGTCGTAGCGAGCGCGAGCACGTCCCTGGAGGGCGCCATCTGGACGAACAGCGGAGCGAGCGCGACGACGCTTCCGACCCCGGCGAAACTGACCGCGGCGACGTTCAGGAAGTCGCGCCGGCGGACGCCATCCTCGGGAGCTCCGGTCGGTGCGCTGCGCGAACCCTCAGC